>CAZSBE010000011.1:0-43050 GCA_964604955.1 uncultured bacterium
GCATGATCCGTCCCCAGAGAATGGACCTTCTGGTCGAGAAGTGCGTCGAACTCGGAGCCGACTCAATAGTCCCGCTCTCGACCGAGCGGGCGCTTCAGAGGGATGCCGCAGCTCGCCTCGACCGGTGGAACAAGATCGCGGTTGAGGCCATGAAGCAGTCGCTCAGAGTGTATCTGCCGGAGGTGCTGCCCGCAGCGGCTTTCGGCGAGGCACTCGGCGAGGCCCGGGGCCTGGACCTGGTTCTTCTCGCCCATGAGCAGGAGACCGGGCGGACTCTCGAGCCTGCGCTGCTTAAAGGCGTGCGGAACATCGGCCTTTTCGTTGGGCCCGAGGGCGGGTTCGGCGAGGCCGAAATCGAGGCGCTGAAAGAACTTGGAGCAGGCGTCTTCAGCCTGGGAGGGGCGCGGCTCAAGAGCGAGACAGCTGCCATAGCGGCAGTTGCGCTCATCAGGCTGTTTCTCAGGTGAGCGGCAGGCTGTTTATATTGTAACTATAATTCTATCAATGAGTTAGCTGCGATTTCATACAAAGTACGTGTAGGGCTTGACAGGCTGTAGCCTATCTGCTATATTGATACTTGGCGAAAAACACTGTTGAGGAGTGTATTCTTTTTACACGCTCCAATATCGGCTTTGGAGGGGAGGTGGCTTTTTTTGGCCAGCATCATCGTGAGGGATAACGAGTCATTTGAGAGTGCCCTCCGGCGATTTAAGAAGGTATGCGAAAGGGAAGGTCTTCTCTCGGAGTATAGAAGACATCAGCACTTCGAGAAACCTAGTGAACGGAAGAAACGGAAAGTTCTTGCCGCGCGGCGCAAGCTTCTTAAGAAGCAATCGCAACGGGCACGATATCGATGAGTCTTGAGGAAAAATTCCAGGAAGACCTGACCTCCGCCATGAAAAGCGGAGATGAGACGGTTGTCAGCGTCCTTCGCCTGCTGCGCACCAGGCTAAAGGAAGCCAGCGTTGCCAAGAGGGGCGAACTCCTGGAAGACGAGATCTATAAGGCCATCGCTACTGAGATCAAGAAGCGGAAAGAGGCCATCGAGCTTTTCGAGAAGGGCGGCCGGAGCGACCTAGCTGCGAGAGAGCGTAGGGAAATCGAAGTCCTTGACGGCTACATGCCTCCCAGTCTTTCCGATGACGAGATAAAGGACCTGGCCGCCAGGGCCGTTGAGGAATCCGGCGCGGGGAGCGTGCGTGATCTGGGCAAGGTCATGAAAGTCCTTATGCCCCAGGTAGTCAACCGGGCTGACGGCTCCATGGTCCGCAAGGTCGTAAAGGACCTGCTTACGGAAAAGGAAGTCTGAGCCCTACCATCACTACCACTGTCGTCTGGAAACGCTTTTTTTTCATTCTATTTGGCTGGTTCCTTCTACCCGGGTGCGGTGAGCAGACTCCATTATGGAGAAGCATACTCTTCATGTTCTAGAGTTTGACAAGGTCCTGGATCTCGTCGCCCGGTTCGCATCCTCGGACGCGGGCAGGGACCGGGTGCTCAATCTCTCCCCCCTGGATTCGAGGGCCGGCGCCCTGTTGCGGCTGGGACAGGTGAGCGAGATGCGGCGCCTCATCGAGTGGGGCAAGACCCCGCCCCTGTCGGATGCCGTCGACGTGAGACCGGCGCTCAAGCGGTCGGCGATTCCCGGCGCCGTTCTCGACGCAGCATCGATTCTCGACGTGGGGATCGCGGCCAGGGTCGTGCGGCTCCTCAGGGCGTTCATCCACCAGAACAGGGAAGAGTGTCCGCGGCTGTGGGAACTCGCCTCGGGCCTTACGGAACATCGCGACCTCGAAAAAGCCATTGACCGCGCGATTGACGAAGACACCAACATAAAAGACGACGCCTCGCCGTCGCTTCGCAGGGTCCGGCAGGAAAAGGCCCGCGTGAGCGCCAGAATCTCAAAGGCGCTTTCGAAAATACTGGGGAAAGAGGGCATCGAGACCCATCTGCAGGAGAGCATCATCACCATCCGGAACGGCCGCTACGTGGTTCCGGTGAAGGCCGGCTCCAGGAGCAAGGTCTCGGGCATCGTCCACGACACCTCACAGAGCGGCGCGACCGTCTTCATCGAGCCTATGCAGACGGTTGAGCTCAACAACACGCTTCGGACGCTCGAGCTGGAGGAGAAGAACGAGATCTTGAGAATACTGCGCGAGCTCACGGACGCGGTGCGGGACCGAGCGGCGGATCTCGACGACGACATGGCCCGCCTGTGCGACATCGATGCCGCGTATGCCGGGGCGAGGTTCAGCCTCGAGTATGGCTGCCGGGAGCCTTCGGTAAACGAGGAGGGCAGGACGGTCATCGCGGGCGGCAGGCACCCCCTGCTCATCCGCCAGGCGAAGGCCGACCCGGATTTCGGTATCGTGCCTCTCGACGTCAGCATAAGCGACGGACGGCGCGGTCTCCTGATCACGGGGCCCAACGCAGGCGGAAAGACAGTCGCGCTTAAGACGGTCGGTGTGCTCATTCTGCTTGCCCGCACCGGTTTTCACATTCCCTGCGAGGACGGCACCGACATCGACCTGTTCGATAAAATCTACGCCGACATCGGTGACGAGCAGTCCATCGAGCTCAGCCTGAGCACCTTCTCGTCCAGGATGCAGAACGTGATCAAGATCCTCTCCAACGCCGACGGACGCACGCTGGTGCTTCTGGACGAGGCCGGGGCCGGGACCGATCCGCTGGAGGGGGCGGCCATCGCCCGCGCCGTCATCGAGGACCTGCTGGAGAAGAACGCCGTGGTTTTCGCGACGACGCATCACACCAGCCTGAAAGTGTTCGCCCACGAGACGGAATCAATCGAGAACGCGTCCATGGAATTCGACAGCGAGAGGTTCAGGCCTACCTACAGGCTGATCCAGGGCATCCCCGGGGCGAGCCATGCCTTCGAGATCGCCTCCAGGCTCGGCGTGGATGAGAACCTCATCCGCCGCGCGAAGGACTACTGCGGGGAGGCGACGGTCGAGCTGGAGGGCCTGACGCGGGAGCTTCTGGAGAAGATGAAGGGCCTCGAGGAGCGGCAGACCACGGTAGATGCGGGCAGGGAAGAGGTGGAGCGGCTCAGGGCCGAACATGAGAAGTTGCTAGCCGAGATCAGGGAACATGACCGCGAGCTCAAGAAGCAGGCCCTTAAGGAGGCCAGGGGCATAGTCGAGGATGCGCGGCGGACGGCCAGGAGGTTCGTCAAGGAACTCAAGGAGAGCCGCGCGGACGCGGAGGACGTCCGGCGGATCGAAAGCGAGATAAACGAGGAGTCGGCCAAACTGGCGGAGGCCGCCGAGGAGTTGGAGGAGCCGCGCGCTCCGCTCGCCGGGGTCCGCGTGGGCGGGCGGGCCTTCGTAAAGCCCCTGGCGAGCGACGGGGTGATCCTGTCGCTTCCCGACTCCAGGGGCCGGGTGGAGGTGCTCGTGGGGTCGCTCAGGGCCGAGATCGACCTTAAGGACCTGTTCGAGGCCGAGACCAGGGAAGTGAAGCGGGCGGCCCAGCCGGTGGTGTATGAACCCAGAGATGTGCCCTCGGAGATCAGCGTCCGCGGCATGACCGCCGAGGACGCGTGGGAGGAAGTGGACAAGTACCTTGACGGGGCACTGCTATGCGGGTATCCGAGCGTCAGGATAATACACGGCAAGGGACGGGGCATACTGAGCAAGCGGATCCGGGAGATGCTCTCGGCCCACCCCCGGGTGAGGTCTTTCAGATTCGGTGACTACTATGAAGGCGGTACGGGTGTCACAGTCGTCGAGCTCAAGACGGATTAGACAATAGGGGCAGAGCAGGGGAGGAGAACCGGTTGCCAGGCAGAACCTCCGACAGCGTGATCGAGCAGGTAAGGGAAGCCGCCGACATTGTAGAAGTCGTGCAGGGCTACTTTCCCCTGACCAAAGCGGGCAAGGACTTCAGGGCGCGCTGCCCGTTTCACGAGGACAAGGACCCGTCTTTCTACGTGGTGCCCGACAAGCAGATCTACCATTGCTTCGGCTGCGGAGCCGGCGGAAACGTCTTCAACTTCCTGATGCAGTACGAGAATCTGACCTTCGGCGACGCCCTGGAAATGCTCGCCAAGCGCTACGGCATAGACCTTCCAAGGCGGGGCGGGCGGGACTCCTCCGAAGCCGAGCTGACATACAGGATAAACGCGCTTGCCACCAAGGTCTATCGCGCGGCGCTCCTCAACACCAAGGAGGGCCTGGAGGCTCGTGACTACCTGCGCTCGCGCGGCATTCCCGAGGACATCGAGAAGGACTTTCTCATCGGCTACTGCCCCTCGGACGGGAGGCTCCTGGTGGGCCAGGCGCAGAAGAGGGGCCTCGACACCCGGAAGCTCGTCGACCTGGGGCTCGCCTCGTCCTGGGAAAGCGGCGTCAGAGATCGATTCCACAAGCGGCTGATTTTCCCCATACCCAACCCGACGGGCAAGAGAATACTCGCGTTCGGTGCAAGGGTGCTGGATGATTCGCAGCCCAAGTATATCAACTCGCCGGAGACGGTCATTTTCAAGAAGGGCAGGACCCTCTTCGGGCTTCACCGGGCCCGGCGCGAAATCGGGGCTGCGGGCATGGCCATTGTCGTGGAGGGCTACCTCGACGTCGTTGCGATGCACATGCAGGGAATGGGAAACACGGTCGCCTCGCTGGGGACGGCCTTCACCGTGGGACATGCCAAGAACCTCAGGAGGTTCTGCCCGGAGGTCGTTTTCATGTACGACGGCGACCAGGCCGGCAAGATAGCGACCTTGAGGGGCTGCGCCTCGGCTGCCGAGGCCGGGCTCAAGGTGCGCATCGTGAGGCTCCCAGCCGGGGAGGACCCCGACTCCTTTGTCAGAGAGCACGGGGCCGATGAAGTCAGGAACCTGGTCGAAGAGGGGGCACATTACGTTGATTTCATATTCTCCGAGACTTCGGCCCGCGAGAAGGAGGAGGCCATAAAGCTGGCCCTGGGCATAATGAGCAGAATCGCGGACCCCACGAGGCGCTCAATCGACATGCGGCTGCTCTACGAGCGGACCGGCATACCGGAGCACAAGCTCGAGGGGACCCTCAGGAGGATGCCCGCCGGCGGCAGGCGTGACGGGCCGTCCGAGAAAGAAGGGCAAGCGCCTTGCGATAGAATCGAGAAATCCTTAGTATCTATACTGGTGGGGATGCCGCAGCATGCCGGGAGGGTATTCGAGAAGATCTCCCCGGCCGACTTCGTTGACGCGAGGGCCAGAGCCATAGCCGAGTTGATATTGGACCGGAAATCGCGAGAATTATCCTTCGACGCCAGTGCGCTTCATACGGTTATCGAAGATGAACCCACCAGACGGCTGCTCGCCGAGTGCACCCTCGAATTCGATGACGACGTCAACGCCGAGAAGATGGTGTCCGACCACGTCAACTTCATCCTGAAAAAAAAGATCGGAACACAAATAGACGAATTGCGTCAGCAGATCCAGTTGGCCGAGAAGGAGGGTGATGCCAAACGCTTGAGTACCCTGCTTTCAGAGCGGCAGGGCCTGGCAGAGAAGTTGAGAACGCTTTCCACCTGACCTTGTAGCGCCGGGTCCCCTCAAGGGAAGGAGAAGGGAGAGACATGAAGTCTGGGTTGCGTGCACAAGTGGTGCGAAAACTCAAGGAACAGGGCATCAAGCAGGGATTCATCACGATCGACCAGATCAATGAATTCCTGGGCGACGAGGCCACTGTGGAGGATATGGACGAAGTCCATATCATGTTCAACAAGATGAAACTCGACGTCGTCGACTCTCCAGAAGAGGCGCTGGCGAAGCGCAAGAAGAAAGACAAGGAGAAGGCCCGGCGGCGCGAGGCCCAGATGGCTTCCCAGAGTATGCGGTACGACGATCCGATTCGCATGTACTTAAGGGAGATGGGCAAGGTCCCGCTCCTGGACAGGGAAGGCGAGATCAATCTGGCGAGGCAGATCGAGGACGGCCAGGCTATGATCGAAGACGCCGTTTTCAACTGCCCCACTTCCTTCAAGGACCTGTTCTCTCTGGGATCCAAGCTCGAGAAAGGCAAGATCAGGATCGAGGACTTCCTGCAGGTCGACGTGGGCGCATGGGGCCCGCTCTACACGGGCAGGCGCGAAAGGCAGAGGGCGTTACGCTCGATCAAGAGGATTGCAAGAGTCCAGGTTGAGATCGAGAAACTCAATAAGCAGCTCAGGGCCAAGTCGGGTAAGAACCGCGAGAAGGCCGTCGTCGCGCAGCTTGCGAAGCACAGGAAGAAGATGTCCAAGGAGCTGGCGGATCTCAGGCTTCACCGGCAGCAGATCGCGAGGCTCACCGAGCGCCCCAAGAACCTGTCGGCCAGGATCGGCGAGAGCCAGAAAGAGATCCGCGATGTCGAGGCCGAGGCCGGCTACCTGGTGCCGGACATCATGACCTTCGCGCGCGAGTGCGCCAGGGGCCCGAGCCGGGTCCGCAAGGTCAGGAAAGAGACCGGCCGCGGCAAGGCCGAGTGGCAGGCTTATGAAAGGCGCATAAAGAACGCGAAGAGGAAGATCAGAAGAGTAGAAGTCGAAGCCAGGATGACCACCGCCGATCTCTCCCGGCTCGTCGGCATGATAGAAGAGGGCGAGCGGCTGGTCATCGACGGCAAGAAGAGAATGATCGAGGCCAATGTCAGGCTCGTGATCTCGATAGCCAAGCGCTACGTCAACAGGGGCCTGGAGTTCCTCGACCTCATACAGGAAGGCAACAGCGGGCTCATGCGGGCGGTGGAGAAGTTCGACTACAAGAAGGGCTACAAATTCTCCACCTACGCCACCTGGTGGATCCGGCAGGCGATCACGAGAGCGATTGCGGACCAGGCCAGGACCATCAGGGTCCCGGTGCACATGATCGAGGCCATCAACAAAGTCATACGCGCGTCGAGAAGGCTGGTTCAGGAGTATGGGCGCGAGCCCTCGCCGGAGGAAATCGCCAAGACGCTCGACCTTCCGGCCGACAAGGTGAAGAGCGTGCTCAAGGCCGCCCAGGAGCCGATATCCCTGGACAGGCCCATCGGGGAGGACGAGGACAGCAACCTGGGCGATTTCATAGAGGACACCAAGGTGGTTTCGCCCGCGCAGTCGGCTGCCTTCGTCATGCTTCAGGAGCAGATGAGCAACGTGCTCTCCACCCTTACGAGGCGGGAGGAGAAGGTAATCAGGCTCCGGTTCGGCCTCGGTGACGGGTGTCCGAGAACGCTGGAGGAGGTCGGGAGCATCTTCAACGTGACGAGGGAGAGGGTGCGCCAGATCGAGGCCAAGGCCTTGAGAAAGCTCAAGCATCCCTCGAGGGCGAGGAAACTCACGGGTTACATCGAGCCTCAGTAGTTTTCGCTTGACGGTGCTATGGAGCATCATATAGTTATTCTCTTACGGGCCCATAGCTCAGTTGGTCAGAGCGCCCGGCTCATAACCGGAAGGTCCTAGGTTCGAAACCTAGTGGGCCCACCATTTTTTGCTTTTGTGACTCTTTGACTAGGGCGATTAGCTCAGTGGTTTAGAGCGCCCGCCTCACACGCGGGAGGTCACTGGTTCAAGTCCAGTATCGCCCACCATACACGCACGGCGGCGGGGGAAGCACTGGTGAGGAAAAGAAAACTCTGTCATTACCCTGAACCGGGGATCGATGCTCCAGGCGTGTGCCGGTGAACGGTACACGCCTTTTCTGCTTTAGGGGGGGTGCGTTTTGAGAGCGGCTATACTGGATGACCTGATTGACGAGTTCGCCCCCCTGGGCTGCGCCCAGTCCGCCCCGCGTATCTCGTGGATAGGCAGAAGGGACCTCGAGATCGACCGCTTCTACGTTGCCTGGAGCCCCGGGCAGCTTGAGGGCATAGTCGCCAAGACCGAGGGAGAAGCCGGCACGTACGTGGCCTACATGGGCGGCATCGATGAGAAGGCGCGGGCGCTTCTTGCCGGCTCATTGAATTCGGCGGGCGGCCTGCTCGTGAGATTCGTGGGACACGCGTGGCGGTATCATTCCTGGGGAGTCGTGTCGACAATCGCCAGGGCGCTCGCGGTGAGGGAGCCGGTTCCCGTGCGCGTGCTCGGCAAGGAAGCCGACCATAAGGTGATGACCTTTCTCCCTGCCGGTGACGTCCCCAAGGTGAGGGAGGCCGTGTTCGCCGGAGGAGCCGGCCGTTACGGACTCTATAGCAAATGTTCTTTCACGGCCGCCGGCAAGGGGACTTTCTACGGCGAGAAGGGCAGCAAGCCGACGGTCGGGCAGGCCGGGAAACTCGAAGAGGTCGAAGAGGAGAAGCTGGAAGTCAGGGTGCCGCAGGAGAAGCTCGGCCGCGTGCTTTCGGCCCTCAGAAGATCGCATCCCTACGAGGAGCCCGTAATAGAGGTCTACGAGACGACGACCGGGACCGAATACGGCGAGGGCAGGACGGGCACGCTCGAGAGCCCGCTTGCCGCGCAGGGCGCTTCCAGGCGGATAGCCTCGGTCCTGGGTTCCCAGCCCGTTCTGAACCTTGGGAGGGAGCAGGCCGAAACGGTCTTCATCTGGGACGGCGATCCGGGCGAAGGTCTCTACGAGGCGTCGCTGTCGGGAGTGGGGCTCTACGTCGGGCCGGATTCGAAGGGGCTGGGCAAAGTCGTGGCGCGCAAGTCTCCGGTCGGCATTGTGGAGTTCCCGAGGTACTGCTTCCTGCTGGCCGGTGCCAAGGAACTTGTATACGTGGTAAGAGAAACGTCAAAAAGGGAAGGGTGGGGAGTAAAGACGTACCTGCCTACGAGAGCGGGAGGAGAAGGAGTTCGCTGATGAAAGATACGCTGGGTATCCTCTTCGAGCTTCAGAAGCTCGATGATGAGATAGACGCGCTGGAGAAGGAAAAGGCCACGATTCCCGGGGATAAGGAAGATATCGACAGCAAGCTCAAGCAGATGGAGCAGGCTATCCAGACGATCAAGGATGAGTCGATCGATGTCGCCAAGACCCGGGATGGGAAAGAAACCGATCTCAAGGCGATTGCGGAGCAGATAAACAAGTTCCAGGGCCAGCTCTACCTGGTCAAGACCAATCGTGAATACGAGACCCTCCAGCACGAGATAGACGCTCTCAAGGAGAAGAGCTCGAAAATCGAGGACGCCATCCTTGAGCTTCTCGAGAACACGGAGAAGATCTCCGGCACGGCCGCGGAAGAGGAGAGTAAGCTCGCAGGTTACAGGCGCGAGGCCGAGAAGGACAAGAGCGACCTCAGCGCGCGGGATAAGGAGCTGTCCGACCAGATTGCGATCAAGAAGGACGAGAGGAAGAGGCTCGTCGTCGACATCGATGACGCCCTGCTCTCGAGGTACGAGCGGATAAGGGAGAACAAGTCCGGGCTGGCCGTCGCCGCGGTTCAGAACGGAGCGTGCGGCGGGTGCTTCCGGCGAATACCCCCGCAGGAGATCCAGGAGCTCAAGCAGATGCAGCGCATAATCGCCTGCGAGGGCTGCGGCCGCATCATAGTATGGAGAGAAGGGTGATTTGACGCGCAATAAGTCGGACCTCGCACATGCTCTGGAGCTTCTCGCTTCCGGAAGCCGGGTCGAAGAGGCCTGGTCTGAAGCCGGATTCGCTTCCCCCGAAAAACTCGCCGCCGCCATTCTAGCGCTCTCCGCGGACCTGTCCTCACATAAATCCCCGGCCTCTCATCTCAAAGTGATAGCCTATTCCGACGGGGCTTCGATCGGCAATCCCGGCGAGGCAGGTTGCGGCGCGCTCATCACCGCCGAGGACGGGACGGAGCTGGCGGAGGACAGTTGCTATCTCGGCAGGGCGACCAACAACGTCGCCGAGTACGAGGCCGCCATCCTGGCGCTGGAGAAAGCCCGCGAGCTGGGCGCCGCGGAGATCGAGCTCAGGCTTGACAGCGAGCTCGTTGCGAAGCAGATTAAGGGGGAGTACAGGGTGAAAGACCCGGCGCTTGCGAAGCTCCACCGGCGCCTTAAAGAACTGGCGAAACACTTTGATCAATTTTCAGTTACACATGTGCGCAGGAAGCACAATAAGAAGGCGGACAACCTGGCGAACCTGGCCATAGCAGCGCATCAAGAGGACAGGTCCGGAGCAGGTTAGGTGGTCGCGCACGGCTTGCCGTGTGAGGAAAGTCCGAGCTCCAAAGGGCAGGGTGCTGGGTAACTCCCAGTGGGAGCGATCCTAAGGAAAGTGCCACAGAAAGCATACCGCCGGCTCCGGCCGGCAAGGGTGAAACGGTGAGGTAAGAGCTCACCAGTGCTCCCGGTGACGGGGGCAGCTAGGCAAACCCCACCTGGAGCAAGGCCAAATAGGGGAAGAGAAGTTGCCCGCTTCGTTATGATTCCCGGGTTGGGCCGCATGAGGTGCGGGGCAATCCGCATCCTTAGATTAATGACCATCGTCCCGGGGGGGATGGGCGGCTATGGGCCCCCGGGAACAGAACTCGGCTTACTACCTGCTCCGCCACCCGCCCGGTTTTCAGGATTTCGCTACTTGAGGCCCGGGCCCTTTCCGATAAGGTCTATGTAGCATCAGGTCGAGGTTGGTTCGATATATGGCAGGCAAGCGCGAAAAGACAGCGTCCGCAGATCCCGGGATAGACCGGTTCCTGTCGGGTATTATGGCCCTGCGCCCCGACGCCGACCGCGACCTTATCAGGCGCGCATACATCTTCAGCCAGATGGCCCATGAGGGCCAGATGCGCCTGTCGGGGGCCCCCTATCTCACGCACAGCGTTGAGACGGCCCGCATACTCGCCGAACTCAACCTCGACTCCGTGACCATCGCCGGCGGGCTCCTGCACGACATAGTCGAGGATACACCTGTGGGGCTCGATGAGATCAGGCACGAATTCGGCGATGAAGTGGCCGACATCGTTGACGGGGTCACCCACATAAGCGAGATGAGTTTCGAGAGCCCCGAGAAGCAGCAGATGGAGAACTACAGGAAGATGCTGCTCTCGATGGCCAAGGACGTCCGCGTGATACTCATAAAGATCGCGGACCGTCTCCACAATATGCGCACGCTCCAGTACCTGCCCGAAGAGGACAGGGTGAGGATCTCGAATGAAACGCTCGACGTATTCGCTCCCCTGGCTCACCGGCTCGGTATCGCCAGGGTGAAGTGGGAACTCGAGGACCTCGCGCTCAAGCACATAGACCCGGATGCCTACGAGTTTCTCTCGAGGCAGATCGCGAAGAGCCGCAGAGAGCGCGAGCGGTACATCGAAGAGCTCAAGGCCCCGCTGATGGAGAAGCTGGAGGAAAACGGCATCGATGCCGAGGTGGAGGGCAGAGCCAAGCACTTCTACAGTATATACATGAAGATGCAGAATCAGGGCCGTCCCATAGAGGATATTTTCGACCTCCTGGCCGTGAGGGTCATCACAAAGGACGTCGCCGACTGCTACAAGGCGCTGGGAGTCATTCACTCGAACTTCACGCCGGTCATCGACCGCATAAAGGACTTCATTGCAACGCCGAAGCACAACATGTACAGGTCGCTTCATACCACAGTAATAGGGCCGCGCGGGGAGATGGTGGAGATTCAGATCCGTACGCAGGACATGCACAAGACGGCCGAGGAGGGTATCGCCGCCCACTGGCGCTACAAGGAGGGCGGCAAGTCGGACCGCGACCTCGACCGCCAGCTGACCTGGCTCAGGCAGACGCTCGAATGGCTCCGCGACTTCACCGATCCCAACGAGTTCCTGACCTCGCTCAAGGCGGACCTGTATCATAATGAGATATTCATATTCACGCCCAAGGGCGATCTCAAGAATCTGCCCATGGGAGCGACGCCCATCGACTTCGCCTACGCCGTTCACACCGAGGTCGGGCGCCACTGCGTCGGCGCAAAGGTGAACGGCAGGCTCGTCCCCTTCAACTACCAGCTCAAGAACGGCGACACCGTGGAGATAATCACCCAGAAGGACGCCGAGCCCAACGACGACTGGCTCAAGGTCGTCACGACGTCGACGGCGAGGTCCAGGATAAAGAGATGGCTCAAGTCCAAGGGTTACAGCGACAGCGTCGAACAGGGCAAGAGCCTGCTGGAGAAGGCCTTCAAGAAGGCACATCGGGATGCGCTCAAGGACAAGGACCTCGACGAGCTGGCCCAGTCCTTCGGCAAGGACGATGCCGAGCAGCTCCTCGCGGCGATCGGCCTCGGCGAGATATCCATCGTCCAGGTCGTGCGGAAGGCCTTCCCGGAGGAGGAGAAGGCGCCAGACTTCTTCAAAGACGTGCGTCCGTCCGCGCCGCCTTCCGGCGTCAGGGTACAGGGCATGGACAATATCGTCGTCCGCTTCGCCAAGTGCTGCCAGCCGGTTCCGGGTGACGACATAGTCGGCCTAGTGACCAAGGGGCGGGGCATTTCGGTGCACAGGTCGTTCTGCTCCAATGTGGTGAACCTGGGCGTCGACAGCGGCAGTGTCATCAAGGTCGAATGGGACACCGAGCCCAGGCAGGCATTCCCGGTGCTCATCACCGTCACCAACGAGGACCGCCGTAACATGCTGGCCGAGATAGCCAAGGCCATATCGGACGAGAACGCGGATATCCTGAGCGCCGACGTCAGGAGCGAGGGCGTCATGGGAATGGCCTCTTTCCTCGTCGACGTCCGAAATCTTCACCAGCTGGACCGGGTCGTCAAGTCGATCGGCAGGATCAAAGGTGTGCACAACGTCACAAGGAAAGGTGACGCGTTCAGTGAGTGACGGATCTGTATCCCGCCCGGCAGTTCCCTCAAGGACGCTCGTTGGCGGCCGCATGTCTCTCAAATACGGCTGTCTCGACTACCCCTGGCTCGCGCACGGCACGGTTGTATTCAAAGACAGGGGATTCGAGAGGCCGGATTCCGCCTGGCGCGGGCGCGTGGCTGATTTCGTCCGGGACCATGTCAGCCCCGCCCCCCGGAAAATCGTGATACCCGTGCAGGTTCACGGAAACCGCGTGGTCCGTGTCGAAGGCGGCGGGGACACCTGTGAGACGCCCACTTGTGATGGGCTCGTTACCGCCGGGCGCGGCGTGATGATAGGGGTCAACACGGCCGACTGCATACCGCTCCTGGCCATCGGCGAAGGCGCCAGGGTCGTGGGGGTCGCCCATTGCGGATGGAGGGGGATTGCCGCCGGCGTAGTCGGGAGATTCCTCGGAGAGATGAGGGCCGCGGCCGGGCATGGGGCGGGGGGTGGGGGCGCCGGCGTTCCCGGCATGAGACTGCTGGTCGGAGCCTCGGTCGGGGTTTGCTGCTATGAGGTGGGGGATGATTTCCTCCGCGCCTTCAGCGAGCGGGAGGTCGGCGAGTGCGCGGCTTCGCGCGGCGGGAGAACGGTGTTTGATCTCAAGCGCCTCGTATTGATGCGTCTCGCCGACGAGGGCATTGACCGGACGGCGGTTTTCACGGATAATACGTGTACGTCATGTGAAAGCAGGTCGCTCTCCTCCTACCGGGCTGGCGGCGACACCTGCGGAAGGATGTTTACCTTTGCCATGATCCTGAATGAGGTGGAACGATGAGACCATTGATACTCGCCGGGATTTGCCTGCTTGTGATCGCCTCAGTGGCCGAGGGTTCCGTAAGCGCCCGTTTCGGCAGGGACTACTTCCACGGGGACCTCTACGATGGCTGCGGCAGCAAGCCGCCCTCGGCCAATCTGTTCGGCCTGATGGTTCACGTGAGATGGTTGCCTCTGCTCGATTTCGACTTCGGGGCGGAGTATTCATCGAAGGACTTTGGCGCCGATTGCGCCGGGCGGGACTACGCCGCGGGCCTGAAGCACTTTTCGGTGTCGGCCGATGCCAGTCTCGACATCCTGCCGCTCGGTCTTGTCAAGTTCTACGCGGGCGGGGGGCTGAGTTATGACTGGTTCACAAAGTCCGGCGTTCCCGACCTCGACGGCACGGACTCCTCGCCCGGAATGCAGGTTCTGTGCGGCATAACCAGCACGCTCCCGGGCCTGGTCAACGCGTACATCGAATTCAGGTATCGATGGCTTGGCGGGGACGTCAACGTGAATACGTCCTCGGCTTATCTCGGGCTGGAGCTGGGTTAGGGCCCGGGGCCGCGAAGAGCCGCGGAGGGAAGAAGTGAGAGCAGTAGTCCAGAGGGTCGCCGGGGCGAAGGTGATTGTCGGCGAGAGGACGGTCGGGCAGATTGCCGGGGGATTGTGCATACTCCTGGGCGTCCGCGAGGGAGATGGCGACGGGGAGGCCGTCTGGCTGGCCAGGAAGTGCGCGGGCCTGAGGGTGTTCGAGGACGATGAGGGGCTTATGAACCTCTCCCTCCTGGACGTGGGAGGCTCTGCGCTGGTGGTTTCGCAGTTCACGCTCTACGGGAATTGCGACAAGGGCCGGCGCCCGAGTTTCACGGATGCGGCCGAGCCCGAACTGGCCGAGCGGCTCTACGGAGTCTTCGTGAGCGCCCTTCGCGCGGAGGGTGTTGTGGTGGAGACGGGCGAGTTCGGGGCCCGGATGATGGTCGAGATACGCAACGAGGGTCCGGTGACCCTTATAATAGAAAGGTAGAGAGCGGCGTGGCAGGTACGTTTCCGTTTTTTGATCGCGCGCTGGTTCTGGCCTCTGCCTCTCCCCGCAGGCGGTTCCTCCTGGAACTCGTGGGTTTCGAGTTCGAGGTCATTCCGCCGGCTATAAACGAGGTGGACCATGCGGACGAGGACCCGGTGACGCATGTGATCCGGCTCGCGGAGGTGAAAGCTCGGTCTGTGGCCGGCGTCCTGGGGGAGGGGCTGGTGCTGGGCGCGGACACCATAGTGCTTCTGGGCGGAGAGATCCTGGAGAAGCCCCGCGATGAGGATGAGGCGTTCGAGATGTTGAGCCGGCTCTCGGGCGCCTGGCATGTAGTATACACCGGCCTGGCGGTTGTGGATGCCGCGACCGGAGAGAGCGCGGCGGGTTACGAGACGACGCGCGTCAAGATAAGGGAAATGAGCGCGGGGGAGATAAGGGCGTACATCGGGACGGGCGAGCCCATGGACAAGGCAGGCTCCTACGGCATACAGGGGTACGGCGCGGCCATAGTCGAAGCCGTGGAGGGTTGCTACTTCAACGTCGTCGGACTCCCGCTAGTAAGATTGCTCCGCCTCCTCAGGGAGCTCGATGGGCGGCCCGGAGGTGAGTCCCATGCCGGTTGAGACACATGAATTCGAGATAGACATGAAAGGCTACTGCGACATAAGGGACGTGACGGACGCCGTGGCCGATCTCGTCAGGGGGTCGGACATCGGCGAGGGGACCGTGACCGTCTTCACTCCGGGGTCCACCGCCGGGGTTACAACCATCGAATACGAGCCGGGGCTTCTCAGGGACATCCCGGAGGCCTTTGAAAGGCTCGCCCCGCGCAACATGACATATGCGCATGATGCGACGTGGGGGGACGGTAACGGCTTCTCGCATGTACGGGCGGCGCTGCTCAAGGCCGGCCTCACGGTCCCTTTCAAATCCAAGAGTCTTCTCCTCGGCACATGGCAGCAGATAGTCGTTATAGATTTCGATAACCGGCCGAGGGGCCGCAGGGTAGTAGTGCAGATCATGGGAGAATAGGAATGCATGAACCGCCCGTCAGGCCCATCGAGTGGCTCGGGGATGCCGTGCGCATCATAGACCAGCGCGCGCTTCCCCGATCGGAGGTCCACATCGAGCTCAGGGACCTGGGCGGGTTCGCGGTCGCCATCAGGACGCTCGCCGTGAGGGGCGCGCCGCTTATAGGCATAGCCGCGGCCATGGGGGTCGCGCTCGAGGCCCGCAGGCGGGCCGGCGCATCCTGGGAGAGCTTCGAGACCGGCGTCGCCTCCGCCATAGACGAACTCAACGGGACGAGGCCGACCGCTGTGAATCTCTTCTGGGCCCTGGGCAGGATGCGGGACGTGCTCACCGCCGGCAGGGACGGCCGCTCGCCCGGGGAGACGGCCCGGGCGCTGGAGGCCGAGGCCGGGCGCATATACGAGGAAGACCTCGACATGGGTTACAGGATCGGCGAGATCGGGGCCGGGCTCATCGAAAGCGGCATGACGGTGCTGACTCACTGCAACGCCGGCGGCCTTGCGACCTCGGGTTTTGGGACGGCGATTGCGCCGGTATATGTCGCGCATTCGCGGGGCGTGAAGCTCCAGGTGATCGCCGATGAGACCAGGCCGCTCCTGCAGGGCGCGAGGCTCACGGCCTGGGAGCTCAAGCACGCGGGCATAGACGTCACGGTCGTATGCGATTCGGCCGCGCATCTCATGATGGCCCGGGGCAAGGTTGACATGGTCTTTGTGGGCGCCGACCGCATCGCGGCGTGCGGCGACTTTGCAAACAAGATAGGCACATACGGCGTGGCCCTGAGCGCAGCTGCCAACGGTGTTCCCTTCTACGTGGCCGCCCCGTCGTCCACCATCGACCTGGACCTGGCGCGCGGCGACCAGATACCCATAGAGGAGAGGGATGAGGAGGAGGTGACCACCATTGCGGGGACGCGCGTCGTGCCCGAGGGCGTGCGCGCGGCAAATCCCGCCTTTGACGTCACTCCCGCCGGCCTCATTACGGGCATCATCACCGAAAAGGGCATGTTTAAGCCTCCCTTTGCCCTCAAATGATTGTGCATTTCAAGACCTGACCCCCATGTGTTTTAGGCGTTGACAGGGGGGAGCGGGGGTGTTAAATTGGTTAGAAAGCTACGATTATCACCGAATGCTCTGGGAGGAGTATATGGAAAGCGTGGATAGGAAGTGGTATGTCGTCGACGCGGACGGCCAGGTGCTCGGCCGGCTGGCGAGCCGCGTTGCGGGCATATTGAGAGGCAAGCACAAGCCCCGGTACGCCCCGCATGTCGACGTCGGCGACCACGTCATAGTGGTCAATGCTTCCAAGATCGTATTGACGGGTAACAAGATTACGCAGAAGGAAATGACCCGGTATTCTGGTTATGCGGGGGGCCTCAAGCGTATCGGTTATGAGAAGCTGATGGCCGAGAAGCCCGAGATGGTCGTAGAGAAGGCCATAAAGGGCATGCTCCCGCATACGAAACTCGGCCGGAAAATGGCGAAGAAACTCAGAGTCTACCGCGAGGCCGGACATCCTCACGAGGCTCAGAAACCGGAAACACTCGAATTGAAATAGCGGGGGGAGGTGAATGTTTGAAGCAGCTTAGCAGGGCGACCGGCAGAAGGAAAGAGTCGGTGGCAAGGGTTTCGATCCTTGAAGGCGGCGGTAAGCGGCTCGTCAATGGCCTTGGGTTCCGCGATTACTTCAACAGGGACTCCATGACGATTCACGCGGAAGAGCCCCTGAGACTCTACACCTCTGGCGATCAGATCGATGTCATCGTGGACGTTCGCGGCGGAGGCAAGACCGGGCAGGCGGGAGCCGTCAGGCTCGGCCTCGCCAGGGCGCTCGCGGCGTTGGACGAGACGCTTTACAAGCCCTTGAGAGACGCCGGTTTTCTCTCGCGCGACCCGAGGATGAAAGAGCGCAAGAAGTACGGACAGCCCGGGGCGCGGAAGAGATTCCAGTTCTCCAAGAGGTAATATACAAATTCACACGTCTCCCGGTTCCTCTCCGGGTCCGGACCACGGGTCCGGTGGAGAGGACAGGGTGGCGGAGGCTAAACCCAAAAGCGAGGTACCGACATGGCAGTAGAAGGCGTTACCATGAAAAGCCTGCTTGAAGCAGGCGTTCATTTTGGCCACCAGAAGCGGAGATGGAACCCCAAGATGAAGCGGTTCATCTTCGTCGAAAGAAGCGGCATCTACATTATCGATCTCCAGCAGACGCTCGCGGCCCTGGAGAACGCCACCAAGAAAGTCAAGCAGGTCGTCGAAAGCGGCAAGCAAATCCTCTTCGTCGGCACCAAGAAACAGGCCAAGGACGTTATCAGGGAAGAGGCCAAGCGGTGTGACATGGTCTATGTCACCGAGCGCTGGCTCGGCGGGATGCTGACCAACTACAAGACCATAAGGAACAACGTCAAGCGCCTCCAGGACCTCGAGGCCATGGAGGCCGACGGAAGGCTGGCGGCACTCTCCAAGAAGGAAGGCACGATGCTCATGAAGCAGAAGGCCAAGCTGGAGAAGGTGCTCGACGGTATCCGGAACATGGAAGGGCTGCCGGGACTGGTCTTCGTCGTGGACACGAGAAAAGAGAAGATTGCCGTAGCCGAGGCCAACAGGCTCCGCATCCCGGTCATCGGCGTTGTGGACACCAACTGCGATCCCGACCCCATAGACTACCCCATCCCGGGCAATGATGACGCCATCCGCTCGATAAGGCTCTTTTCGAGGGCCATCTCGAACAGCGCGATAGAGGCCAGGGGCCTCAAGACCGAAGGCGCGGTTGTTCCGGATAAAGAGGATGAAGCAGGAGAGGCCGAAGCCGCACCTGCCAGGACGGCCAGAGCCGCAAACAAACCTGCAGCGTAGTTCGGGAGGAATTCATGGAAATGTCGATGGACAAGATAAAAGAGCTGCGCGAGAAAACGGGCGCAGGCATCATGAACTGCAAGGCCGCCCTCAAGGAGGGAGGCGGCGACATAGACAAGGCGATCGAGTACCTGAGGAAGAAGGGGCAGGAGAAGGCCGCCAAGATCACGCACAGGAAGGCGACTGAGGGCCTGGTCCACGCCTACGTTCATCCCGGCGACCGCATCGGCGTGATCGTCGAAGTCAATTCAGAGACCGATTTCGTCGCCCGGACGGACGAGTTCGTCGAACTCGTGCATGCCGTGGCGCTCCAGATCGCGGCGACGCGGCCGCTCGCCGTTTCCAGGGAGGACCTGGACCCGGGCGTCATAGAGCGCGAGAAGGAGATCTACCGGGCGCTGGCGCTGGAAGAGGGCAAGCCCGAGAAGGTGATCGACAAGATCATCGCGGGGAAACTCGACAAGTTCGTGCAGGAGTCGTGTCTGCTCGATCAGGAATACATCAAGGATCCCGACAGGAAGATCGGTGACCTGGTCAGGGAATTCGCCGGCAAGGTCGGCGAGAACATCGTGGTGAGAAGATTCACCAGGTACGAGCTAGGCCAGGAGTCATAAGGAACGAGAGGTAGCATGTGACTGCTCCTCTTTACAAGAGGGTAATCCTGAAGCTCAGCGGAGAAGTGCTGGGCAGTTCCTCCGATAACGGGATCGATACCGCTTTCATAGCCACTGTCTTAAAGCAGGTCGGGTCCGTGATGGACCTGGGGACCAGCGTGGGCATCGTGGTGGGCGGCGGCAATATCCTCAGGGGTTGTGATTCCGGAAGTTCAGGGCTCTCGCGCGTCACGGCCGACCACATCGGCATGCTCGGCACCGTCATAAACGGTCTGGCCATACGCGATGTCGGGCGGCGCGAGGGGCTCGAGGTCGTCGTGATGTCCCCGATCCCGGTCGGCACGCTGGCGGCCGCATATAATCCCGACAGGGCCACCGAGCTTCTCGCCGGCGGGAGGGTGGTCGTCTTTTCCGGCGGGACTGGGAGCCCCTTCTTCACAACCGACACCGCCGCGGCGATCCGCGCGGCTGAGACGGGCGCCGATGCGCTCCTCAAGGCCACCAAGGTGGACGGCGTTTACTCGGCCGACCCCATGGTCGACCCCGGCGCGACCCGTTACGAGCGCCTGAGTTTCAAGGATGCGATCGACATGAGATTGAACTTCATGGATAGACCCGCTCTGGCACTGTGCGAGGACCGGAACATCCCCGTCGTGGTTTTCAATGTCCACGAAGAGGAGAGCATCAAACGTGTCGTGCTGGGAGAGAGAATAGGAACGATAGTCGAGGGGGCGCCGCATGATTGATCTGATTCTTGAAGAGTCTGAAGACAAAATGAAGAAGTCTATTGCAGCATTCAGACGTGAACTGGCCACAATAAGGACGGGCAAGGCGACGACCACTCTGCTCGACGGCATCAAGGTCGACGCCTACGGGCAGTCGATGCCGCTCAATCAGGTCGCGAGCATCAGCGTGCCTGAGCCCCGAATGATCCTCGTGCAGCCGTGGGATCAGACCATCGTTTCTGATGTCGAGAAGGCCATCCAGAAATCCAATACGGGGCTCGTCCCCAATACAGATAAGAACGTCATAAGGCTCCCCATCCCTCCTCTGACGGAGGAGCGCAGGGTGGAACTCGTCAAGCTCGTTAAGAAGCACGCCGAAGAGGCGAGGGTCTCCGTGAGGAACATCCGCCGGGATTCGAACGAGCATCTCAAGAAGGCCCAGAAAGACGGGGAGATCTCCGAGGACGATTCCCATAAGGCCGTGGACAAGGTCCAGAAGCTCACCGACAGGTACGTCGAGGAAGTCGACAAGGTGCTCGCCCAGAAGGAAAAGGAAATCATGGAGGTTTAAGGGAAGCAGGCCTTCCCGCTCACTCCAGAATGCCGCTGGTCTCATGACCGAGAAAGAACTCAGGAAGATCGAGGAGAAACTCAAGGAATCCGGTCCCGTTCCCCGGCATGTGGCCGTCATCATGGACGGCAACGGGCGTTGGGCCGGGAAGAGGAAACTTCCCAGAGTGGCGGGGCACCGCGCAGGGATCAAGGCAGTAAGGGAAGTGGTGAAGGGATGCGGGGCCCTCGGCGTCGAATACCTGACTCTCTACACCTTCTCCACCGAGAACTGGAGCCGCCCCAGGACCGAGGTGAGCGCCCTGATGAAGTTCCTTCGCGGAACGCTCAGGAGGGAACGGGACGAGCTCGACAAGAATAATGTGAGACTGAGCACGATAGGGCGCATCCAGGACCTGCCCGGTCCGGTGCAGGAGGAGCTCTCGAAGAGTATAGCCTACCTCGCGGAGAATACCGGGCTCAACCTGATACTCGCGCTCTCATACAGCGGCCGCACAGAGATACTGGAGGCAGTCAGGCGTATCGCCCGCGAAGTCCACTCCGGCGACCTCAAGCCCGGCAGGATCTCGGAGGCGGTGCTGAGATCCCGCCTTTACAGGGGTGACGTTCCCGATCCCGACCTTCTCATCAGAACGAGCGGCGAGCTGCGCGTGAGCAATTTTCTCCTGTGGCAGATCGCGTATACGGAGCTCTGGGTCACCGATACGCTGTGGCCCGATTTCAGGCGCGCGCATCTCTATGAGGCCATAGGAGAATACCAGAAGCGCGAGAGGCGCTTTGGGGGAGTCACCGTCACGAAAGGCTCTCATTAAGACAATGGCATTCAAGAAGCTGGCTAAGAGGGTTGGCGCCGGCATCGTCCTCATCCCGATCGTGCTTTTGATTACCCACAGGGGCGGGTTCGCATTCGCCTGCTTCATCGCGCTGCTCGCGGCCCTGGGCAGCCTCGAGTTTGCCAGGATGGCGGCGGCGCGCGCCCTCAGGATATCAAGCGTCGTAGTCATGGCGGGCAGCGCCCTCGTGGTATTCGCGTTTTACTTCGGCTCGCTCGCGGCGGCAGCGGCGGTCATAACGCTTGTCGCTTTCGTCGCTATGATAGAGAGACTCGCAAGGGTCGACGTCGAGAAGTACGTTCTCAGCGTCTCGCTTTCCATAACAGCGGTAGTCTACACCGGCTGGCTGCTCGGCTCCTTCGTTCTTCTCCGGGAGTTTGCGGCGGAGGCTCTCAAGCCGGAGTTTGCCGGCCAGGGTGACATCGGGCGTTCGCTGGTCTTCCTCGTGCTGATCCTCGCCTGGAGCAATGACAGCGGGGCCTATTTCGTCGGCTCGGCGATCGGCAGGCACAGATTGATGGCCCGGGTGAGCCCCAGCAAGACGGTGGAGGGAGCACTGGGCGGGATTGCGGCATGCATTGTCGCCGCCCTCATATCGAGGGCGACTTTTGCCCCTTTCCTCGCCCCGGGTGATGCCGTCCTGGGCGCGGTGCTGGTGGGCGCCGCCTGTATCGTGGGAGATCTCGTCGAGTCCATGCTCAAGCGAAGCACCGGCGTGAAGGATTCATCCCACTTGATTCCGGGACACGGCGGACTGCTCGACCGCTTCGACAGTCTGCTCTTCGCCGGCCCTGTGTTCTATCTGTTCGCAAAGCTCGTTTTCTCAGAGGTGGTGCTGTGAGAAGAGTCTCCGTACTGGGTTCGACCGGTTCGATAGGCAGGAGCTCTCTCGACGTCGCCCGGGCGCATCCGGGCTCCATTGAAATCGTCGGGCTCTCTGCGCGGCGGAGAATCGAAGACCTCGCCGCGCAAGTCAGGGAGTTCGAGCCCGCCATTGCGGCAGTCGGGGACGAGGCCCTGGTAGGCGGCTTCAAGGACCTCATCGGGACCGCGAAGACCGAAGTGGTCGCTGGTGAGGCGGGCCTCGAGCAGGTTGCCTCCATCGACCGGGCTGACATCGTACTGAACGCCCTCGTCGGGGCCGCCGGAATCATGCCCTCGCTGGCCGCGATACGGTCAGGCAAAGACCTCGCCGTTGCGAACAAGGAATGCCTTGTCGCCGCCGGAGAGATCATCACCAGGGAAGCAGCCCGGGCCGGGGTGAGCCTCATACCGGTCGACAGCGAGCACAGCGCGGTCTACCAGTGCACAAGGGGCGAGGAGCCGGGGGCCGTTGCCAGAATAACACTCACGGCCTCGGGCGGGCCGCTCCAGCATATGACCGCCTCGGAGATCGCTGAGGTCACGGCGGAGGAGGCCCTGAGGCACCCCACGTGGAGCATGGGGGAAAAAGTCACGATCGACTCGGCCACGCTTCTCAACAAGGGCTTCGAAGTCATCGAGGCTCACTGGCTTTTCGGCGTTCCGACGGACCGCATAGATGTTCTGGTCGAGAAGAAGTCCATAGTCCACTGCCTGGTGGAACTGGTCGACGGCAGCGTCATCGCGCTGCTTTCTCCACCGGACATGAGGCTCCCGATTCAATACGCCCTGACGCAGCCCGACCGGCTTCGGGCTCCGATACCGGGGCTGGACCTCGCCGGGATGGGGGCGATCGACTTTGCGCCGCCGGATTACGAGCGCTTCCCGTGCCTGGAGCTGGCCTACCAGGCCGCGGGCCTGGGAGGGACCGCGCCAGCGGCCCTCAGCGCGGCGGACGAGGTCGCCGTCGAGTCTTTTCTTGCGGGAAAGATAAAGTTTGGCGATATTTACACGATATTGAAAGAGGTGATTGCTTCGCATCAGGTGTCGCACGCGAACAACATAGAGGCGGTGATGCGGGTGAGCGGTTGGGCGCGTGAGCTCGCCGGGAGCCTGGTCAGGAACCTCGCCGGGAGCAAATAACATGGTGTACATTCTAGCCTTTGCAATAGTGGTCAGCGTGATCGTCTTCGTACACGAGCTGGGCCACTTCCTGGCTGCCAAGAGATCCGGCGTAAGGGTGCTGACGTTTTCCATAGGAATGGGCCCCAGGATCATCGGCTTCAAGCGCGGCGATACCGAGTACATGTTGAGCGCTATTCCGTTCGGCGGGTACGTGAGGATGGCCGGCGACAATCCCGAGGAACAGCTCGAGGGGCAGGACTGGGAGTTTCTTCACAAGCCCAAGCGCGTGAGGGCTTTCATAGTCGCGGCGGGTCCCGTGATGAACCTCGCGCTGGCCCTCGCAATCTTCATCGGCATGAACCTCGTCCTCGGTGTCGTCGTCACGACGACCCGCGAGATCGGATACGTCATAGAGGATATGCCGGCCTGGGAGGCCGGACTCAGCGCGGGAGATGAGGTCGTTTCCGTAGACGGCAACCCGGTCGAGACATGGGATGACTTCGAGACCATGCTCCAGGCCCGGACCGGCGGCAAGGCGACGGTGGAAGTGCTCCGGGGCGGCCAGCCCATTAGCGTCGTGCTCGATCTCGGAGAAGCCGAGTTCTATTATGATGCGGGCCTGTTCGCATACCGCACGACCGAACTGGGAAACGTCAAGTGGGGCGGGCCGGCCCACAGGGCCGGACTGCGCGGGGGAGACGTCGTGACGGCAATAGACGGCCAACCCGTGAGCAGCTGGTTCGAACTCAGGGGCATAATCCTCGCATCACCCGGCCGGCAACTCGTCATAGACTATGACCGTAAGGGTGAGCACCGGACCGCGACAGTCATGTCGGGCGAGCGGGACGGGTCCGGTGTGATCGATGTTTCATATGCAGTAGAGGAACGGAGCGTCGGTCCCGTGGAAGCGGTCACGCTTGCCCTCAGAACGACGCGCGACGCGGCCGAGCAGATCGTGGTATTCTTCCATCGGCTCCTGACCCTGAGAGCGAGCCGCGACATGATCGGCGGGCCTGTCAGGATCGGGGAGATCGCCGGCGAGTCTATGCGGTGGGGAATCGATTACATGCTCGCGCTGATTGCAACGATAAGCGCTCAGCTCGCGCTCATCAATCTGCTCCCTATACCCGTTCTGGACGGCGGGCATCTGCTGTTGCTGGGGGTCGAAGCCGTGATCCGGAGATCGATTACAACCCGGCAGCGGATCATCGCCCACCAGATCGGATTCGTCTTCCTCATAGGCGCCATACTTACGATCACCTTCATCGACGTGTCCCGCTTCATAGGCCAGTAGAAGCCGCTTCAGGGCGAGCCGCCACTGATTGTGCAAATCAAGACCTGACCCCATCTGTGACCCCATCTGCATGACCCCGTCTGTGCACTTAGCGGCGGGAGCGGTTGGCGATTTCGGTGAAAGTGCCCAGCCAGAAGTCCACATCTCCGCCGTAGTAGCGGGTCAGTGAGTCCACCATCGCCTGCCAGTTCCGGGGGAAGTCCACCTGGCCGAGCTCATCGGAGAGAGTCGAATCGTTTTCCGAAAAGACCCGGTAGACCCTCGCGCATTCCGCGAAGGTCTCCACGAAGGTGTCGAGGTCCTCGTGCTCGGCGGGCGGGGACCCGGACGAGCAGGCCGCGATGACCAGGCATGCCGTGGAAAGATATCTCAGAATCTGCGTATTCACGAGAATATGTTAGCACCGCGGGGGACAAAGTCCAATTCCTTTCGCATTGTTGACACCATTTGACTCCTTTGCTATTATGCGCAATTGATGAGAAAGAATATCCTGTTTTTAGCGATTTTGCTCATCGTGGCCCTTTTTGCCTCAGAGGGCTATTGCCAGCGGGACAGGCGCCCCGGCGGCCCTGCCGTCAGAGGGATAGCTGTACTCGGGGCCGAGTACTTCAGTGAGAAACAGGTCAAGAAGGTCATGAGGACCGAGGAGAGCGGCTACTTCACGACCCACCGGCTTCGCATGACCACGCTCGAATCCGACATCCTCTCCATCGTCGCCTTCTACAGGCGGCATGGTTTCCTCCAGGCCAGGGCGGAGGTTCAGGAGCTGGAATACGACGAGCAGAACCGGAACGTCTGGATCACCGTGAGAGTCGAGGAGGGGCCACAGACCACCGTAAGGAGCGTGGGTTTCGAAGGGCAGAGCGTCATGAGACGGGCGGCGCTCGAGAAGATAGTGGTGAACAGGGCCGGTGTACCGCTGAATGAAAGCAACATAGCGAAGGACGAATACAGCATTTACACGCTCTATGCCGACGCAGGCTACATATATGCGGACATATCCACGCGCCTGGCCTTCGGTGAAGGGAAGGTCGACCTCACTTACATGATCAAAGAGGGCGACCCGGCCTACATCGGCAGGATAAGCGTCAGCGGGAACCGCCGCGTCGGCGAGCCCATCATCCGGCGGGAGGTCACTACCGGGCCCGGGGAGATGTTCTCGAGGAAGAAAGTGCTGGATAGCCAGCAGGGCCTGTACGACACGGGGCTGTTCAAGGACGTCGGCATCGACCCCGCGCCGGCAAAGGAGGACTCGGGCCTCGTCAACCTGATCGTCAAGGTGAAGGAACGCAAGATGAAGGAGGTAAACGCGGGACTGGGTTACGGCACGCGTGACGAGGCCAGGGTATCGCTGGGCTGGAGGCACAGGAACCTCTTCAAGGCGGCACTGCTGTTCAACTCCAACCTCGTCGTCGGCAGCAGGAGTTTCGACAAGGGCCTTACGAGAAAGAGGTTTGACGCTTCTCTTACCGACAGGTGGCTTTTCGGAACCAGACTCACGGGCGGCATAAGGACTTATGCTCAGGAGACGCTGGAGAGGTACAACCAGGGGAACATCATAGACGGCGAATACACCCTGGACCGGATCGGCGTCGACCTCGGAATCACCAAGGACTTCACGCGGACCTTCAGAGTCTCGCTCGGTTACTCGCACGAGTTTGTGGAGATTCGTAACCCGACCTGGAACGTGGATGATGAGGAGACGCTGAGGGTACAGCTGGGGCAGGAAGTGAACCGTTCGATGAGTTTCCTCGTGGAAAGGGACACGCGCAAACCGTTCTTCAACCCCGGCAGTGGGGCGGTCGTCAGGCTGACTACAGAGGTCACAGGCGGCCTGTTCGGCGGGGACAATTCGTTCGCGAAATTCACGGCGGGCTGGTCGCATTACTTCCTGACTTTCGCCAATGCCGTGATAGCGGTCAGCGCGAGGGCCGGCTATGTTGAACCATTCGGCAAGTCACTGGACAAAGGCGTTCCGGTGTATGAGAGGTTCTACGTCGGCGGCACATCCACGTTGAGAGGGTACCCCGAGCAGGAGTTCGGCCCCGGCGACTTCATGTTCGCGGGGAATGTTGAGATCAGGATCCCGATCTGGTGGAAAGTGACCGCCGTGACCTTCATCGACATGGCAAATGCCTGGGATTCGATAGATCAAGTCAAGTGGGAGGACTTCGAGCTGGGCGTGCAGTCTGAAGAGTACGCCCTCAGGCGGGACACGGATGTGAAGTACACATTCGGCATCGGGCTCGGAATAATAACGCCGGTCGGCCCGGCAAGGCTCGACTACGGGGCGCGGCTCAAGCGGGCCACTTACCCCGACGGCGCGAGAGAACCACATGGCCAGTTCCACGTGGTGATAGGGCACGCATTCTGACTATGAGCAGGAAGAAGAGAGGACTCGTCTACTTCGGCGTGGTTTTGTGCGTTCTGCTTCTGGGGGTGGTCGTTGTCCTGAGAACGCAGAGCGCACGCATAGCCATCAACCTCGGCGGCTATCTCACCGCGCGGATGGGGCAGGATCGGAACATCACGATCGACGTGGGCGATATCGGGGGCAATCTCTTCCGGGATGTCGTGCTGAAGGACTTCGTCATCACTTACACGGGCGGGGAGTCGCCCAAGATACTCTTCACCGCCAAGCAGATCTACATTTCTCATAATCCGGCGGCGCTCCTGTTCGGAAAGGTAAGGATCGATTCGGTGGGGCTGGAATCCCCGCGCATAGTGATTCCAAGGCGGGCAGACGGCTCGTGGATATTTCCCTATGGTGACGACAGCGAGGGCGGCGGGGCAGGCGCGTTTCCCAAGATCGAGATCCGCAGGTTCGGCCTGACCGACGGCTCAGTAGTCTGGGAAGGCGGCAGGCCGGCGGCCGTGACGGAGCTGGACGTCAACGCCGTATACATGACATTCGCCGAGGAGAGCAACTTCTTCCTCAATAATCTCGCGTTTCTCTATGACGCGCGGACAAGGGTCGAGCGGTCCTCCGGCTATTTCTCCAGCGACAGACGGGGAACCGAGATTCATCTCACGGAGTTCAAGACCGAGAAGAGCAGTCTGAGTTTCAGCTTCTTCACGGGGGCGGGGAGTTGGGACACACTCGACGTCAAGGCGGAAATCGACAGCCTTGCCATGGAGGATGCCTTCTCGTTCTACGGGGCCCCTGCCCGCCAGGACTCCGGGTCGATCAGGGGAGTAGTGACCCTGCAGGGCAAAGGAGGAAAATACGCGCTCGAAGCCGCGGTCGACGGGGCCGTCGGCATGTGGGACTTCGAGGGCCTTAAGACGAAGGGGATGTACACGGACGGCAAGATCGCCGTCAACGACCTCACGATGGTGCTCAACGGGACGCCCATGATGGTAACGGCCGAGTACTCCATGTCGGATATCCCCGAATACAGGGGCGTGGTCTCGTTCACCGACATGGATGTGGCGACGCTGATCAGGACCCCGTCGGAAGCCCTCGACACGGATATGAACGGCGAGGTCGCGTTCAAGGGGCGTGGAATAACCGCGAAGGACTTCACGCTCGATTTGCGGCCACGCCTCAAGAGGGGAAGGTACCGGCAATACCAGTTCGACTCCGTGGATGGACGCGTGAATCTGACGGCCCTCGGGGCGAGCATCGACATGGCGGGCAAGGTCCCCTACGGAGACATATTCACGGCGGGCCGTATCGAATTCGACGGCACGCTCGACCTCGAAATCGGGTATGACACCTCGGATCTCATCGGAATAGAGACCTACCACCCGGTCAAAGGCCTGAGCGGGGCGATGTCGGCCCGGGCAACGCTCCAGCAGAAGGCCGGCTACCTGAACCTTGACGTACACTCGACGGGCGAGGGCATCGGCTTTAAGGGCGTGGACTGCGACAGCCTGGTCTCCGATTTCTTCCTCAGCTACTCGGACGCCGAGGGCGTCGAGGCCCATGGCCGCCTGTTCGGGGCCGGCATCGGCCGGGGCGAGTCCCGGGCCGAGGAACTGATCGCCGACTTCGGAATCGAGAACAAGCACCTTACCATAGACAGGCTTGTGCTGACGCGGGAGGGCGGTTCACTGCTCGGACTGGTTGGCGAGATTGACTTCGTAGAGGGCGGCTTCGACATGACGGTCGACAACATCTTCGTCGAGGTGGGCAAGCACGTCTGGGAGAACTCCGGGGGAGTCGGCATCTCATACGCAAACGACTCGCTTGTGGTTACGGGGCTCGAGCTCGCCTCGGAAGTGGGGTCGGTCAGCCTCGGGCGGTCCACGCTTGCCGGCGGGACGTACAACATCGAGGCGAGAATCAGGAATCTCGACCTGGGCCTGCTCGGACGGTCAACGGGCAGAACCCTGCCGACCGGCACCATAAACCTCGCCTGGGACGTGAAGGGCGACCGGGACAGCCTGGGCTTCGATCTGGAATTCGAGCTTACCGAGGGTGAAGTCAGGGACGTGCCGTATGACTCGTTCAGCGGGAAGGCGACGTACTCCGCGAACCTGCTCGTCATACATGATTTCCTGCTGAAGCAAGGCGACGGCAGCGTCGTCATTGCGGGTACGGTTCCGGCGAATCTCTCGCCCGGGACTCTCTGGAGCGCGACCGGCGCGGGCGGAGGCGGCATTCTCGATAACCTCGGCAATATAAGAATCGAGGCGAGGGACATAGACATTGCGCTCCTGTCGTCGCTCGCCCCGCCGCTCGAGAAGTTCACCGGCAAGACCAGTCTGGTTTCAGAAATAAGCGGCAGGCGCGACAATCCCCACATCGTGACGCGCGGCACGCTGCTCGGCGCGCGTTACGGCGCGACCGAGCTCGGCCGGATGACCTGGGACATTGTGCTCATGGACTCGCTGCTCACGATAAGCGAGTTCACATTCGGGTCCAATGGCGAGAGCGGCCGCGTGAAGGGCGGCATCCCGGTCGCCGTGACCTTCATGCCTTTCTCGAGCTCGCTGCTCGAGCGCCCCATCGACCTGGAGGTCAAGGTCGACCGGGGCAATCTCGGCCTCCTCGCCGATATCTTTCCGAAGCTCAAGGAATGTGAGGGCAGGTATGATGCCGACCTCAGGATAACCGGGCAGGCGGGAGCCCCGTACTTCGAAGGCTACGTGAGCCTCTCCGGCGCGCGCATCAGGATCGAGGGAATGGCGCAGGACCTCAGGAACATCTATCTCGAAGTGGTGGCCGACGGCAGCAGGTTCGATATCAAGAAATTCCGGGCGGAGGACGGGGCGCTCAAGGGCACGGGCTATTTCACGGTGGCGGGGTTCCGTCTCGAGGATTGGAGCCTGGCACTGACCCTCGATGACCTCTGGATCACCGAGTACGAGGACTTCTTCGTGCGGGTGAGCGGCGATATTGTAATCAACAGGGTGGAGGCCGAACCCGGCATGTGGGTTCCCAACCTGGAGGGCGACCTCAAAGTCCACGAGGGCGAGTACTTCTTCAGCCTTGCGAGCGCGCAGGCCGGGGGGGGCGGCCTGGGGCCGACGAGATTCCCCGGCTGGCTGATGAACGTGGAGGTCGAGATTCCCAACAAGTTCTGGATCCGAGGGGACGATATAGAGGCTGAGGTACAGGGAACAGTCAACGTCAAGCGTTCCGGGGAGGGATTGCTCGTTCTGGGCACCCTCAGCACCATAAGGGGAACTTTCTCCATTTATCACAACGCTTTCAAGATTGTGCGCGGAGAGGTCCGATTTAGTGATGTCACCAGTATCAAAAATGCGTATATTAACTTGGAGGCCGAAGCTCGGGTGCTGGATGAGAAGATAGAGGTGGTGGTGAGCGGTTTCCTTGATAACGTCGATGTTTCCGCTACTTCCGAGAGCGGCTGGAGTGAGACGCAGATCTTCGAGGCCCTCACCTTAAGAAGGGTGAGCGTGCCGGGCGAGGACACAAGCGAACAGGCTTTCGCCCAGGCGCTGCTTCAGTCCTGGGGCATGGCCCTTCTGAACCGGTTCGGAAACGACGTCGCCAGGGAGCTCCGGCTCGACCGGTTCGGCATCGAGGTTGGTGACGGGGCGGCGGGGGGCAACCTCATTCTCTCCACGCGCGTTACGTTCGGAAAATACGTTACGGACAATGTGTATCTCCAGTACACCGAGTCCCTCGGGAATCTGTATGGCGACGCCGAGAATCTAAAGCAGAGGGGGCTGGACGAACCCGAGCGCACGCTCCAGGTAGAATACAGGTTGAGTGACAGGTTCACCGTCGAAGGGGAGACGGGCACCGTCAGGGGGCTCGGCTACTTCGACGTCGACCTCAAGTTCAGATACGGCTATTAGAAGAGTGGAGTGCGCTGTGAAGCGAATCGCACTTGTCGTTCTGCTGCTCCTGCTGGTTCCATCACTTGCTGCGGGCTTCGGCAAGAACAAGGTTCAATACAAGGTCTTCGACTGGGAAATACTCGCGTCCAAGTACTTCGACGTCTACTTCTACTCGGGGGAACAGGACCTCGCCCGGCGGGTGGCGGTCATAGCCGACGCCTCCTACGACTCGTTGAGTTCGCACCTCAAACATGAGATGACGAAACGAATCCCCATAATAGTGTACGCCTCCCACAACGAGTTCCAGCAGACAAACGTGACGTTGAGCCTGCTCGAGGAGGGCACGGAGGGGTTTACCGAGATATTCAAGAACAGGGTGGTCATTCACTTCAACGGCTCATATGAAGACCTGAGGCACCTGGTCTATCATGAGCTCACGCATATATTCACCTTCGACATGGTTTACGGCGGGCTTCTGGAGTCCATTTTCACCCGGCAGTATCTCTTCCAGTTGCCCCTGTGGTTCATGGAGGGCATTCCCGAGTTCGAGGCTTCCTCCTGGGACACCGAGGCGGAGATGGTCATGCGGGACGCCGCCATAAGCGGCTACTACTTCCCGCTGTACTACGACGTTTACGGTTACCTTGCCTACAAGCAGGGCCAGTCCGTCATAAAGTTCATTGCGGACAAATACGGCCCCGAGAAGATACCCGACATCCTGCAGGCCGTGGCCGCGACGCGGAACATCGACGCCGCGCTGCTCAGCACGATCGGCGTGGATACGGAGGGGCTAACGGAGTCGTGGTCCAAGTACCTGCGCGAGAGGTACTGGCCCGACATCAGCAGCAAGGACGAGCCCGACGAGGTGGCGCAGCGCCTCACCGACCACCGGAAAGGCAAGTCCTTCGTAAACGGCATGCCTGCCATTTCGCCGGACGGCCAGTTGATAGTCTACCTCTCCGACAAGAGCGGCTACTACGACATCTACATCATGTCGGCCATAGACGGCAGGCCGATACGGAGGCTCGTCAAGGGACAGAGATCGCAGGACTTCGAGTCGTTCCACAGCCTCCGGAGCACCTTCGCCTGGGCTCCGGGCAGCGACCGCATCGCATTCGTGAGCAAGCGTGGCAAAGGCGACGCCATATACATCGTGACGGCTCCCAGGGGTCGAAGGCTGCAGAGGTTCGAACCCGAATTCGACACCATCTCCTATCCGGCCTGGTCTCCTGACGGGAAGTCGATCGCGTTCGTCGGCACCCGCAGGGGGGCGGCGGGGATCTACTCGCTGGACGTTGGTAGCGGCGAAGTCGAGGAGATACATTCGGGCGCGCTCGAGTACTCGGCGATGGCTTTTACGGCCGACGCCCGGAGACTGGCCTTTTCCGCGATCGCGCCGGGCTGCGTGGACTCACTGTGCGAGATTTCCCTGGTAGGGCCTCATGTCAAACCGACCCGCGACATCTATGTTCTGGACATAGACCGCGGCACCACGGAGAGGGTGACGTATTGTCCCTGCGAGGACCTCTCGCCGGCCTGGTCGGAAGACGGGCGGAGGCTGATGTTCGTCTCCGACAGGGACGGGTCCTACAACCTTTTCCTTTACGATTTTCGCGACTCCACGACGGCCCAGATCACCAACATACTGGGAGGCATATTCACGCCTTCATGGTCGAGAGAGGGCAACCGCATCGCGTTTACCTGCTTCAACGAGGCGGGCTGGGACGTCTTCCAGATCAAGAACCCCTCCGAGAACCTGGGTGTCATAAGGAAAGAGAAGGAACTGGATTGGGAGTGGGAAGCGCCCTGGCTCACGGAGCGCAGCACGATGGCGTTCGCGCCGCCCGTCATAGACGAGGCCCCCGGGCAGGTGGACAGCACCGTGATCGAACAGGCAAAGGAGTATCAGATAAAGCCGTACCGCATCCGTTTCTCCCCGGACTACGTGGGCGGTTCCTTCCAGTACAGCACGGCTTACGGCCTCGGCGGATTCACCCAGATCTCCCTGAGCGATGTGCTCGGCAACCACCGGATCTCGATCGCCACCGAGTTCTTCTCCTCCTTCCAGGAGACTGACTTCCTCGGCATTTACAGGTATCTCAAGCACCGCGTCAACTACGGTTTCGGCGTCTTTCACTTCAAGAACTACTACTACGCGAGCCGTTCCACAATGGGCATGCCCATCGGCGAGGGCAGGGAAGACCGCTTCTTTTCGGAGCGGAACTACGGGGGGCTGCTCGCGCTTTCCTATCCATTTGACAAGTTCCGGCGCGTCGAGCTGGAGTTCACGGCGCAGCGAATCGACCGCCAGATTTACGCCGAGGGCTCCGAATACCTGCCGGAGCCCATCGTAGCCTCTGAAAGCAGCGACGATGTATATTCGGTGCGGGTATCGTATGTCAAGGACAACACCATCTGGGGAATGATGGGTCCGGTCGGAGGCACCAGGTACCTGCTCTCCTTCGACAAGTCCATCGTGGATGTTCTGAGAAGCGACGTCAGCTATAACAGCGGCTATGTAGACTTCAGGAAGTACTTCCGGTTCACGCCCAGCACATCGCTGGGGTTCCGCCTGAGCGCGGCGACGAGCCAGGGCTCCGATCCCCAGGTCTTTTCGCTGGGCGGCGGCTATACTCTGAGGGGATATCCCGACTTCGAGTTCGAGGGCAACAACATGGCTTTCGCGAGCCTCGAGCTGCGCTATCCTTTCATCGACCGGCTCGTTACCCGCGGCCCGATTCCCCTCGTGCTGGGAGGCATACGCGGCGTGTTCTTCTTCGACATCGGTGGCGCGTGGGACGGGCAGTTCAACGATTTTCGCTTCGCCCGCGTCACGGACGGCACCGAACACCTCGACGACATGCACGCGTCATACGGCTTCGGTTTCAGAATGGTCTTCTCCTATCTGCTGTTGAGGCTCGATTTCGCCTGGGCAACCGACTTCGGCGGTCCCGCGATGAAGCGAGTGCACTTCACGATGGGAGGAGATTTCTAGTTGGACCTTCTCAATGAGCTGAATTCCCAACAGCGCGAGGCGGTTACATTCCCGGAGGGCCCATTGCTGGTGCTGGCCGGTGCCGGCACCGGAAAAACCAGGGTCCTGGCCTACAGGATAGCGTACCTCCTGGGGCCGATGGGCGTGAGTCCCCGCGACATCCTGGCCGTGACATTCACGAGAAAGGCAGCCGGTGAGATGCGGGACCGGGTCGCGTCGCTCGTCGGGGACATCGCGGGCGGCATGTGGATAGGCACGTTTCATTCGATTTGCGCCCGCATATTGAGATACGAGGCCCGCGGCCTGGGTTTCCCGCCCAACTTCACGATCTATGACGAGCACGACCAGGCCGCCCTCATGAAGCAGATTCTCAAGCAGCAGGACAGGAGCGAGAAGAGAACATCTCCTTCCGGGATCCTCTCGAGGATAAGCTGGGTCAAGTCCCAGCTGATCACCGCCGAGGAATTCGCGGCGCAGGCCTCGAGCCACCGCGACACAGAGCTAGCCGGGCTCTATACGGCGTATGACTGCGGCCTTCGGGAGAACGACGCTCTCGACTTCGACGACCTCATCGTCACGCCGGTCAGGCTCTTCCGCGCGAACGCCGACCTCCTCGGCCGGGTCAGCGGGTGCTTCCGGTATATACTCATCGACGAGTACCAGGACACCAACATGGCGCAGTACGAGCTGGTCAGGCTGCTCTCTTCCGAGCATGGCAATGTCTGCGCCGTGGGCGACGATGACCAGTCCATATACCAGTGGCGTGGGGCCGACGTCACCAACATCCTGAACTTCGAGAAGGACTTCCCGGGCACGAGGGTAATAAGGATCGAACAGAGCTACCGCTCAACCAAGACGATTCTGGCGGCGGCCCAGGCCGTAATCAAGAACAACCGGCGCAGGAAAGACAAGGAACTATGGACGGCCAATGCCGTCGGACGGAAGATCGGCGTGAACGGAGTCCTCAGCGAGGAGGAGGAGGGCAGGTTCGTCGCCGGGACCATAGGCGACCTCGTGCGGGAGGAAGGCAAGTCGCTCTCGGACTTCGCCGTTCTTTACAGGACCAACGCCCAGTCCAGGGCGTTCGAAGACGCGCTGAGAAGGCAGGGCACGCCGTATATTCTGATCGGCGGGACCAGGTTCTACGAGCGGAAGGAAATCAAGGACGTGGTCGCTTACCTGAGGGTTCTGGTGAATCCCAGGGACTCGGTGAGCCTGAGGAGGATCCTCAACGTGCCGCCGCGGGGCATCGGGGACGTGACCGTGTCGAGGCTCGAGTCGCATGCCGTCGAAAAGGGAATAAGCCTTCTGGATGCGGTGGAGAGAGCCGGCGAGATAGCGGCCATCGGTCCGGGCTTCAAACGCAAGCTGGCGGACTTCGCGGCCCTCCTGGCCGGCCTCAGGGAGGCTGCCGGTTCGGGTTCAATCGGCGAGCTGATTGCCGGTGTCGCCGACCGCACGGGCTATATTTCCTTTCTCCAGGAGCAGGGAACGCCCGACGCGGTGGCGCGGCTCGAGAACGTGAGGGAACTCGCCGCCGGGGCCTATGAATACGAGGAGCGGGCTGAGGATCCCACGCTGGCTGCCTTCCTCGAGGAGATATCGCTTATCATGGACATCGACTCGTGGGATGATACCCAGGAGAGAGTCAGCCTCATGACCCTCCACAACGCAAAGGGACTGGAGTTCCCTGTAGTATTCATCGCGGGCGTGGAGGAGGGCCTTCTGCCGCACCACACCGCACTCGAGGATGAGGCGGAGCTGGAAGAAGAGCGGCGGCTCTTCTATGTTGGACTTACGAGGGCGCGGGAGCGGGCGTTCCTGTCGCTTGCTACCAGCCGCAGGGGCTTCCACGGTTTCGTGACCCGGAGCGTTTCCAGGTTCCTTCATGAGGTCCCGCCGGAGTGCCTGGAGTACCTTTCAGACGCCTATGAAACCGGCGGCCAGGCAGAAGAGGTCGAGTTCTCGGGAGATGAGATCGTGATCCAGGTCGGGGCCTGGGTGAAGCATCCCGACTGGGGGATAGGCCGCGTCAAAGCCTGCCAGGGTTACGGGAGGGAACTCCGCGTGACCGTCGACTTCGGCCATAACAACATCAAGAAAGTGCTCGCGAGGTTCGCCAGTCTCGAACCGGTCGATGAGGGCGAGGTTTAACGGAGCACCACTACCTTCCGGGTCATGTGACCCGACGGAGACTTCACCGCCACCAGATACGCGCCGCTGGCTACCTTCCGCCCGTAAGAGTCCCTGCCGTCCCATACCGCCTGCACCAGCCCCGGACGGTCAGCCGAGAGGATCTTCCGCACGAGCTTTCCCCTCACATCGTATATGCTGACTTCGAGCGGTACGTCCCTGGCCGTAATGGAGAAACTCAGGTTCAGGTTGTGTACGAACGGGTTGGGATACAGGCTGAGGAGCTTGCCCGCGCCGGGTTCGGCGGCATCGTCCACGCCTGCCGGAGCGCTGGTGAGCCACAGCGAATAATCCACGGGTCCCAGGAAGATGGAGGGATCAGGGTAATCGGTGCCCCACCAGTTCGACTGGGCCAGTATGGTATTCGCCGTGTAGTTCTTGATCGCCAGGATCTCGTTGCTTCTGATGTCATTCATCCCGCCCAGCCCGGCCCCTTCGTCCCCCAGCACCGGCATCGCATTATTGTAAATGCCCACGCCGTACTTGTTGCCGACGATCGACGTCTTGCTGATGACCGGCGTGGACGTGAAGGAGATCTTGATGCCGCAGTCGCCGTTGAATCCGGCGAAGCATGAGTCAATAGAAGGAGAGCTGGTCCCCAGATAGACGCCGCTCTGGGCGTTGTGCTCGAACCTGTTCCCGGGCAATATGGTCGGGTTGGATGTGTAGCAGGCAAGACCGTTGCCGCTGGTCGTGTTTCTAACGACGTTCCTGTCCATGATGGCGCCGCACCCGTCGGACATGACAATGCCGGCATAGGAGTTGTGGTGGATGTCGTTTCCGACAATGGTCGGACTGCCGCCGTTCGCGGAAATCGCGTACGTATTGTCGCAGAGCTCGTTGCTGTCGATAGTGGGCGAGGTCCTGTCAACCTTGATCCCGAGGATGCAGTTACAGATCCTGGACTCAGACAGATACACCTCGGACCTTCGGCAGTCGAGCCCCGTAACGGCATTGCTGATCGTGGTCCTGGTTATGGTAGCCGTCCCCTCATCCTCCACGACGATGCCCATCCACGTGCCTGCCTCATCCGGGTACGCCAGTCCTGTAAGCGTTACGGGGTAGAGTTCCGTGCCCCTGCATACCAGATCGCCTCTTACGAAGATCTCGCACAGGCTGGCCGAGGACCCGCCGCCGTAGATGTCCCGCGACACCAAACGGACGTCCGTTCCCCTCTCCAGCGTCAGCTTGCTCCCCTCGTCGATCACGACGTCGCCGACGATATCCACCCTGCCGTAGAGCACGAAGTCATCGGTGAACATCCCGGTGAAGGGCTGGGCATATGTGCCCATCCTGATGCCGGAAGCGGCCGCGCAAGGCCATTCAGCCCTTCCGCCCTCGATGCCCAGGTCGAGCGCAAAGAGAACCGAGTCCGTGGAGCCGGCGAAGACCTCTATCCTGCCATCCAGGTCGATGTCCATGGCAACCGGGGTGGAGTAGCACGAGTTCCTGATGGGGACGGGTGCAATGAACTCCTCGCCCGTTGGAGCCATGATGCACACCCTGCCCTCGCGCAGGCTGGTGATGATCTCGGTCGTGCCGTCGGCGTCAAGGTCCACCGCGAGGGGGGCGCCGACAGGAGTACCTCCCAGGTCCCTCTCCAGGACTACTTCGAGGCCGTCGATCCTGTAGAGATAGCCGGCCTCTGACGTGCAGAGAATCTCAAGGACCTCGTCGTTGTCGGTGTCCGCGATAGAGAGATCAGAGGCAATGTTCGGGAGCTCTACGACGTCGTCCACCTGCCCCGTCAGGGCATTGACCACGTAGACGGAATTGCCGCTGGCCGCGATTATCTCGAGGTCGCCATCCCTCTCGATGTCGGCCCCGACGGCCGCCTTTACTCCCTGAGTCGTGAGGGTCGTCTCCCATAAAGGGTGAGGCTGCTCGCCGGGGTCGTCGGAGCAGCTGAAGCACCGCAGATTGCCGCTACTGCCGGGGCCGCTCAGCGCGACGTCGAGGTAACCGTTCTGGTCGAAGTCCGCACAGACCATGGCCGTGACCGCGCCGAAAGAGCCAGGCAGGGAATACACCCACCGGTACGTGCCGTTGGTATTGAACGCGTAGATCTTCGCGTTCATGAAGTTATAAGTGGCGAGGATTATCTCGAAATTCCCGTCATGCTCCAGATCGGTCACGACAGGCGAGACGCTGGCGTTTTCGGTGTAGCGCTGCCAGATGGTGTTTCCCGTCGCGCCCTGGAGCACGTAAATCGAGCTCTTGGACGTCACGATGACCTCCGTGGCTCCGTCGCCGTTGAGGTCGCAGGCCGCCGGTTCGATGTTATCGAACCACTCTTCCAGACCCAGGTCTTCCCTCAGCCAGAGAGTGCTGCCGTCGTGGGAGAGGGCCTGTACAAAGGTCCCGCCCGAGGTGATCAGGATGTCCATCTCGTGGTCGCCGTTGAGGTCGGCAATCACCTGGCCTTTGATGTCCTCGCTGAGTTTCACGGGGAATCCCCCCTGGCAGGGGTAGATATAGGTGCCGACCGAGACCGAGTTATTGGTCTCGTCACATTCGGGGACCATCTGCACCGGGTCAGCCACCAGGAAGATGTCGAGGCCGCCGCTGGGGGCGTTCATGATGTCGAATGACACGATTCTCTTTTCCCAGCCCCAGAAGTCGGTCAGTGTCTCCACGTCCAGCAGTTCTCCACCGTCGTCGGGATCGCCGCTGTAGAGGGCGACATCGAACTCGACCACGCCCGTCCCGGCTGCGTTCCAGACTTCGGCGGTCACGGTGACCGTCTCCCCGTCCTTGATGAACTCGGGGGTCAGACGGACGTGGTAGGGCCTGATAACGAGGTCAGGCAGAGCGGCCGGATAGTCGTTGAGCACGAAGTTGAGGCAGGGATCGCCGAAGAGATTGAATTGCCTGACGTACTCGAGATTGCCGAGGTGGCACAGGTGCCTGACCTTTGCCTCCAGCATAAGTTCCCCGAGATAGGAGGACCCGTTGGCATAGGCCGCCCTTATAATCTCTGACGTGAATTCGGTCGAAGCGCCGCCTCCGGTGTCACGCGTCGAAGCAAGGCATGCCACGGCGCCTCCGCCGGGGTTGATCAGCAGGCGCTCGGCGAAGCAGTCCACTCCGCCGTCCGCGAAGGTCTGGTCCGTATTATCGAACCACCCGCTGTAGCAGGCTATCGACAGAACAATGGGAAGCCTGTCGGCATTGTCGAGGCCGGCGATGAAACCGCTCCCGAAAACGCGCTCGAACCTGCCGCCCCAGTTCCAGCGGTCGGCGTGTCCGCAGTATATCACGAAGAGGTGCCCGGCCTCCAGCGAGTCGACCATGGCCGCTATCGCCATGGCGTCGCCCGGATCCGTCTGGGGGTAGTCATACCTGTAATAACGCGAGTCCTTCATGTCATCGGGCAGGTAGACGGCCAGGCTGTCGAACAGGTTCACGTAGTCCTGTTTCAGGGCGAAGAAGCAGCCAGCCGCGAAGAGGATCGACTTGGTCCAGGCCTCTGCGGGCAGGGGGGTATAAGCCCTGACCTTCTGATAGTAGTATCCGAGTTCTATCTCGTTCCCTATGGGTATGCGCCCTATCATTATATCCTCGAACTCGTCACTTCCGCTGATACAGGCGTAGAAGTGGTCCGAGGCCTCTGCGTCCCCTCCGTACCCGTCGTATTCGGGGACCATGGGGGTGATACTGTCGTCTTCGTATGCGTCTCCGAGGAGAATGACGAAACCCAGGTGGGCATCCCCGAAATGCTCCGCCGAGGCAGTATTGTACAGTGCCTTGATGAAGTCACGGACCAGAACGGGGCTGTAAACCGAGATGTTCGCAACGTCCACAATCGCTACATTGAGGCAGAGGGTCAGGGCCCAGTGCATGGCCAGCGAGTCAACGTAGGCGCTGCGGCATACGGCATGTCCCATTATGAGAAGGATGTCCGCCTTGGCAGCGGAGCAGTCGGCAAGAGACTGGCATCTGGTGACGGTTCCCGGGCCTACCGGTATTCCGGGCAGCGGTATGCCTCCGTAGCCGGTCAGCACTTCGGAGCAGGTGCGCGTCAGCGGCCCGGCGTCGTTGCAGGCCGGCCCCGTCGCTCCCTCGAATTCGAAACTGACCTCTATCTCGCCTGCGTCCGGGATCTCCTCATCCGCCCTGAAAACGGCGATGCGCTGGTCCCTGATATAAGCCGTCTCGACCAGTCTGATCGCGAGGGGGCGTCCGCCGGCCGAGAAGCTGGCTTCTATCCCCTCGCAGTCAGGGACCGGGAAGCAAACCGTCCCGGACTCGCCCAGGTGCGTGGAAGAGGTTTCGAAGGCGAGACTCACAGTCCTGGCGTCGGCAGCCATGGAATAAGACAGGGGGATAGCGATGACCAGAATGGCCATCACCATCCCCACTATGTTTTCCCCGCTTCTTATCCTTGACATCACCGCACTTCTCCTTCTGGAGTCCGCCGACAAAGCAAACCCCGTTGCCGTCTCACTGTTGTCAAGTGCGGTCCGTTATCGTACTTCTGTTTTCACTGCTACTGCTCTGCCACGAGTGCAACTAGCGTCCCGGCAACTGCCCGTGCAGCTCTCGCTGGCTCTGTCGGCAACAGCTAAGGTGTCTTATTGATGATAAAGGGCCTTGATGGCTCCCCAGCTGGCCGGCTCGGTAGCCATGCCGCACTCGTAAAGATCGATGCTCATCTGGAACTGGACGGCGTCGTCAAAAAGGTCGCAGTCTCTGGTATAGCCGCCCTGGTAAGAGCCGTCGCCGCACAGCGAGGCGTAATCACCGGTTCCGTCCTCGATAATGATGACTATGCCGGACAGGGCAGTACCGCTGCACTCATCCGGATCGAGCACGCCGTCGCCGTCCCAGTCGGTGACCTGGAAACGCATATCGGCCACGCCGGACATGCTCCCCACACCCGTCTGCTCGATGTAGAGGGCCGGACGGGTCGCCAGCAGGGGCGCGTCAAACGTCGCGGTCCACACGCTGGGAGCGCCCGGGGAGTAAATGTAGAAGGTGGTCCAGAGGTAGTCCCACCTGGGGCCCGGGTCGACCGGCCAACCGGTATCGTCAATCGCAATCGACCAGACGCCGGGCGCGAGGTCGCCGCCTACGATCTGGCCGGAGTAAATGACGTTGCCGACATCGGCTACCATGTTGCCTGTACCCAGGCAGAAGAAGTTCACGGTAATAATGTCCGCACTGGCCGCGCCCGCGACCAGCAGGCAAAAGGCAAAGAATATCGCTAACTTTCTCATCATTTCCTACCCTCCATGATTCCTTGGAATTAAAGCCCCTAGACGCTCCGATACCTCGGCCGCGGCACCTCCCTTCTGACGTTGGTCTCTGACTGGTTTCCGTAAAGCCTATCTATACAGCGCTTTGATACTGCCCCAGGACGACGTCTCTGTCGCCGACGGGCAATCCGACAGGTTCACACTGCCGCTTCCGTTGGGCATGGCATCCGTCGCCGGCAAATACGCGAACGATATGTAATTGTCCTGCATGGATCCCGCCCCACGCTTGCACTCAAGTTCGCCCGTCCCCACATTGCAGAGAATCGTGAAGCTGCCGTTTATGAGATTCTCCCCTTCCCTTTCGAAGGGATCGAATATGCCGTCCTCATCGATGTCCCTGAGTGTGATCTGTGGACGGAACTCACCGGCCACGGAACCGTTGAAGCCCGGAGGCGCAGACGTGAACACGATTTCGTACCAGCCGTCGATCTCGCCCTTCCAGTTATACGCGCCGGGCGTGGAGTGGTCGTAATGGCCCGCGAAATAAGTGTTGAAAATGTAATCCCACCTTGCGACCTGGGTGGAAGGGCTAGGCCAACCGGTATCGTCGAGGCGGAAGTAGAAGGACCCGCTCGCGCCCCAGGTCATGGACCCCGAGTACTCCGCCGGGCTATCCATGATCGTACCGGTCAGTTCCCAACCGAAGAACAGCATGTCCGCTGACGCCGCGGCTGGAAAGAAAACACAGACTGCAATGGCACACGCGATAACTTTGTTCATAGGCTCCTCTCCTTCCGTGAGAAGTACGTTAGTAACTGGCGCTCATCACCACACGAGTGGTTCAGTCATTAGCCCTAATGCGAGCCAGGCATCACCCCCTCTATCACAGGAGACAGTATATCACACGGAATCTGGCGAGTCAACAAATTAAATAGTTGTAGGTTTCCTGCAAATCGTGGCGCCAAATGGGGACTCACACATTGTTTTGTAGGGCCCCCGGCTGAGACTGGAAAAACGGTATTGTGCCGCGGCCGTTTTATATATATGTAAAGGGTGAACGGGAGGTAGTGCCGTTGCGATCCTGGGTTTTGCATATAGTGGCACTTGTTGTGATATCGTTGCTCCCGTCCGTCTGCGGCTCAGCGTCTTTCTCCGCGGCCAATGTCGGCATGCTCCCCGGCGCATCTCCAAGCCAGGCTTATGTGAGCGAGGTGGCCGACCTCAACGATTTCTGGTGGAACCCCGCGGGTCTGGCGTATCTGGGGAGGGTGGAGGTCGCCGCCGGTTACATGGACTACCTGGCGTCGCTCAGGGGCGGCCTGGCGGGCTTCGGGGCTCCGACCCGCCGCGGGTGGGCGTACGGCCTTTACCTGTCGTACCTCTCGACCGGGCGGCTTGACAGGACGGGCTTCGACGACCCCACCGGCGGCGCCGGAGAGACCTTCACTTTCGGCGAGCTCGTGGGTGGATTCTCTGCCGGGCTGAATCTCCACGAGACGCTGGCGGCCGGAGCGGGCCTCAAGTTCGCCAGGGAGCAGCTCGACGCGGACTTCAATACGGGGATTCTCGCTGACCTCGGAGCGAGTTTTCGTTTCTTGAGAAGGGGGGACTGGCCCGATAGAGGCCTGGCCGCCTACTTGAGCGCCACGGGAAGGAACCTGCTCGTCTACGAGGACGGTCAAAACGCACAGTCCCCGGCCGGGCTCGAAATCGGCGCCTCGGTGGCGGGAGCGGGCGGCACGCCCTTCTCTGGCGGGCTATCGCTCTATGTCGGCAGGAGTGGCGTCCGCGAGATGAGGGCGGGCGTCGTGGGCCTGCTTTCGAAGGAGTTCCGGGCCCGCCTGGGATACCGGCGGCGGGTAGGCCGCAATTCGGACTCCTCGGCGGGTTTCTCCTGGGTGAGAGGACTGACGGCCGGCTTCGGTGTCCGCTTCGGCGGCGTATGGATCGACTACACCTACGAGGACTCGAGCCCGCTGGACGCGATACACCGTTTCGGGCTCGCTTTCG
>CAZSBE010000011.1:43060-45803 GCA_964604955.1 uncultured bacterium
TACATCCGGGGCGATTGAGTTCACGTATGGTCGAATCGGGGGTGATGCCTGGCGAACGTCGACATACGGATGATCATATCTGCAAGTCAAGAAGCGCGCTCTCCGCGCCACCGGGAGCGGGAGCCCAACGGTCAAATGGAGAAGGGGGAGTGAGATGAGGACAGTATCCGCATTGCTCATCGCCGGCCTTTGCCTGGTGCTGATTCCCGCACTGGCGCTGGCTCTCACCTATACCACTCCGAATACGGCGGATGGCGTTATCGAGAACGCCACTCCGCAGCTCGGTGGAACGGAATGGGAAAGCGATGAACTGATGGACACCGATGGTGGAACGGATTTCCACCTCACCTGGGACGATACGATGTTCTTCAATGCAATCCAGGGCACGTATGCCGACCAGGAAGACGGGGACTATGACTGGTTCATAGCCTACGACACCGACCTGACGCCGGGCTCGGGCGCGACGGCCGATGGTTACAGCCATGTGACCTTCACGGGCAAGTTTTTGCCCGAGGTCATCTACTACCGGGCCGGTGGTTTCGGCTGGTACGAATACAGCATCTGGAACGGCACGTCCTGGGACTTCCAGGGCTGGTCGGATGCCTGCAGCTACGGCGGCTGGAACGGCAACCTGGTCTCCGAATTGTGCATACCCGAGAGCCTCATCGTGAACGCGGAAAGTCTTGCGGTCTGCTCCTGGATCACCGATGAGGACCAGAACCAGGTAGTCGCCTCATTCCCCAGGGCCAATCCCATCGGGGCGACACCGCAGGCAATGGCCTATTTCTTTGTCGCCAGGGACACGGGCGCCGGAGTTGCCCCCAACGCGCTTCCGGTCGAACCCACGCCTCCTTCGGCGACGGTGGACAATGAGAGAAGCTTCGCCCTTACCTGCACCGGCCTGGCGGACATCACTTCCGGGAACTGCGGAGCCACCACGGCCATGACGTTCTTCTACACTATCGACGGTTCGGACCCAGATTCCAACTCCTCGTTCGAAGTCGGCGTGTACGACACGTGCAGGGTAGGCGGCGACACCACCGACACGTTCTACGCCATATTCTCGTCGGCGCCCGACGAGTCGACCGTCAAGTGGATCGCCAAGGGCGTTTCCAAGAGCGGCATAGTAGACTGGAGCGACGCGGTCCAGTCCTTCGTCCAGGGCGGCAGCGCCTGGGTCGGCAACGAGGGCTCGACGCCCACCGACTGCACCATCTGGGCCGAGATCTACGAAGGGGATGAAGGCGCCACGGCATGGATGAAATTCGACTACACCACTGACGGGACCGATCCCATGACCAGCGGCACGGTGCAGACGATTGACGGCACTTTCGACTCGAAGCTCGGCAACAACGATAAGTTCTACGCCGTGCTCGACATGGTCGTGGACGGTACGACCGTCAACTGGTTTGCCTACGGTACGGACGCTCACGACAATTACGCCCAGAGCGATACGTTCTTCACCTTCGTCCAGGGCGACACGGCGGTCTACTACAACCTCAACTGCGTGCCGGACTCGAACTACGTCACCGCAGAGGTGGGCCCCGGCGGGCTGGGCTCCAACGCGGATTTCATCTGGACTGTTGACGGCTCGGATCCCAAGACGAGCGGCACGGCTTACACCGCCGTAGGATACTTCATCGCGGCCACCGACTCGACCGACAGCCTCGGCGCCTACCTGACCGCCGATGTCGGCAACACCATCAAGTGGTACATCAAGGCCCGAGGCAGCGACAACTCCTATAGCGAGAGCCCTGTGCAGACCTGCACCGCCGGGGTGACGAGCGGTCCTGCGCTCTGTAACCTCGCCGAGGATGCAGGCTCTCTGGTTGTCAACGCGTCTATCTCGCCGAGAGGCTATGGTTCCGAGATCAGGTTCATTTACACGCATGACGGCTCGGATCCCAAGACCAGTCCGACGGCTTACAGTATCGAGGGCAGCTACGTGAGAGACGATAGCCCCGTCGGTGACTGCACCGATCCGACCGCGGTCTTCGACGCGCAGCTTTACGCGCTCCAGGGAGAGACCGTCAAGTGGTATGCGCACGGCTGGTACCAGACGCATAATAAATACAACGGGCTCTTCGGCGACAGCGACGTCAGGACGTTCATCGCGGATTCCACGCATACCGGTGTCCCGCATGACGACGTCCGTGTCGTACGGCTCTCCAACTCGCCCAACCCGTTCACGGGAGCAACGAACATCATGTTCGCGCTCACGAGCGAGTCGTACGTGCGCATCCGGGTTTATGACATCTCGGGAAGGATGGTCGCCAGCCTGTATGACGGGATGGCTGCAGAGGGCGAGAACGTAGTCAGGTGGACCGGTGAGACCGACAGGGGAGAGAGGCTCCCGGCCGGACTCTACTTCTACAGGTTCGAAACCCGTACTTTCCAGGCCACGAGAAAGGCGATTCTGATTAGATAGCGCCTGTTTACTCGGTCAACCCCTGCTCCCCCGGAGGGAGCAGGGGTTTTTGTCTGACTGCCGCGGCCGAGAGGATCGGGGGCCTGATCCTGATCGGCCTCGCTGCGGTAATGCTCCTGGGCAGCCTCTGATGGCCAGGCCCGGGTCCATTTACTCCTTGCCCGGCCGGGCGCCTCATGCTAAACAGGTAGCGGCTCTCGCGCTCGAGACTGAGGAGGGCGTTCTGGACAGAAAATTCCGCGTCCTTATGTGGGTCATTATAGTGTGTCTCGCGTTCCTCATCGGCGTCTATCTTCTCGTCGCCCATTACTCCTC
>CAZSBE010000012.1:0-45356 GCA_964604955.1 uncultured bacterium
GAGCTCCGTCGGGTCCTTGCGCTCATGGACCGCGTGCGTGTCCGTGGCCTGCCCGAAGCCCGCGATCTTCACAAGGGGCTTCCCCGTCTTCTCCGCGACTTCGCGGGAACACAGCACAACCGCGGCCGCCCCGTCACTCACGGGGCAGCAGTCGAACATGCGAAGCGGCTCGGCGACATAGGGATTGTTGACGACGGCTTCGGGCCTCTCGAGCAGGCCCTCCATGCTCACGGGCTGCTGGATGTGCGCATTGGGGTTCTTCATTGCGTTCCGGTGGTTCTTTATGGCGACCATGGCCAGGTGTTCCGGGGTTATGCCGTATTTATCCATGTAGAGCCGGGCGAACATGCCGGCGAGCGACGGCAGCGTCACCCCGTAGATGTACTCGGCCTCGGGATGCGAAAGCGTGGCCACGAAGTCGGTGGCCTCCCAACCCGTGACCGAACGCATCACCTCGCCGCCGATGACAAGGGCCGTGTCCACGGCGCCCGACCCTACGGCCATGGCGCCGAGCTTGACTGCCGAGCCCCCCGAGGCCGGCCCGTTCTCGACGGTCTCCGCCGATGCGGGCAGCAGGCCGAGCCTGTCGACCATGGCCGAGCCCACTCCCGACAGGTGATTCAGAATCCCGGCGCCCATGTTGGCGACCAGGACGCTATCAATCTTCACCTCGAGGGCGGCGTCCTTAAGTGCCTGTACCGCGGCGTATTCAAGCACGTCTATGAGCGTCCAGTCTCCCGCCCTTCCGAACTTGGTCATGCCCGCGCCTATTACATATACGTCTCTCAACTCTCCGCCTGCCTTATCCTGCCGGTCACCTGCTTGATGAGCACGTCTTCCTCGACCGGCGTTATCACTTTTGCCTTTTCCAGGAGGTCCGCCGGCACGGGGCGCTCGCCGACGACGAGCCTGTCTTTGGACTCGAAGTAGAGGTCCCGTGTGAGCGACCATGACATCACGCCTCCGAGCTCGTGGTGGACCTGCGGCCGCTTCTCGAGGCCGTACTCGATCATCCACCTCCGGAAGCCGATGGGACTCTCGGCGACAATGTAGACTTCGCTCTGGTTCAGATACTCTATGTGATACTCCATCTTGGCCGCGAAGAGATGCGCCCCAACCCTGAGGCCCCTCTTCATCGCGATCGTGTGGAAACTGACTCCAACCTTCCCGCTCAGCGAACGGCCGTTCACGAGACCCACGAGCACGCCGTCTATGAGGCCCACGAGGCAGTACTCATCTCTTACCCGGTATCTCAGCCATCCCAGGAGTTCCGCGTAGGCCCTCGCAGCCACGATGTCGTAGTAGTCGCGCTCGACCGCGGTGAGGGCCGCCACGTCGGGCAGTAGGATGGGAACCTCTTCGCGCCTGGCCTGCCGGATGACCATTCTCTCCCCGCTCGCCAGCACGATGTACTTGGCGGGATAGGGCGGAAGGTCCTTCTCGGGCGGTCTCAGGACTTCTTCGAGCTGAGACATCTCCTCATCTCCTTAGGGTGACTGACCGGTCAATCGCCTGAAATCACTTGAATCCAAGAACCACCTAGTCTAATCTAGAGCCTGCTTTTATGCAAGCGTTTACCGAAACAGGAAGGTGCTATTGCTTCCGAGGTTCCGCTACCATAGAGCCGAGACAGTCGACGAGGCACTGGGCCTGCTCGTAGAGCACTCTCCCGACGCCCGGATTCTCGCGGGCGGAACCGACCTCCTCATAACCATGAAGAGTGGGACGTGCGCGCCCGCGCATATCATAGACGTAAAGGCCGTTCCCGAGCTCAGGGAGATCGAGCTTGCCGCTGACGGGGGCATATCCATAGGCGCCTGCGTAACCGTGAACGAGCTGCTGGAGTTCGGCGACCTGCCGGCGGGGATGGCGGCCCTTCACGACGCCGCTTCTGTGCTTGCGACCTATCAGCTCCGAAACCGCGCCACCGTGGGCGGCAACATCTGCAACGCCTCCCCGGCCTGCGACCTGGGCCCGCCTCTCATCGTTCTGGGAGCCCGGGTGAACGCCGTTTCGCCGTCGGGGGAGCGGACGGTGCCGGCCCACGACTTCTTCACGTCCGTCAAAGAGACCTGCCTTGCGCAGGATGAAGTCATAAGGAGCATCACGCTGCCCCCCCCGGGGGACGTGGTCTCCGCCTTCGTCAAGCGCCGGCGCATCAAAGGCCATGACCTGGCCACGGTCAACGTGGCCGCGGCCGCAGGCGGGGGAAAAGGGCTCAGGCTCGGCCTGGGCGCAGTCGCGGTCCGGCCGCTCCTCCTGGACGGCCTCGGCGAAGTGGCGGGCGGCGGAATAGGAGACCTGCGCGAGGCGGCCGTCAAAGCGGCGCTTGAAGCGATAGCGCCCATCGACGACCTGCGGGCCAGCGCCGAGTACAGGCGCCGCATGGTCGAGCTCCTCGTGGAAAGGGCCCTCTGTCTTCTCGAGGAGAGGATGGGGAGGGGAAACTGATGCGCGATATAGAAGTGACGGTGAACGGCGAACGCGTGAACCTGAGCGTTGAGGACCACTGGACGCTGCTACGCGCCCTCAGGGAGAGCCTTGCGCTTACCGGTACCAAGGAGGGATGCGGCAGTGGGGAATGCGGCGCGTGCACCGTGATCCTGGACGGCAGGCCTGTGAACTCGTGCGTGGTGCTGGCGGTGGAGGCCGAAGGAAAAGAGGTGCGCACCATAGAGGGCGAGGCAAACGGAGAGGACCTCAGCGCGCTTCAGCAGGCCTTCATAGACGAAGGCGCCATTCAGTGCGGCTTCTGCACTCCGGGCATGGTGATGTCGGCGCGCGCTCTCATCATGCGGAACCCGCAGCCCAGCGAGGAGGAAGTCAAAGAGGCCATATGCGGCAATCTTTGCCGCTGCACGGGATACACGTCCATAGTCAGCGCCATCCTGGAGGGAGCGCGCAGGGAGCGAGAGCATGGCCGATGACCTCATAGGGAAATCAGTTCCCAGAATCGACGGGGTCGAAAAAGTCACGGGGAGCGCCGTCTATACTCCGGATATGAGGCTGCCGGGCATGCTCTACGCCAAGATGCTCCTGAGTCCCCATCCGCATGCCAGGATAGTGAGCATCAATACCGACACCGCCCGCGCATTGCCCGGGGTTAAGGCCGTGCTGACGGGAGCGGATCTCCCCTACAGGGTCGGCCTCTACATGGTGGACAAGCCCATACTCGCCGCCGGCAAAACGCGCTACTTCGGCGAGCCCGTCGCGGCTGTCGCCGCCGTGAGCGAGGACATTGCGCGCGAAGCCGTCGAACTCATCGAGGTCGAATACGACCTCTTGGAGCCCGTGCTCGACGCGAGGAAAGCCCTCAGCAAGGGCTCCCCGCTCGTCCACGAGTTCCTCCATACGTATGACTGCGTCAAGGGCGTCTTCTGCCCGGTGGAGAAGTCCAACATTGCCAATAACTTCAGGCTCAAGAAGGGCGACCCGGACGGCGCCTTCGCCGGATGCGACAGGGTAGTCGAGAACGAGTTCTACGTACCCCAGGTGCAGCATGTGCCGATGGAGACCCATTCATCCATCGCGCATTACAGGCCCGACGGCAGCATACAGATCTGGACCTCGGCCCAGTCGCCCTTCGCCGTAAGGGACCTCCTGAGTGCGGCGCTGGGCATCTCGCATGCCAGGATAAGGGTCATTGTGCCCACCGTGGGAGGCGGCTTCGGGGGCAAGGCCGGCATTCATCTCGAACCCCTCGTCACAGTGCTCTCGAAGGCGGCCGGCTACAGGCCCGTCAAGATAACAGCGACGCGCACCGAGGAGTTCAAGACCCTTCCCTGCAGGCAGGGCCTCCACGCGAGAATCAAGACCGGGGTTACCAACGCCGGGCGCATCCTCGCCGAGGAGATCGAGTACGTGTGGGACGCCGGGGCCTATGCCGACTACGGAGTCAATATCGGGCGGGCGTCCGGGTACTCGGGGGCCGGCCCCTATGACATAGAGAACGTCAGCATCGCCTCGCTCACCGTCTATACCACCAAGCCTTTCGGTACGGCCTATCGCGGGTTCGGGCATGTCGAAGTCTTCTGGGCCGTCGAGTCCCAGATGGACATGATCGCGCATGAGCTCGATATGGACCCCATGGAGTTCCGGATGAAGAACCTCCTGGACATCGGCTCCAGAACCGTCACGGGCGAGGAGATCACGGTCGCGACGGGCAGCGTGCGAAAGTGCCTCGAAGAGGCGGCGAAAGGCATCGAGTGGGGCAAAGCGCCCGGCAGGCCATCAGCGAAGGGCAGGGTCCGGGGCAAGGGCATTGCGGTGCTCCACAAGGCGCCCGCGATGCCATCCAACACGGCCTCGAGCGCCATCGTGAAGTTCAACGAAGACGCCACCGTGAATGTCATGGTCAGCGGCGTCGACTACGGCCAGGGAACGGGCACCTCGCTCACCCAGATGACCGCGCATCATCTCAGGATGCCGATGGAGAAAATACACTTCGTATGGGCCAAGGACACCGACTACAGCCCCTATGACTGGCAGACCGTCGCGAGCAGGTTCACCGTCATGGGGGGCCTCTGTATCGAGCGCGCCTGCGCCGATGCCATGAGCCAGATCAAGGAGACGGCCTCGCAGGCGCTGGCCGTGCCGGCCGGGGACCTCGATTACGGCGACGGGAGAGTCTATGTGCGCGGCGACGAGTCCAGGGGCCTCGACTTCAAGGATGTCGTTCTCGGCTACAAGTTCCCCGACGGCCATGCCATCGGGGGCCCGGTGATCGGAAGGGGCAGGTACGTGGCCGAGGGGCTCACCAACCTGGACCTCGAGACGGGCCAGGGGCTGCCGGCTCTCAACTGGACATACGGCGCCCACGGCGTGGAAATCGAATTGGACGTTGAGACCGGTGACATACAGATAGTAAAGATAGTCTCGGCTTTCGACGTGGGCAGGGTGATCAACGAGGCCCTCTGCAGGGGGCAGGTGCTCGGGGGAACGGTGCAGGGCCTGGGGACCACCGTATCGGAGCATTATGTATATGACGATGACGGACACTTGCTGAACCCCTCTTTCACGGACTACAAGATCCCGACGGTAAGGGACGTGCCCCTGGAGATGGTGCAGGTGTTCGTTGAAACGCCGCATGACAAGGGACCCTTCGGGGCGCGCGGGGTGGCCGAACACCCCATGATATCGGTGCCGTCGGTCATCTCCAACGCCCTCTTCGCCGCCACCGGAGTCCGCATGCGTGAACTCCCCTTGAGCCCTGAAAGGGTATATTTCGCCCTGAAAGGAAACCTCGCGGGTAAGTGATGACGCATCAGGCTCAGAAAATCAGTTCTTTCATCCTCGGCCAGTTGAATCGTGGCGCCGTGTGCGGTTCGGTCCACTCGGCCTTCGAAAGCACGGTGAATATCCTGTGCGGGGACGCCGGGCCCGGGAGCGCCTGGGTGAGCGTTCACGCCCCGGATATTCCCATGCACCCCCATGCCGTGCTGCTCGACGCAGGCGAACACCGGAGGGCCGGGGAAGCACTGCTCGGTGCCCGGGCCGGAGAGCCGGCGAAGCTGAGCGCGTCCGGCATTGTGCTGGGCGGCGGGCGGGCGGTGGTTCGCCTGGGAGGGGCCGCCCCCTGGAACCCCTGGCTGGAGCCGCTTGAGCGCGCAAGTGCCTCCCGGCCGGCCTGCCGCGCCTTTGCCCTCCTGAGATCGCTTGCGGGCATGGAGACCGCCTCGCCGTTTCTCGATAATGCCGGGGCCGCCGATGGCCTGGAGGCGGCGCTGGCGAATGAGTGCCGGGCGATAAGAGGTGAACTGGCCGCGGCGTGGCGGCTTGCGGACATGGAGCGGGCCTGCCGCGCCATGATGCGCGCGGTGGGGCTGGGGAGGGGGCTTACCCCCTCGGGGGATGACTTCCTGGTGGGATTCATCGGCGCCGCCCACTTCTTCGCCTGCTGCGGCCAGGGCCGGGGCGAAGCCGCCCGGGCACTCGGCATAGAGAGGTCCATGACGACGGTGCCGGCGTTCTTCATGCTCAAAGGGGCGCTGGCGGGTTTCCTTCCCGAACCGCTCTCGCTCCTGCTGCGGGCTCTTGCGGGCGGGGACGATCGCCGGGTCCACTTCGCGGCTCGGCGGCTCATGGAGCTGGGCGCGACTTCGGGACAGGACATGCTCGCCGGTGTGTTATGCTATCTTGAGGCCGCAGAAGCAATCGGAGAGCGTCAATGAAGAAGATACTGATCGAGAAATCAACCTATCTGGATTCGGTGAGCCTCATGAGGGTCTCGAAGAAGGCCGCTGAAGCCGCCGGCGTAGCCAGCGCCATGGTCGCAATGGCCACAGATACCAACCTGATGCTCCTCAGGGAAGCCGGGTTCGATCCCGGGGCCGCGAAGGGCGCCACGGCGAACGACCTCATTATCGCTATCGACGCCGCCGATGAGGCCGGCCTGGAAGGAGCGCTGCGGCTCGTGAGGCAGGAGATCGAGGGAGGCGCGGCGCCCGCTCTCGATGACGCCTACAAGCCGCGGAGCCTGCGGGGCGCCATCAAGTCGCGCCCGGACCTCAACCTGGTGTTCATTTCGGTGCCGGGCAGGTTCGCCGCCCGGGAAGCACAGCGCGCCCTCGCCGCCGGCAGGCATGTGATGATCTTCAGCGACAATGTTCCCCTGGATGAAGAGATCAGGCTCAAGGCGCTGGGGCGCGCAAGCGGGCTCCTGGTCATGGGCCCGGACTGCGGAACGGCAATCATCAACGGCGTGGGGCTCGGGTTTGCGAACGCGGTCCCCCGCGGGAACGTGGGTATCGTCTCGGCCTCGGGTACCGGCGCGCAGGAAGTCTCCTGCGTGCTCGCCCGGCTCGGCGCCGGCATATCCCAGCTCATCGGAACGGGCGGCAGAGACGTATCGGAGCCCGTGGGAGGAGCCACTACGTTGATGGGCCTTGAGGCCCTTTCCGCCGATGAGAAGACGGACGTAATCGTCATCATCTCCAAGGTGCCGGGCGAGGCCACGGGCCGGGACATCCTCGAAGTTGCAAGGAAAAGCGGCAAGCCCTGCGTGATATGGTTCGCCGGGCAGGCCGCGAGACCGGCCGAGGACAATCTCGTTTATGCGGATACGCTCGCGGACGCCGCCCGCCAGGCCGCGAAATCGGCCGGCATGGAAAAGGGACTACAGGGCGCCCCGGAATCTCCCGCAATCGCCGGCGACCTGAGCGGCGGGCCGGGCCCCGGGCGGAAATTCGTCCGCGGCCTATTCGGCGGCGGCACGCTCGGCCAGGAGGCGGTCTTCCTGCTCAGGTCATCTCTCGGCGCGATAAGCACGAACATGAAGCTCCACGGGACGTCACTGCTCGATGACCCTTCGGCGAGCGCCGGGCACACCATAGTCGACCTCGGTGACGACACTTTCACCAGGGGGCGGGCGCATCCGATGATCGACCAGTCATACAAGCTCACGCGGCTGGCGAAGGAGTTTGAGGACCCACAGGTCGCGGTCATTCTCATGGATGTGGTCCTCGGCTACGGTTGCAATATGGACCCGGGAGGCGAGATCGCGGAGGCGCTGCTCAAACTGAGGAAGAAACACGGGCGCGGCGGCCCCGCCGTCGTGGCCGGGTTGTGCGGGACCTACGACGATCCCCAGGACTATGCCGGCCAGAAGCGGAAGCTCGAATCGGCAGGCGCCGTGGTGGCGGAAACCAATGAGGCGGCGTGCCGGATCGTGGCGACAATCACAGGTGGGAGACATGGATAAGATTCGCGAGCTCTTCAAGTCCGAACTCGTGGTCGGGAATCTCGGAAGCTCTCTCTTCGCCGACTCCGTCCGCATGCAGGGCAGGCCCGTCGTCGACATCGACTGGGAGATGCCCTGCGCCGGGAATGAGAAGCTCTACTCTATGCTTTCGGACCTTCGCTCGCGCAACGTGACGGCCGGCGGCAGGCAGGTCCCAGCGGAGCGCTTCATAGAGGAGGCCAACGCCAGGGCGCTCGAGATCATAAACGCCTCGCATCCCTTCATCGTGGGCGTGGGCAGGGCCCTCAGGGACATCCCGGGGATGCGGGAGAACCTCATTCTGCACGCGGGGCCCCCCGTCACATGGGAACGCATGTGCGGCCCCATGAGGGGCGCGGTGATCGGCGCTCTCATATATGAAGGCAAGGCGAAGGGCGAGAGAGAGGCGCGCGAACTAGCCGCCTCGGGGGAGATAGACTTCGAGCCCTGCCATCATCACGGCGCCGTGGGCCCCATGGCGGGCATAGTCTCCCCTTCGATGCCCGTCTGGATCATCGAGAACAAAGAGCGCGGCAACCGGGCCTACTGCACGCTCAACGAAGGGCTCGGGAAGGTCCTGCGCTACGGCGCCTACAGCGGCGAAGTCATTGACCGGCTCCGGTGGATGGAGAAATCGCTGGCCCCGGTGCTCGAGCGTGCGCTCATGATGCACGGCGAGGTAGACCTCCGGATGTTGATCGCCCAGGCGCTGCAGATGGGCGATGAGGGACATAACAGGAACAAGGCGGGCACGTCGCTGCTCATAAGGGAACTGGCCCCGTCCATTGTCCAGGCGAGCGCCAGCGAGAAGGACAAAGCCGACGTCCTCAAGTTCATGCATTCCAACGACCACTTCTTCCTTAACCTCACCATGCCCGCCGGGAAGTGTGCGCTCGACCCGGCCATGAATATCAAGGGTTCGTCGGTGCTCACGGCCATGGCAAGGAATGGAACGGATTTCGGGATCCGCGTCAGCGGGCTCGGCCAGAGGTGGTTCACCGCGCCCGCCCCCAGAGTGATGGGACTCTACTTCCCGGGCTACGGTGACGATGACGCCAACCCCGATATCGGCGACAGCACGATTTGCGAGACCTACGGCATCGGCGGTTTCGCCATGGCCGCTGCCCCCGCGATAGTGGAGTTCGTGGGCGGCACGCCGGCGGACGCCAACCGCTTCACGCTGGCCATGTACGAGATCACAGTCGGGGAGAGCAGGAACTTCAGGATTCCCGGGCTGGCATTCCGGGGAACGCCGACAGGCATAGACGTTCTGAAGGTCGTCGAGCGCGGTATCGTCCCCGCCGTCAACACCGGGATCGCCCACCGGGAGCCCGGCATAGGCCAGGTCGGGGCCGGGCTGGTGGAACCGCCCATCTCGGTATTCGAGGAGGCATTCGAGGCATTCTGCGACACAATCAGGCAGTCACCCGGGAGTGGCTAGAACGTATTGGAGGTTGTGATGAAAGAACTGGGATTCAGATTGGTCGACCTGACGCAGCCCTTGAGCGTGATGACGCCGCCCTGGCCCACGTATGAACCGCTTCAGATCAAGTTCTTCAAGCGCCTGGCCCCCAACGGCGCCAACGGCCAGCTCATCACCACGAGCAATCATGTCGGCACGCATCTGGACGGTCCTGTCCACTTCTGCACCCACGGGGGCGACATCGCCAGCCTGCCGCTCAACGATTATCTCTGCGGGCCCGGGGTAGTCGTCGACCTGAGCGACATGGCGGAGGACTACGGGCTCTACTCGTCGAAGGACGTCGAGGACAGGGTGGAGGTCCGGGACGGCGACATCCTCATTATCAACACGGGCTATCACAAGTACGCCTGGGACCAGCCCCGCGCCGACGAAGTGCGCTACATGATACGCCACCCGGGGCCCCAGATGGAGTTCGCCGACTGGGCCAAGAAGAAGAACCTCAGGTGGATAGGCGTCGACTGCGGTTCGGCCGACCATCCCATGAACACCAAGATACGGGACTGGATGCCGAAGGAGGCCGACAAGGCCGATGCGTTCCTCAAAGGGAAGTACGGCAAGGGCCTGGACGACCTCTTTCCACCGGACCACTACCAGCTCATGCACATCGCGCTCTTCCACTGCCCCATAGTGCATGCGGAGAACCTGGGCGGCGACATCGACCTCGTTCTTAACCAGCGCGTCACCATAGGGTGTTTCCCCTGGCGCTTCGTAAACGGCGAGTCGAGCATCTGCCGCATCGTGGCCTTCGTGGACCCGGCGGAGTACGGCGATCTCATGAAGAAGAAGGAGAAGATGGCGCAGACCGGATTCGGCGACTGCGTTCCGGCATAGTCCCGCGCTATTCGGGCGGGAACTTCTTGAGCATCTCCCGGACAGACGACTGCATCTCGCTCTCGCCCCTGGTGAAGTAACGCATGGAACCGACGGCGGCGGCAAGCAGGGTTATGGCGGCTCGTCTCATGCGTCTACCTCCTCGTATGCTCCCGCCCAGCATCATAGGGGACGCCCGGCCGGGTATCAAGTCCAAAACCAGGGCTCCCTACCCGGATCTCGCTGCTCTGCCTGTACGAATAAACGCATGCCGCACATCGTATTCAGGTTGGAGGCGTGAGCATGGGACAACGCTTGACCCCCGGTCGGGGCGCGGATAGAATGGCCTCAAACGACACACCAGCAGGAGGGCGAGCAATTGGAATTCTCAGTGATGTTCTGGATATGGGTGGCCATAGCGGCCATTTTTACCGTGGCTGAGATCTTCACCGCGGGCTTCTTCCTGTTTCCGTTCGCGGTCGGGGCCGGAGTGGCGGCCCTGATCAACTTTCTCGACCTGCCCGGGTGGCTGCAGTGGATCTGCTTCCTGGGGATCTCGGGAGGTCTCGTCCTGACCTCCAGGCGTCTCGCCGACCGCTTCTCACACGAGCCGCCCGAGCGAGCCGGTGTCGACAGGCTCCTCGGCCAGAGCGGTCTCGTCATCGAGGCCATCGACCCCATAAGCGACAGCGGCCGGGTTCGCATAAAGAAGGACGAATGGAGGGCGACGACCGCCGACGAGTCGAAGGTCGAAGTCAACACGAAGATCAGGGTGGTAAGAGTCGAGGGCGCGCATCTGGTGGTGGAGAAGACAGAGGGCCAGGGCCCCCGGGAATAAGGAGGAAGAAATGGAACCGTTAGCCATAGTAGTCGGGGTGCTGATATTGATCATGGCTGTCACCGGAATGAAGATCGTGCAGCCATACCAGAAGGGCCTCGTCGAGCGTCTCGGCAAGTACCAGCGCACGGTGAGCAGCGGGCTGACCCTCATCATCCCATTCGCGGAGAACATAAAGAGAGTGGACATGCGCGAGCAGGTCGTGGACGTTCCCCCGCAGGACGTGATCACCAAGGACAATGTTTCGGTGACCGTGGACGCCGTCGTCTATTACGAGGCTACCGACCCGGTCAAGCTCAAGTACAACGTCGCCAATTTCACGGTGGCCGCAGTGAAACTCGCCCAGACCAACCTGAGGAATGTAGTGGGCGACATGGCTCTTGACGAGTCGCTCACATCGAGAGAAGTCATCAACACCAGGCTCCGCACGGTGCTTGATGATGCCACCGACAAATGGGGCGTGAGAATCGTGCGCGTGGAACTTCAGCGCATCGAGCCCCCCGCCGACGTAACCGAGGCCATGCACCGCCAGATGAAGGCCGAGCGTGACAAGAGGGCGATGGTTCTCGAGTCGGAGGGTCAGAGGGAGGCGGCCATCAAAGTGGCGGACGGCGCGCGCGAATCCGCAATTCTAAAAGCCACAGGTGAAGCCGAAGCCATCCGCAGGGTGGCGGAGGCCAACAAGTTCAAGCTCACCACGGTGGCCGACGGCGAAGCCGAGGCCACCACCAAAGTCTATGGCGCTATTCACAGGGGCCGCCCGACCAGGGACCTTATCGCCATCAAGTACCTGGAGACGCTGCGCGGCATGGCCGACGGCCGGGCGACCAAGATATTCCTGCCCTATGAAGCTTCGGCCGCGCTCGGCGGCGTGGCAGCCATCAGCGAGATCTGGAAAGAGAGTCGCGGCGGGCAGACGCCCGAGGCCCCGGCGGCCGGGGACGAGCCGTCCGAAATGGCATGATCCAGGTCCCGGAAGGGGCGCCTTAGCGGCGGCGGAAGGCATTTGGGGCCACATGGGCCGGTACAGATAAGCGGCAGGCGGTTTAATCCGCCTGCCGCGTTGCAGATATGGCTGTTTGTGGTTATCTTTGTTATTGAGACCAAACTTATACTGCCGAAGGAGAAGACAGTGACTAGACTGGTTGCCGATTTTTCGCGCATGGTGGTGCCGGCGATTCTGCTCGCCCTCTTCGCCATGGGCGTGGCGGCTTACGCGGATGCTGCCGAGCCCGTGGCCAGGGTAAGAGTTTTCGGCCCGCCCGAGTCCATAGAGGGGCCCTCCAGAACGGGTTTCGTGCCCCCGCCGGGCGATTTCTCGCATATCAAGGCGCGGGCGCCGCGGAGCCTCACGGCTCTTCCCGAGCGCTTCGACTGGCGCGATGCTGGAGTCGTCACGAAAGTCATCGACCAGGGCAACTGCGGCTGCTGCTACGCCATCGCGGCACTCGGCAACTTCGAATCAGCCATCCTCATCGACGGCGGCCCGCTCTACGATTTCTCGGTGAACAACGTCAAGGAATGCGACTGGTGGGCTCTCAATACAGGCCTGGCGAGCTGCTACGGGGGCAACGCCTCCATGGTGGCCAGTTTTCTCTCCCAGCAGGGCATAGCCCTCGCATCATGCGACCCCTTCGACCCGCGCAACCGGATCTGCAAGGACGGCTGCCCGTACTACTTCACGCTCACGGGCTGGCTCCAGATATCCGGAGAAGACATTGCGCCTACCGCGACCCTCAAGGACTACATTTACAACTACGGGCCCATGTTCGTGGCCATGGTCGCCGCCAACGGTCTCGGCTGGCCCACCGAGTTCAGCACTTATGACGGCTCCTACACCCTTTTCTATGAGGGCCCGGGCGTCCTGGACCACGCCGTTCTGGTCGTGGGCTGGGACGATACGCTTTCGCATGCCGGCGGCCAGGGCGCGTGGATAGTCAGGAACTCCTGGGGAGACGACTGGGGCGAAGACGGCTTCTTCTACATCGCCTATGGTTCGGCCGGAATCGGCTCGTGGGCCTCGACCATTTACGACTGGCAGCCCTATGACCCCAAGGGCAGACTATTCTTCCACGATGACGCCGGCTTCATGGGGACCACGCTCGGTTACGAGAATACCACGGCCTGGGCCTTCTGCAAATACGTTCCCGACGAACCCGTTCTGCTGGAGCAGGTCGAGTTCTGGACCACCGACGCCGCCACGGATGTGGACGTCTATATATACGACGGTTATGTCGGCGGCGCTCTCCTGGGCGAGCTCGCCAGCGAGCTGGATAACACCACCGAAGGGTACGGCTATCACTCCATTCCGCTCTCGAGCCCGGTTGTGGTGAGCGCCACCAATGATATATACGTGGTCGTCAAGATAACCAACGACTCTTTCGACTATCCAATAGCGCTCGATAACTACGGGCCGATATCGCCCGGCAACTGCTACGTAAGCCCTAACGGCACGAGCTGGACCGACGTCACCGAGGTCCCGGAATGCGGGCCATGTGTCCAGAGCGACGTCTGCATCCGCGTGAGGGGGACGTCCCTGGCCACCGGCGCCGTGCTTAACGTGCCCGGTGAGTACGCCACCATCGAGGCTGCGATAGCGGCCGCGGACCACGGCGACACGGTGCTCGTCGCGCCGGGAACGTACAACGAGGGCTCGCTGGAGATCGACAAGGACATAGTGCTTATGAGCGAAGCCGGGCCGGAGAGCACGGTGGTGGACGCCGCCGGCCTCTTCGCGGCGCCGGGCGCCCATGCCGCGGTGCTCAGCCTCACAGGCGTTACCAATGCCTGCCGGGTCCTGGGCCTCACGTTTGAGGGTGCGGAGAGCCCGACGGCGGGCGGCGGAATCGTCATAACGAACGCATCGCCCGGCATCATCGGATGCGTCGTGGCAAACAACTCGGCGGCCTCGGGCGCGGGCATAATGGCGAAGGGTTCGTCACCGTTCATCTTGAACTGCACGGTCGTGGATAACTCCGGGCTCGCGGGCATCTACTTCGATGCGGCCAGTTCCGGCTTCGTAAGCAAGTGCATCGTCACGGGGACGGCGGGCGGCCCCGGCATATACTGCGGTTCGGCCTCGACCTCCGTGGACTGCTGCGATGTTGACGGCAATGTCGGAGTCATCACCGGCGGCACCGACGGCGGCGGCAATTTCTCGGAAGACCCCATGTACTGCGACCGGTCTGACGGCAATTATCTCCTGCAGGATATCTCGCCCTGCATCTCCGGTTACGGCTGCGGCCGGATCGGGGCGCTGGACGCGGGGTGCGGCTCGCAGATACCGGCGATGCTGACCTATTTCACCTCCAGCCCGGGCGACGCGTCGAACAGGCTCACCTGGACCCTGCCCGGTGAGCCCATAGAAGGCGCGTTCATAGTCTACAAGACCACGGGCTATCCCACGGGTCCGTTCGACGGGACGCCCGTCGAAAACAGCATGTTCGGCTATTTCCCCGGCGAGCCGGCCGCATCGGACACTTTCGACCAAACCGGTCTTACCAACGGCGTCACTTATTACTATGCAGGTTACGCTTATAACCAGGCCTATATCAGCATCTCGGCCCAGCTGGATTCGGCCACGCCCGCGGACGTGACCCCGCCGGCCAAGGCGCTCTATTTCTCCGCGCAGTCGGGAGACGGCCGCATCGCGCTTTCGTGGACATACCCTTCGGATGATGACCTCGCCGGGGTGCTTGTCAGGTACTCGACGGTCAACTACCCGTCGCTGCCGACGGACGGGAGCCCGGTGGAAAACGGTTCTGGCGGGGTATTCCTGGGAGACCCCGGGAATGACACTCTGTTCGTGCATGGCGGTCTTACAAACGGCGTGACTTATCTTTACTCCGCCTTCTCTTTCGACGCCATACCCAATTACTCGGACGCAGTGTACACGGGGGGAACACCGGGCATCGACGATACGCCTCCGGGCGAGGTCAGATCATTTGTCGCCGTGGCTTCGGATTCGACCGTGACACTTTCCTGGTTGAACCCTAGCGAGGTCGATTTCGTGTACACGGTCCTCCGCTACTCGACGTCGGCCTATCCCAACACGCCCGGGGAGGGCCTCGCGGTCGAAAACGGCAATTCCGGTGTCTTCCCGGCGGCGCCGGCCAGCGCGGACACTTTCATGCACACGGGGCTTGAAAACGGCGTCACGCACTACTATGCGGCCTTCACGGCGGACACTCTTCTCAACTACTCCAACGGAGCAGCGGTCTTCGCGCTTCCCAGGGACGAGACGCCGCCGGGGCCGGTGACCGCGCTTACGGCATCAGCAGGCGACGCCCGCGTCACCTTGAAGTGGACCAATCCGGATGACGCCGACCTTGCGGGCGTGAGGATCGTCTACTCGACGACCTCTTACCCGACGGGGCCCATGGATGGTGAGGTCGCGAACCCGGCCGGGACCCCGGCGCCCGTTGACAGTTTTGTACACGCGGGCCTGGCCAACGGCACGACGTATTATTACTCGGTCTTCGCCACGGACGCCGCGCCCAATTATTCGGCGCGGGCCAATGCGAGCGCCGCTCCTTTGGACCAGACAGGACCGGACCTTGCGATATCGGTTCTCCAGAACCCGTACCTCTCCAACTACCTGGACATCTATGTAATGGCCTCGGAGGCGCTGCTTGAGGACAGCCTCCGGGTCACGGTAAACGACGGTGACGTGAGCATGGAGACCGCGGATTCGGATGAGTATGTGTACAGGGGTGACTATGGCCTGTATGCGACGGGGGTCATTACCCTGAAGGCCCGCGCCCGGGATCTGGCTCTCAACCCGGGAAGCGCCGAGCGGCAGTTCTCGTCGTCGCTCATATTCGTCTCATCCGGCGGCTCAGCCGCGAGCGCGGACGGTGCATTCGGCCTGGCCGTCCCTCCGGGCGCGGCCGCCCGCGACGGGTATGTCCTGATATGGGAACGCGCGCCCGGTAGCGGCGGGGCGCTTAGCTCTTATGAAGTGACCCATGGCCAGTTGGATCTCGCCGACTACGCGCGGGTGGAGTTCTCCTACGGCGAGGACGTAGCCGACCCCGCCTATCTGGGTATAAGCCGCGGGAGCGGCGAAGGGACGGTGCAGCTGGATTCTTACCTTGATGCGGCCTCGCGCAGGATAATCGCATACACGCGCGAGCTGGGCGTCTTCAGCCTCGCGAGGAGTGAAGACCCGGCGAGCCGGCCGGCCGGCGACGAGGGCGTGACCATACTCTGCAACTCGCCCAACCCGTTCGAGCACGCCACCGAGATCGCATACATGGTCTCGAGAGAGAGCGAAATAACGGTGGAGATCATCGGGATAGACGGAAGAATCGTGAGGGAGCTTTATAGCGGCGGCATTGCGGCCGGCAGGCACGGCATAACCTGGGACGGTCGCGATGAGGGTGGAGCGAAGGTCGCGAGCGGCATTTACTTCGTGAAGATCATATCACCGTCCGGAGTTGCGGGCCGGAAGATAGCGGTGTTGCGGTAGGAGGAGGGGTAATGAGGAGAGTCAGGGTACCGGGGCCTGTGCTGGGTTTGATCGCTTTGCTGTCGCTGTGGCCGGGTTGCGGTGGCGGCGATGGAGGCGCAGCGCCGGCGGAGAGTGCGTTCTCGAGGACGGCGGAGGGCTGGACTCTCTTCGAGTCCGGCGACTATGAGGGCGCGATAGAGAAATTCGTGCGCGCGATAGCTCTCGATCCGGCCTATGCGGGGGCCTACTCGGGGCTCGGTTGGAGTTATGCCAGGCTCGACTCGCTCTCAGCGGCACTCGACAACTTCGGGGCGGCCATCACCGAAAGCCTGACCAGCGGCGTGCTGACCGATTCGTATGCCGGGAGCTCGCCCGTCTACCGCGATCTCGATACCAGGCCTTCGCACTTCGACAGCGCGGCCGTGTACGCGGCGAATGCGCTGTCTCTGGAGAGGCGTTATGTTTTCGCGCACGACGATGCCTTTGACTGGCATGATCTCCATCTCATCATGGCCCAGAGCTACTTCGCGCTCAACGACTACGCTCTGGCCAACGCGCGGGTGGACTCCCTTGGAGGGAATGTCCAGAATCCGGCTTCGCCCACATTCATCGAAGACCTCGCCGGCGAGATCGAACGCCTCGAGACCATCTACGGCAACTAGCCATCGACGGGGTCAGGTCCTTTAAAAGGGGTCAGGTCTCAAAATGCACAAGCCCGCAGGGAGCCGCCCATGCGGTCGCTTGACGTTCCCCCGGTGGCTTCTTTACTACACGAAGCCTCGGTGCAACGCCGTCGCGCCCGCCGGCGGACAGCAGGCTTGTCTCCCAGGGCTTCGTCATCTTAGAGAAGCCACTGGGAGCCTGCCGAGGTCCGACTGTGCATTTCAAGACCTGACCCCTTGTGCATTTTGAGACCTGACCCCTTTTAAAGCTTGAAGTGGGTGGAGTCGATACTCTAAGTTGGGCAGTACAGGTCGGTCTTCAGCCAGGGAGAATGACTTTGCGCACATACAGGCAGCCCCGCCGCCGGGACCGCAGGCCCAGGCTTCTGGTGCCGGTGGTCGGAGTCCTCTGCATCGTAATAGGTGTACTCATATTGAGCCTCAGGGAAGATGAAGCCGAAGAAGTCATGACGGCTTCCCCGCCCGCCGTACGCGCCAATCCCAGGGTAACCGCCGTATGCGACACCATCAGGTCGGGCGAGTCCCTCTACGTGTCGCTCACGGCGAAGGGCATAGACGCCGCCAACGTCATGGCCGCCCTGGGCGTGCTTGGCAAGGAAGTCAACCTCAAGTCGGTCAAGCCCGGCGATTCCTATCAAGTGGTGATCGACGACGCGGGTGAGATCGAGGAGCTCTCCTACCGCAAGGAGACCACCAAGCTTTACAGGACCCGGCGGGATTCCACCGGCTATGTCGTGGAGGAGAAGGACATACCCGTCGTAGGGGCGCTGCGCAGGGTTTCCGGCACGGTGGAGACTTCGCTCTGGGAAGCCTTCCTTGACCTCAACGAGGACCCCCAGATCGCGCTCAAGCTCGCCGACGTGCTCGGCTGGGAGATAGACTTCGTGACTGATACGCGGGAGGGCGATACCTTCACCATAATAGTAGAGGAGTGGTTCTGCGACGGCATGCACATAGGTATCGGGGATGTGCATGCAGCCAGGTACGTAAACAGGGGTGAGGAGCACCTGGCTTTCAGGCACATCTACGGGGAGAGCGGGACTGGTTACTATGATGCAGATGGCAAATCCGTCAAGCGCGTGTTTCTGAAGTCGCCGCTCACCTACCGCAGGATTTCCAGCTACTTCAGCTCGAGACGTTACCATCCCATTCTCAAGGTCTACCGCCCGCACTACGGCGTGGACTACGCCGCGCCCACCGGAACGCCGGTTGTGACAATAGGCGACGGCACAATCGTCAGGGCCGGCTGGAACGGCGGCTTTGGCAAGTATGTCGAGATACGCCATAACAGCATATACACATCATGCTACGGGCATCTCTCGGGCTACGGCAAGGGCGTGAAGAAAGGCCGACGGGTCGCACAGGGTCAGGTTATCGGCTATGTGGGATCCACCGGCCTTGCCACGGGACCGCATCTCGACTTCCGCGTCAAGAAGCACAACTCGTACGTCAACCCGCTCACGCTCGACTTCCCTCGCACCGACCCGGTGCCCGCCGAAGAGTTCGCCGCCTTCGCTGAAACGAGGGACGTTCTCCTCGAGGCCATGAACGCGTTTCCGGTAGTAGCTGCCGCCGCGGAGTAAGACGCTTTCCCATTCGCCTTCAGGGCTCGTCTGCCCGGCTAGCAGCAGTCACAGCAGTCGCAACAATCACATGGGTCGGTACAACAATCGTCGCAGCCGTCCGTGCAAATGCTGCAACTCGCCAGCAGCAGCATGCCGAGCAGGATCGCCAGCATGAGGTTGCGCATAACGGACCTCCTTTCCAAACCTGCCATGACAGAGAGCAAGAAGCATACCGCAGCCGGACCCGGATGAAATACCAGCGGTTATCTCCTTGGTTTTGAGGCGAGTACGGATTTACCCTCCGGGCTGCGCTGCCGGCCGCGGGATGCCGGAAGGCCCGGCGTGTTGTCGCTCTGACACAGTGTGACTGTAGTGGACATGAAGGGTAGGGAGGGGTAGAATCATCGCTGGCGGACCATAAGGAGGAAGCGGCCTGGACCTGAAACCGGTTTTCGAACTCTCCCGTGTATCGCTGGCCAGGAACGGCAAACCCGTCCTGAAAGACATCGACTGGAAGGTCGGCGCCGGGCAGGTGTCCATCGTCCTGGGCCCAACCGGGTCGGGCAAGACCTCCCTGCTGAGGCTCCTGAACCGCCTGAACGACCCCACCTCGGGCGAGATCCGCTACATGGACCGGCCGGTGAAGTCCCTCAGCGTGGGGGAACTGCGCAAGCAAGTCGTCATGGTGTTGCAGCGGCCGTTTCTCTTCGAGGGCACCGTGCTCGACAACATACTCTATGGTGCAAGGCTGCACGGAATGGATGTGGACGTGGCGGAGATCACGTCGCTGGTCGGGATCGGCGACGAGATGCTGGCGCAGGACGCCGGCACCCTGTCAGTGGGACAGTCACAGAAGGTCTCCATAGCCAGGAGCATCGCCCTGAAACCGAGCGTGCTGCTTCTCGACGAGCCCACGACCGGCCTGGACCCGACCGCGACCTCCCGGATCGAGAAGATGTTGTCGAACCTGGTCCGCGCCCTCAGTCTGAGCTGCGTTTTCGTGACGCACTCCATCGAGCAGGCCCGGCGGCTCGGTCACAGGGGGATTCTCATCATCGACGGCGCCATGGTCGAAGAGTGCGAGATTGACCGGATGCTGCGCTCGCCCTCGGATGAGCGCACCCGCAAATTCATAGACGGGGAACTCGGATGAACCAGTCTGCGGCGAACATGAGCCAGCTTATTGCGTCCACGGTCCTCGTGGCCATTGCCATACTGCTGGTGGAGGTCAAGCGGCTGGGTGTCGGATGGGATCTCGTCAAGGGCGCCGTCAGGAGCTTCATCCAGCTCATGGCCGTCGGCTTCATCCTCAAGTTCATTTTCGACCTCGACAGGCTGCCCTACCAGATACTCCTCCTGCTGGCGATGATAACGGTAGCGGCCTACACTGCGCGGGGAAGGGCCAGGTCCATGCGCGGCGCCTTCAGAATCTCCTTCATCGCGATCCTATCGGGCACGTCGGCCACGCTGGGCGTGATGCTCGCGCTCAACATCATCGATGCCTCGCCCAATTACCTCATCCCCCTCGGCGGGATGATAATCGGAAACTCAATGAATGCCATCTCGCTGGGGTTCGAGCGAATCGGCTCGGAGGTCAAGCAGCGGCGCGGAGAGATAGAGGCGGCCCTCTGCCTTGGAGCGGGCCCGCAAAAGGCGCTTGAGCCGCTGGTGCGGCGGTCGGTGAAAGCGTCTTTCATTCCAATCTTGAACCTCATGAAAATCGTCGGGATAGTGCAGATGCCCGGTGCCATGACCGGCATGCTCCTGGCGGGGGCCGACCCGCTGGAGGCAGTGAAGATTCAGCTCGTTGTCATATACATGCTGGTGGCCAGCACTTCGATCACCATGCTTGTGGGCACGGCCTTCTCCTACCGGAGCTTCTTCAACCGCGACTGGCAGCTGGTGTGAAACAGATACCCGGGAATCCGGATCACAAATCGAATAATCACCGCGCCGGGGCAGTATTTCCGGTGGAGCGAGGAGATGAGAATGCAACTCAAGAACCTTGAGAGAATACATGAAAGGGCCCGGGCGCATCTGGACGACTACGTGGCCGGCCTCGACACCGAGCTCGGCCCCGGTCTCAAAGCGGTTTCGGTTTACGGCAGCGCCACAGGGCCCGATTTCGTTCCGAAGCGCAGCAATGTCAACCTTGTGGTCGTCCTGGACAGGCTCGACGAGGAAGTGTTGACGAGGCTCCTGGATGTGGTCAAGTGGGGCATGGGCAGGAGAATCGTCCCGCCGCTGATGCTGACGCCCGCCGACATCGGGGCGTCGCTCGATGTATTCCCCATAGAATTCCTGGAGATAAGGGACAGTCACGTGGTCATTGCGGGCGACGATTTCTTCACCTCGCTCGAGGTCCGGCCCGCCGACCTCCGGCTCGAATGCGAGTCGCAGATCAAGGCGGCGGTGCTCCGGACGCGCCAGGCCTACCTCGAGATCGGCCTGCGCAGGAAGGGCGCCGAAGAGGTGCTCGCCGCCTCGCTGACTTCGCTTATCCCCGTCTTCCGGGGCATGCTCAGGCTCAAGGGCGTAACCCCGCCGCGCGACAAGGCCGAAGCCGTAGCCTCTCTCGGAAGCGCCTTCGGGGTCGAGACCGGGACTTTCCTGGCGATACTGCGCGACAGGGCCGGCGACGAACGCATCGAGGGCGAGGAGGCCCATGCCGTTCTGGCCCGGTACATAGACGAGATCACTCGACTGGCGGGCAGGGTCGATGAACTCTAGAACCTCATGGAGGCGTTGCACTGCGTATGCCGCCCTCATCGTCTGCGCGGTTCTGCTAGCGGTATCTCATGCCGCGCAGGGGCGGGAAGCCGAGTTCCCACGCCCTGTAGGTCACGTGAACGATTTCGCCGGCTTCATAGGGTTCGAAACCGAGAGAATACTGAATGACATGGCGGAGGAGGTGAAAGCCAAGACGGGCGCGGAGATCGCCGTCGTGACCATACGGTCGACGGGAGGGGAGGACATAGAGGAGTATGCCATAGACCTCTTCATGGACTGGGGCATTGGCCAGCGCGGCGAGGACAACGGGCTTCTGATCCTCGTGGCCGTCGACGACCGGCAGATGTGGGTCAAGCCCGGCTACGGGCTGGAGGGGGCCATACCAGATGCCTTCGCCCATGAGATATACTACAACGTGCTCAGGCCCGCCTTCCGGGCAGGCCGCCAGGATGCCGGGCTGGTCCAGGCGACGCGCATGCTTGCCGAGCGCGTGATGGCCGAGTACGGGCAGACGCTCGCATATGACGACTCGCTCGCCTCAGCCATGGAGCAGGACCTGGGGCAGAGCGGGCGGCTGACCGGGCGCCGGGCCATATCGGCCCTGATCTCCTCGCTGTTCCCCCTGTTGATAATGATCTTTGTAATCACTATGGTGACGCGCCGCGGCATCAGGGGCGGCCCCGGTTTCTGGATGGGCGGTAGCGGCCGGAGGGGCGGTTCCTTCGGCGGGTTCGGCGGCGGGTTCGGCGGGTTCGGCGGCGGCTCGGTCGGCGGCGGCGGCGCGGGTGGAGGCTGGTAGCGAGGGGCGGGCAGCGGGGTGGAGGCAGGTAGAAGGTTGGAGGAGAAAACGGCAGCGTGATTAAAAACGCCCAAGGGGCGAACAGGAGGTGCCGGTTATGAAGGCAGGCGGCTACATAGCGCTGGTTGTAATCGTCGTTCTGGTGATCGGGGCGATATCGTGGTACATCAACGGGATCAACAGAGCCGTGCGGCTCCATGAAAACGTCGGGGCCTCATGGGCCCAGGTGGAGGCGCAGATCCAGCGCCGTTACGACCTGATCCCTAATCTCGTCAGCACGGTCAAGGGGTATGCGGGTCACGAGGAGGGGCTCTTCACCGAGATAACCAGCCTGAGGAGCCAGTGGGCCGGCGCGCAGTCGAAGGAGGCCAAGATCGAGAACGCCCAGGAACTCGAAGGTATGCTTGCCAGGCTCATGGTCGTAGTCGAAAGCTATCCCGATCTCAAGGCGAGCGAGAACTTCAGGACGCTCCAGGCGCAGATCGAGGGAACGGAGAACCGGATTTCGGTGGAGCGCAAGCGCTACAACGACGCCGTGCGCGAATTCAATACCTACCAGCGCGGCGTGCTCGGCAGCTTCTTCACCAAGCGCAGGGGCCTTACCGAGCCCGAGGTCTATTTCGAAGCGGCGCCCGAAGCCCAGGAAGCTCCAAAAGTGGAATTCTAGCGGCCGACCGGCCCCTAGATATATCCCAGGCCCTTGAGGCGGTCCATGACTTCCTCTCCGTCCTCCTCTTCGGGGGCTTCCATTGAGCCCGCCTCGTAAGAGCACGGGGGAGGGGATTCCCTTGAGGACGCGTACTCGGGCGTGAAGGCTTCGGTGAGTATTCTCCCGTCGAAGCGGTCGCTCTGGGGGAGGCCCTGTACGAAGAAGATCGTGGGGAGAACGTCCTCTATGTCCGCCGTGAACTTCTTTCCGGGGACGACCCCCTCGCCGGCGATCAGGAAGATGCCGTCCCTGCGGTGGTCGCCCTGCCGCCACGCGTAGCCCTTGTCGATGTAACGGGGGGCCGTGGTGACCGTGTAGTAGGCCGTGTGGAAGTGGTCGTCCGCGAATTCGAAAAACAGGTCGGGAGCCTCTTCCAGCTCGGCCACGCCGTACAGGTCCTCGATGAAGTGGACATCCTTCATTATCCTGTGCCCGTTTTCGTCCCTGAGGTCCATAAGTCTGTTCTTGAGGTCGTTCCTGAAAGCTTCGAGTTCCGGCCCCGGATTCACGGTGCCGAACTGGTCGCGGCCCCGCACGTTTATCCTGATGCCGTTGGTGACGTACGCATATGCTTTGGTGCGTTTCCAGTCCACCCTGGACGTCCCGATGTATATCAGTTTCTTCGCCAGGGACTTGTCGGACTTCTCCAGCACCCTCAGGAGTTTCTTGCTGAGGCCCATCTTCTTGAGGACGCTCTTTATGAAAAGGCCGGGTGTCCGGTGGTCCCCCACCTCCGCGTAGTAACCGAGGTTCTTCAGCCATACCGCCGGGTAGAAGTTGCCGTGGTAGTCGCCGAATCCGTGGTCGGAGGCCATCACGATGGTCGCCCTGCCCCTGAGGGCATCTACTATCCTGCCTATGATGGAGTCCACGTAGGCGTAGTGCTCGTAAGCCCTGTCCTTGAGTGCCGACGGGCCGTCCCCCGTGACCTCGCGCCACAGGTAATGCTGAATGCGGTCCATGCTGATGAAGTTCACCTGGAAGAGGTCCCACTCCTTGTTGGCCATGAGATAGAGCACGGCGTCTTCCCTCGCCCGGGTGACGCTCTTGAGGTCGTCGAAGAACGCGGTCGCGTCATCGGCTAGATAGGTGGCCAGCCTCTCCTCGAGCGTGCCCTGGTCTTCTCCCTCCAGCCTTATGTCGATCCTGTAGTCGATGCCCCGGGCCCTGAGCTCGTCCATGAGGTCGAGCGGATAGAAGAACCGGCTCTCGCTCGACGGGGTCATCATACCCGTGGCGATTATCCCGTCTTCCTCGCGCGGCGGGTAGGTCATGGGCATGTTGAGCGAGATGACCCTGCGCCCCAGCTGGCTGTACATGTCCATCACCGTAGGAGTCTTGAGCTTGGACCGGTTTGCGAGCAGCCAGATGACCATGCCTTCGCGGTTTTCGATCACATTGTAACCGAAAATGCAATGCTTGCTCGGCCTGGTTCCCGTCAGCAGGCTTGACCACGCGACCGGCGTGACATAGGGGATAGTGGAATTGAGAACGCCGCTCACGCCCCTCGCGACCATGCTCTTGAGATTGGGCATGACGCCGCGCTCCATGAGCACCTCCAGGAGCTGCCAGGTGGCGCCGTCCAGTCCTAACAGGAACACCTTCTGCGTCATTGCTTCTTCCTATTCATTATTTCCCTCAGGATCTCCCGCTCCTGCCGGAGTCCCAGACCATAGAGTACTACAAGGTAGACAATGAGGAAAGCTGTACAAAGGCCGATGGTCTGTGGGATGCCCGTCCACCCGAGGAACCTGCTGAGCGGGTAGAAGACGGCGGATGCCCCGGCGCCGGCGATGAAAGGTTTGTAGAGGTTCGGCGTGAACGGCGTGAAGCCGTAGAGGACCTTGACCTCGATGACCCGGACGACGTTGATGCCCGCAAGCGAGAACGTCGTGGCCAGCACCACGCCGGTGATGCCGTATTTGGGGATCAGGAGTATGTTGAGCGCTATGTTCGATGCCGCAAGCAGAATGGAGTTTATGAGGTTGAGTTTCTGCCGGCCGGTCATGGTGAGAATGAAGCCTATGGGTCCCACGATGGCGTTCACCAGCTGGCCCAGTGCAAGTACCCTGAGCGCCAGCGTGCCCCGCGGGAATGCGTCCCCGAATATGTTGAGCAACCCCGGCGCGAACAGAATATAGAGACAGAAGACCGGCACGCTCAGCGTGAAGACCCACCGGGAAACCGTCTTGAACTGGGTCATGAGCTCGACATGGTCGCCCTTCTCCCAGAGCTCGGATATGATGGGCGCGAATATCCTGCTGAACGAGAGCAGGCTCATGGACACGAAAGGCGCCAGCACCAGGGCCGCGCTGAGGATTCCCACCGTCTCCGAGTCCAGGTAGTGGCCCGATATCATGATGTTGGATCTCGAGATCACGACATTCATGAAGTTGGCGAGCACAAGCGGCACGGAGTAGAAGAAGAGCTCGTGGCCGACCCCGATCTTTGCCGTCTTCCGGAGATTGAAAGGCGACGCCTTCACGGCGTACATGAAAGCCATCATCATGGCGCAGAAGAAGGCCCCGACACTGCCCACGACGACGGCGAAGAGCCTGAACCCCAGGAGAAAGAGAATCAGAATCAGCGCGAGCCGCGCCACGGGCCGAACTACCATCTGGACTATCACGCCGGGTTTAAGGGTCTTGAGGCCCTGGGTGTATCCGTTCAATATGGTCATCAGGGCGTAGAACGGGAGCCCTATGACGTAGACCCTCAGCACAAGGTCCAGGCCCTCGATATGCGAGTACAGCCTCCGCGACAGGATAGGGGCCGCCGCCAGTGCAAGGCCTATGAGCGCCAGCGAGAAGACGCTGGAGATGAGGACGCCGGATACGACCGTCCCCTTGACGCGCCCGCGGTCCTTCAAGGCGATGTACTTGGACGTGAGTCTCACGACTCCGCCGGAGAGCCCGAACACTGCGAGTATGCCGAGCAGCTGGAAGATGCTGTTGGCGAGCGAGTACTTGCCGAAGAGCTCGGGCCCTATTGTGCGCGTTACCGCTATGCTGGCGGCGAAGGCGAATACGACACTGAAGACCTGGCCGAAGACGTCGATGCCCGCATTCTTGACTATGACACCGAGATCAGACTGCTTTTGCACCTTCACCTCTTCAGGAGTTCGTCGTAGACGGCTTCGGTCCGGCCGACCATTGTCCCGAGCCCGAGGTTTTCCAGGAAGAACTCCCGGCCCTTTGCCCCCATGGCCCGGCGCATGCCCTCGTCGGCCGCGAGGGCGAGCATCTTGTCGGCGAGGTCGGCGGGGTCCCCGGGAGTCGCCAGAAACCCGGTCTCGCCGTTCTTCACGAGTTCGCAATTGCCGCCGACAGCCGTTGCCACCGCCGGTTTGCCGAGGCCCATGTATTCGCAGATGCTGTTCGACAGCCCCTCGCTGTAGTCCGGATGGGAAGCGAGGACGCCCATGTCGAAATGCCTGACGATGTCGAGCACGTCGCTGCGATGGCCCAGGAAGCGCGTGCGCCCGGAGATGCCGAGGTCCCCGGCAAGCGCCTCGTATTCGGCCCGCCTGGCGCCGTCACCCAGGATCACCGCCGACGCGTCGTCCCGCTCCGAGAAGACCCGGGCGAGCGCGCGCAGGAACGCGGGGTAGTCCTTGAGATATGACAGGTTGGCGACGTGGCCGATTATCAGGCCGCTTTCGGGGAGGCCGAGTTCGGCCCTCGTCCGGGTCGCGGCCGGGTCGAATTCGGCGATGTCGTAGCCGTTATATATGACCCTCGTCTTGCCCCGCCCGGGCCAGCGGCGGAAGTAATGGTCTACACCCGCCCGCGAGTTGGCAATAATGCAGTCGGATATCGTGAACGCGAGCCTCTCGCTGGAATCGCTGATGCGCCGCCGCGGGCCGGCTATCCTTATGGTGGTGATGACCTTCCGGCCTGCGAGTTTCCCCGCGGCCGCTCCGAAGAAACCGGGCAGCCCGAGGTAGGCATGCACGATTGCTATGTCCTCGCGCTTCACGATGCCGTAAAGCTGGGTGATCACGCCGAAGTCCCACCTCCAGTTCCGCGGCGTCACGGTTACGGGGACGCCGATCCTGCCGGCGCCCTCGGCCACGGGCCCGCCGGGTTCGAGGCAGGCCAGGTGGGGACTGAAGCGTTCGCGGTCCAGGCCCTTCAGAAGCTCGATCAGCTGGCGCTCGGCACCGCCGATCAGCCCCGTGTCATGGGTCACGAACAGGATATTTGACTGCGGTAGTTCGGCCATTGCTCACTTTGCCTGGAATTAAGCGCGTTCCTCGCCACATATTAGAGTATCGGCGGGGGTATTTCTATATCTTAATGCTCTTCCACTTGCCGGTGCGGAAGCGGAAAAAGTAGGTCAGGCCAAGCGCGATGATGTAGATCGTGGCACCCGCCCAGGCGCCGACCGCACCGCCTTTGAGGGCGATTGCGCCCAGGTAGGCCAGCGGCACGAAGATGAACCAGGCGAACCCGACGCCGACGTACATTACCCAGCGCGTGTCCCCGGCGCCCCTCAGGCTCCCGTTGCTCGCGATCCCCATGCTGTCGAAGAGAAGGAATATGGCGGCGACGCGGAGGATGGCGCTGCCGAGGTTCACGACCTCGGGGTCCTGGTTTATCATCATCACGAGCTGCCGTGGGATGACCAGGAAGAGCAGCGCCATGAGCCCCGCATAGAACATGCTTATCTTGATGGCCGTGTAACCGGACCTCGTGGCCGAGGGGATTTCCTTCGAGCCGATATACTGCCCCACGAGCGTGGTCGCGGCTATTGAGACCCCGAAAACGGGCATGAACGAAAGATGCATGAGCCTGAGGCCGGCGGTGCTGGCGGCGAGCTCGATGGTTCCGATCCTGCCTATCAGCGCGCTGAAGACGATGAAACTCGCCATATCCAGCACCCACTGCAGCCCCATGGGAAGGCCCACGCGGGAGAGCCTCGCCATGAGGCCGAAGCTCACGCGCCAGCCCCTGCGGGCCGAGAACATCCTGTCGCTCCTGCCTGAGAGAAAGACCAGGAAGAAGATCAGCGCGCCCACGGCGCTCGCGCCCACGGTGGCGTATGCGGCCCCGTCGGTCCCGAGCCTGGGGAAGCCCCACTTGCCGAAGATAAGCGCGTAGTCGCCCACGACGTTGAGGATGTTTATGAAGATCACTATCTTGAGCGGAGTGCGCGTGTCGCCTATTCCCCGGAGAAATGCCGAAAAGCACATATACAGGACTATGAAGACCCCGCCCCAGAGCCTGATGCCGAGATAAGACGCCCCGATGCGCTGAACATCGTCGGCGGGACCGAGAAGCTTCATGAATTCGATGTTGAAGCGGCTCAGGAATATGAGGATCGCGCCCGAGATGAAGGCGAAATACACCCCCTGCCAGGTCATCCGCCCGATACCGTCGAAGCGGCGGGCGCCGTAATCCTGGGCGACGAAAGTGTTGACCCCGTTTACCACGCCGTTGAAGAAGGAGAAGAGCCCCCATGTGAGCGTACCCGAGAGCCCCACGGCGGCGAGCTCAGTCGGGCCCAGATGCCCCACCATTATAGCGTCGACGAAGGTCATGACGGTCTGGCTGAGCATGGTGAGCACGGCCGGATAGGCGATATGCCAGACCTCGGCATAGCCGCCCTTCTTGTGCTCGGGGAATTCCTTTCTGTCCATGGTCATAAGGTCAAGGCTCCCTGCGGTGTCTGTCCAAATAGGGGCATATACTAATCTGGCGGAAAGCCCTTTGCGTGTCAATACTTACGGTTCTCGCTTGCCCAAAAGTAATTAAATTAGTAACCTTATACCCGTAGAGGGTATCTAATGAATAGGCCCGGAAAGGGGGGTTACGAATTTGATTGACGAGACACTCGAAAAGGATGCCCTTGGGCGGCTCAAGCGCATAGAGGGGCAGGTGGCAGGCATTCAGAAGATGGTAAAGGACCGCCGCTACTGCATGGACATAGTGAACCAGATAGCCGCGGTGGAGGCCGCACTGCACAAGGTATCCGCGCTTGTGCTCCGGAACCACATGGAGACGTGTGTGCTCTCGGCGTTCAGGTCGACCGACAGGGCCGGCGTTGAGCAGAAGGTCGACGAGCTTATGCGGGTTTATAACAATCTTCGGATGAGATAGGAGGACTTGACATGAGGTCGAATTCGTTCAGATTGGAACATGCCGTGACGATCCTGTTCGCCGCAGCGGCCATGATCATATTGATGAGCGGCGTGATTCTCGCCGCGGAAGCGGCGGCCCCAACCGAAAAGGCGGCCGTCGAAGACACCTATCCGCTTGACACATGCATCGTCACGGGCGCCAAGCTCGGATCCATGGGCGAGCCTGTGGTCTATGATCACGAGGGCCGCGAAATCAGGTTCTGCTGCGCCGGCTGCATAAAGAAGTTCGAAGCGGATCCGAACGGCTACCTTAAGAAGATGGACGATGCGATCACAGCGGCGGAGACCGGCGATTACCCGCTCGAGACCTGCGTGGTGACCGGCAAGAAACTCGGTTCCGCGGGGGAGCCGGTGGACTACATCTATGACAATCATCTCGTCAGGTTCTGCTGCGCCGGCTGCATAAAGGCCTTCGAAAAGGACCCCGCCAGGTACGCCGCCCGTATAGATGAAGCGAGGGCCAGGCGGGCCGCGGAAGCTCCGAGGCCCTATCCGCTGGACACCTGCATAGTATCGGGCGCCCGGCTCGGGTCCATGGGCGAGCCCGTAACGAGAGTATACAAGGGCCAGGAGGTCAAGTTCTGCTGCGCCGGCTGTCTCCCGCGGTTCGAAAGCGATCCGGACAAATACTTAGAGAAGCTTCACTCCGCCGGCAGCGGTCCGGCGGAAGCAACTATGAAGAAGAAATAGGGGAGGGGAGGGGCCTTGAGGTCTGAAACGGGCATCTTGCGGGCGCTCGTGGGCCACGGCCGGTCTTGCCTTAAGCGGCCGTATCGCGGGCTTCCGGCGATAGCGCTGCTTGCGGCGGCGCTTGCCGGGTGTGCGTCGAGCCGCGAGAGGCGGTCCATCGACGAATACCGCCGGGTCGAGTCAGCGACTTACGCCGGGCAGGACGGGGGAGGCCAGGCCGCACGGGCGCCGGAGATCGACGAGCGTGCGACGCTTTCCGACTATCTGGCGTATGCCGCCCTCAACAACCCCGGTCTGGAGGCCGCATTCGACGAGTGGAAGGCGGCACTCGAGGGAATCCGGCAGGTCCGGGCGCTGCCCGACCCCCGCTTCACGTACGCCTACTACATCCAGGCCGTCGAGACCCGGGTGGGGCCCCAGCAGCAGTCATTCGCGCTGACGCAGACCTTCCCGTGGTTCGGGAAGCTCGAGCGGCGTGGGGACATGGCTTTCGAAGCCGCCGAGGCTGCGCGCGAGAAGTACGAGGCCGCGAAGCTGAGGCTGTTCTACCGGGTGAAGCACGCCTACTACGAGTACTACTATATCCATCGCTCCATAGCCGTGACCGGGGCCAACCTCGGGCTCGTCTCGAGTCTCGAGGCGGTTGCGCGCGGCAAGTACGAGACCGGCTCCATTCCCTATGCCGCCGTCATCAAGGCCCAGGTCGAGCTGGGCAAGCTCGAAGATCAACTGAGAACGCTCGAGGACCTGCGCGGGCCGCTGGCGGCGAATCTCAACGCCGCCCTGGGGCGGCCCCCGGAGAGTTACGTGCCCGAGCCCGGGCCCGTCGACATGGAAGAGGTAGTCCTGTCCGACGCTGAAGCCCTTGACCTGCTCCGGGAGAAGAACCCGGAGCTCCTTGCGCTTGGTTTCCTGACGGCGAGGGAAGAGGCCGCGCTGAGTCTGGCCAGGCAATCCTACTTTCCCGACGTCACCCTCGGGGCCACGGTCATAGAGACGGGGGAGGCCCTCGATCCCATGATGACCGACAGCGGCAAAGACGTCGTGATGGCGACGCTCTCTTTCAACCTGCCTATATGGTTCGGGAAGTACCGCGCCGCCCGGAGGGAGGCGCAGGCGCGCCACCGTGCTTCCGCCGGGCGGCGGGATGACCTTCAGAACCGGTTGCTTGCAGATCTCAAGATGGCGCTTTTCCAATTCCGCAGCGCCGAACGGAGAATCGATCTATACGGGGACTCGCTCGTCCCCAAAGCCGAACAGTCGATTTCGGCTTCACAGAGAGCTTTTTCCGCCGACCAGGTCGACTTCTTCGATCTGATCGAAGCACAGCGCACACTGCTTGAGTTTCAGCTGGCATATGAGCGCGCGCTCGCCGACCGCGCCCAGAAGCTTGCCCAAATCGAGATGCTTATCGGCCAGGAGGTCGAGCGCTCACAGCCCGGCTCCGAATAAACCGAGGAGGTTGCGATAATGACTGATGGCGCAAAGGGAGTTGCCGGACGGCGGTATTCCTGGAAGACGGTTGCCATTGTCTGTGCTGTTGCAGCGGTCCTCATAGCCCTGGGACTGTGGCGGGGCTACGTCATCGGCAGGGGCGGGACCGGTATGCCGGCCGGGCAGGGACCGGCCGGGACGGAGGCGCCGGAAGCCCTGATGTGGACATGCGCCATGCACCCCCAGATACGGCAGCCCAAGCCCGGGCAGTGCCCGATCTGCGCGATGGACCTGGTTCCCGTGACGGCAGGCGGCGGCGAAGCCCGCCCCGGGGAGCTCAGGCTCTCGCCCGCGGCACAGAAGCTCGCCGAGATCCAGACCGCTCCGGTGGAGCGCAGGGCGGTGAGCATCGAAATCCGCATGGCGGGTAAGGTGGAGTACGACGAGACCCGGGTCAGTAATATCACCGCGTGGGTGCCCGGCAGGCTGGACCGGCTCTATGTGGATTACACGGGTGTAACCGTGAAGCGGGGCGACCGCATGGTTTCTCTTTACAGCCCCGGGCTCCTGGCCGCGCAGGAGGAACTGCTCCAGTCCATAAGGGCGGTCGACCAGCTCAGCGGCAGCGACGTCGCGAGCCTCAAGCGTACGGCCGGGCAGACAGTGGAAGCCGTGCGCGAGAAGCTGAGGCTCTGGGGGCTCACGCCTGAACAGATATCCGAAATCGAGAGCCGGGGTACGGCGGCGGACAGGATGGACATACTCGCGCCCGCAGGCGGGGTCGTCGTTCACAAGGACGCGGTTCAGGGCCAGTACGTTGTCACCGGGACGCAGATATATACCATCGCCGACCTGTCGCAGGTCTGGGTGAAGCTCGACGCATACGAATCCGACCTGGCGTGGATCCACGCCGGCCAGCATGTCGAATTCTCCGCGGAAGCTTATCCCGCGGAGGTGTTCGAAGGCGAAGTGGCTTTCATCGATCCCGTAATGGACGGCGGGACCCGGACCGCCAAAGTCAGGGTGAACCTCGAAAACCCCGGCGGCAGGCTCAAACCCGGCATGTTCGTGCGCGCCGTCCTCTCGGCCGGCACCGGGACCGGGGCGGGCGGGCGGGCGCCGCTCATTATACCGGCCTCGGCGCCGCTTATCACCGGCACGCGGGCCGTGGTCTATGTCGAAAAGGAGCCGGGTCTCTACTATGGAACCGAAGTGGTGCTTGGCCCGCGCGCCGGCGACTTCTATATCGTTGAGGAAGGACTTGAGGCCGGGCAGCGCGTGGTGACCAACGGCAGTTTCAAGATAGACAGCGCCCTGCAGATCATGGCGCAGCCGAGCATGATGGACCCGGAAGGAGGGGGGCCTGTGCCCGGCCACCATCACGGGGAACCCGGGGGCGGGGCCGCGGGGGCGCCGGCGGCAGGCGATGCCGAAGTCATGTACATGACGCCCGCGGAGTTCAGGTCCCAGCTGGACGGCGTTTATGAAGCCTATCTGCACATTCATCACGGATTGAGCCGCGACGACGCGGCCGACGGGCAGGCCGGAGCCAGGATGCTCCTCGGGGCGCTTGAGGCGGTGGACATGAAGCTTATCGGGGAGCCCGCGCACAGCGCATGGATGAAGCAGCTCGGCAATCTGAAGACGAGCGCGGAGGCGATAGCGTCGGCCGGTGACATTGAAAAAGCGAGAGAAGCCTTCTCGCCGCTTTCCGAGTCCCTGTACGCCACCGCGAGGCAGTTCGGAACGGGCGGCAGCGTGCCGCTGAACCGCTTCCACTGTCCCATGGCCTTCGATAACCGTGGGGCCAACTGGATGCAGAGCAACAGGGAAGTCGAAAATCCCTACTGGGGTTCGACCATGTTCCGCTGCGGCGATATGACGGAAACGGTTGCAGCCGGTCCCGACAAGATGACGGGAGATCACGGGCATGACTGATGGGCGCAGTGACAGGCGGGAGCACGGCTTTTCCCTGATCGGCGCCGTTGCGGGCTTCTTCCTGAGGAACAAAATCATCGTCGTGCTCGGCGTGGTGGCCGTGGTCGCCTGGGGTATGAGCGTTGCGCCCTTCGACTGGGATGTCGGGGGCTTCCCGCGCCATCCGGTGCCGGTGGATGCCATTCCCGATATCGGCGAGAACCAGCAGATCGTATTCACCACGTGGCCGGGGCGGTCGCCCCAGGACGTCGAAGACCAGATCTCATATCCCCTCACCGTCGCGCTCCTCGGAGTGCCCGGCGTAAGAACCATCAGAAGCTATTCGATGTTCGGGTTTTCCAGCATTTACGTGATCTTCAAAGACGATGTCGAGTTCTACTGGTCGCGCTCCCGCGTGCTTGAGAAGCTGAGCAGCCTTCCGGCCGGTACGCTGCCCGAGGGAGTGCAGCCCGGGCTCGGACCGGACGCGACGGCACTGGGCCAGATCTTCTGGTACACCCTGGAGGGGAGGGACGAGCGGGGCGAGCCCACCGGCGGCTGGGACCTGGACGAGCTCCGCAGCATCCAGGACTGGACGGTGAGGTACGCACTGCTCTCGGCCGACGGGGTCAGCGATGTAGCCTCTGTGGGCGGCTTCGTGCGCGAGTATCAGATAGACGTGGACCCCGACGCTATGCGCGCGTTCGACGTCACGCTCGAAGAGGTCTTCATGGCCGTAAGGATGGCCAACGTGGACGTTGGGGCCCGGACCATAGAAGTCAACCGGGTCGAGTACGTGATCCGGGGCATCGGTTTCCTCAGGGGCATCGGCGACATCGAGAACACGGTAATCAAGATGCGGGACAATGTTCCGGTTTACGTGCGGAACGTCGCGAGGGTGGTCCGGGGGCCGGCGCTCAGGCGGGGCGCGCTCGATAAGGAAGGCGCGGAGGCCGTGGGCGGTGTGGTGGTTGTGCGCTATGGCGAGAACCCGCTTGCCGCCATAAGAAACGTAAAACAGAAGATCGAAGAGATATCGCCGGGTCTTCCCAGTAAGACGCTCGAGGACGGGACGGTGAGCCGGGTCGAGATAGTCCCGTTCTACGACCGTACGGGACTGATACACGAAACCCTCGGCACGCTCAACTCGGCGCTCACCGGGGAGATCCTGGTGACCATCATAGTCGTGCTCGTAATGGTGATGCATTTGCGGAGCTCCATATTGATATCGGGGCTCCTGCCGCTCGCCGTGCTCATGAGTTTCATCGCCATGAAGGTATTCGGGGTGGACGCTAATATAGTGGCCCTCTCCGGGATCGCGATCGCCATCGGAACGATGGTGGATATGGGGATAGTAGTAACCGAGAACATCCTCAGGCACCTGGACGCGGCCACGCCAGGCGAGGACAGGCTCGAGGTCGTGCTCGCGGCGACCAGGGAGGTGGGCTCGGCCGTCGTGACCGCGGTAAGCACCACGGTGGTCAGCTTCCTTCCTGTGTTCACCATGGTCGCAGCGGAGGGTAAGCTCTTCAAGCCTCTGGCCTGGACAAAGACTTTCGCCCTCGTGGCGTCGGTTATAGTGGCCGTCATCGTCATCCCCGCGTTCGCCCACGTGCTGCTGACGGACAGGAAGATAAGATCGCGTACTTTCCGGCTGGGGATATACGGCCTGATCGGCATCGCGGGCCTGGTGATTCTGGTAGCGTATGCCTTGAGGCGCGTGGCCTCCGCCGGCCCGGGGCCAGGTTTCACATGGTGGCTCTCAGGGCTTGTCCTTCTCGGTATCGGCGGCTATCACGTCGCCTCCGGACGTATTCCCGGTAAGGTGCGCCGCTGGGCTCCGAAGGCGACCAACTACATCGTGGCCTTCATCGTCGCTATCCTCCTTGCGAGGTACTGGATGCCGCTCGGCGCCGGGAAGGGCCTGGCTCTCAACCTGGTGTTCGTGGTGATGCTCATGGGGGGGCTGCTCGCGGTCGCCCTCTTCTTCCTGAAGGGATACGCGCGGATCCTGAGGTGGTGTCTCGGGCATAAGATCGCGTTCCTCTCGCTGCCCGTCGTCGTGGTGCTCGTCGGGGCCATGATCTGGCTCGGCTTCGGCGCCTTCTCCGGCTGGCTGCCGCAGGGCGTCAGGACCGCCTGGCCGGCTTCGGCCCTCGCGCAGACATTTCCGGGCCTCGGCAGGGAGTTCATGCCCCCCCTGGACGAGGGCTCTTATCTGCTCATGCCCACGACCATGCCCCACGCGTCGATTGGAGAGGTCATGGACGTTCTGAGGAAGCAGGACATGGCCATCACCCGGATTCCCGAGATCGAGTCGGCGGTCGGTAAACTGGGACGGGCCGAGACCCCGCTGGACCCGGCGCCGATCTCGATGATCGAGACCGTAATAAATTACCATGACGAGTTTCTGGCGGATGCCGGAGGGCGCAGACTGACCTTCCGGTTCGATTCGGGCCGTGACGACTACTTCCGGGATGAGGACGGGAACCCGGTACCGGCTGTTGACGGGGAGCCTTATGTGGTGAGGGGGAGTTTCGAGCGCGACGCCGATATGAACCTCATCCCGGACGGGGGCGGAAAGCCCTTCCGCCTGTGGCGCCCGCCCCTCGATCCCCGGCTCAACCCGGGACGGGAAGCATGGCGGGGCATCACCCAGCCCGACGATATCTGGGCCGAAATAGTCAAAGCCGCGCAGGTGCCGGGCACGACTTCGGCTCCGAGACTTCAGCCCATCGCCGCCCGCATCGTCATGCTGCAGAGCGGCATGCGCGCGCCCATGGGGGTTAAGATCAAGGGGCCCGACCTGGAGACCATCGAGCGCGTCGGCCTGGAAATAGAGAAGCTTCTTAAAGACGTTCCGTCCGTTGAAGCGTCCATGGTCATAGCGGACCGTATAGTCGGCAAGCCCTATCTGGAGATAAACATCGACCGGACGGCGATCGCCCGCTACGGTATTCACCTTCAGGAAGTCCAGAACGTCATCGAGGTCGCCGTAGGCGGCAAGCGCATCACGACGACGGTGGAGGGGCGGGAGCGCTATCCAGTTCGGGTCCGCTACATGCGCGAGCTCAGGGACCGGATAGAATCGCTCAAAACGATACTCGTGTCCGCGCCCGACGGGACGCAAATACCGATCGGTCAGCTGGCTGAAGTCAACTACGTGCGCGGCCCGCAGGTGATCAAGAGCGAAGACACTTTTCTCGTCGGGTACGTCCTCTTTGATAAGAAGCCCGGTTACGCCGAAGTCGATGTCGTCGAGCACGCGGCCGGGTACCTCAAATACAAGGTCGAAACCGGCGAACTCGAGATCCCGAGCGGCGTGAGCTACGTGTTCGCCGGGAACTACGAGAACCAGCAGCGGGCGCAGCGCACGCTGAGCTGGGTGCTTCCGCTGGCGCTGTTCATCATCTTCATGATCCTGTACCTGCAGTTCAAATCGGCGGCCAATACCTGGCTGGTATTCTCGGGCATTCTCGTGGCGTGGTCCGGGGGCTTCCTCATGATCTGGCTCTACGGGCAGGGCTGGTTTCTGGACTTCTCGATCTTCGGGGTGGGAATGCGCGAACTCTTCCAGGTGCATCCCCTCAATCTCAGCGTCGCGGTGTGGGTCGGCTTTCTCGCGCTGTTCGGCATAGCGAGCGACGACGGCGTCATCATGACCACTTATCTTAACCAGAGGTTCGCCGAGAGAAAGCCGCGGACGGTCGAGGAGATACGGGCGGCTACCGTCGAAGCCGGGCTCCGGCGCGTGCGGCCGTGCCTTATGACCACGGCTACGACCGTGCTCGCCCTCATACCGGTTCTGACCTCGACCGGGAGGGGCTCGGACGTCATGGTGCCCATGGCCATCCCTTCCTTCGGCGGCATGGTCATAGTGGCGATGAGCATCTTCGTGGTGCCCGTGCTCTACTCGGCCTTGAAGGAGTTTCAGCTCAATAGCGGCTGGAGCGCACAGGCCGTAGACGCCGTGTCTTTCCTCGCCGCGCCGGTCTTCTTCCCGGCCGCGGTCGTATATGACCGGATCAGGCAGAAGCGGCGGAATCAGGCTGCTTGACCTCCGGGGCCTGCTGTAGTAAGTTGTATAGACTCACCTTTTTGATTCAGCAACCAGGAGGATGAGGAGATGAGTGTAGTTCTTACCGGTGACGGGCTGACCATAGAGAAGACACATGAGGTAGCGAGGAAGCGCGCCAGAGTTACGCTGTCACCGCGGGCGAAGAAATCTATCAAGCGATGCCGGGGCACCGTTGAGGAACTTGTCAAAGAGGGCAAGCTCATCTACGGCGTGACCACCGGCATAGGCGAGCTCGCCAGGGTCCACGTTCCCCAGGAAGTGGGCGAGGAACTCCAGAAGCGCATCGTCTACAGCCATTCGGCCGGCGTCGGGGAGTTTTTCGACGAAGATGAAGTCCGGGCCGCAATGCTTCTGAGGTCGAACGTGCTCGCCAAGGGTTACTCCGCCGTCAGGCTGTCGACGGTCGAGACCCTCGTCAGGATGATAAACCGCAACGTAGTCCCGGCCGTGAACGAAAAGGGATCGGTCGGCACGAGCGGCGACCTCTCGCCGCTGTCGCAGATCGCCGAGGTCGTGATGGGAGAGGGCCGCGCCTTCTACAAGGGCAGGTTCATGTCGGGCGGGAAAGCGATGAAGCAGGCCGGCATCAAGCCGGTCAGGCTCAGCTTCAAGGAGGGCCTGGGACTCATCAACGGGACCCAGATGTTCACCGGCTGCGGCGCGCTGCGCCTCTACGAGGCCGAGCGGCTCATCAAGAACGCCATTATCGCGAGCGCCCTGTCGGCCGACGCCCTGCGCACGCCGCAAAGGGCTTTTGACAGGCGCAGTCACGAAGTCAGACCCTACAACGGCCAGAACGCGGTGGCGGCCAATATGAGAAAGCTCCTCAGGGGCAGCAAACTGACGGGTACCGCGGGCAAGGTACAGGACGCCTACAGCCTCCGCTGCATACCTCAGATATACGGGCCGTCGATCGACGCCTACCATTACGCCAGAGAGCAGATCGAGATCGAGATGAACTCGGTCATCGACAACCCGATCTTCTTCTCCAGGGAGAGAAAGCAGCTCGCATGCGGCAACTTCCACGGCCAGCCGGGGACGTTCGCCCTCGACTTCATGGCTGTAGCCATGAGCGAGCTCGGGGGCCTCAGCGAGAGGCATATCAACAGGCTCATGAATCCGAACCTCAACCTGGGTCTCCCGGCGTTTCTCGTCGAGGGAGAGGGCCTGAACTCGGGCCTCATGGTCGCCCAGTACACGGCCGCGTCGCTCTGCTCGGAGAACAAGATGCTGTCACACCCGGCGGTGGTTGACAACTTCAGCATGGCCGCGGACCAGGAAGACCATGTCTGCATGGGCCCTATCGCGGCCAGGAAGCTCAAGGAGATCATCTGGAACGTGACCAATGTTCTGGCGATCGAGATGATGAGCGCTGCTCAGGCGCTCGATTTCCTGGAAGGCGCACCCGGCAGCGGGACAGCCGCCGCCCACAGGGAGATCAGGAAGGTCGTAAGACCGCTTAAGAAGGACAGGGTGCTCTGGCCTGACATTCAGGCGATCGCCGAAAAGATAGCCAACTGCGACATACTTGATGCAGTTGAGAAGAGAGTCGGACCCATAGGCCTCATCTGGCGGAGGAGGAATTAGATAATGGGAAAGCTTGCTGTTGTCAGTTTTTTGATTGCGTTGGTCGCTGTGATGGCCGGCTGTGGCGGAGACGGATCAGGTCAGAATGAGACTGCCAGGCTGGAGGGAGGCGGAGTAGCCATGAGCAGCGCCGAAGGAGGAAAGATGGCTGTCAAGGTCAATGGAAAGACTATCACGGAGGCGGAGGTCGCCGAGGAGGAGGCGCGGCTCACGATGGCCATGGGAGGGCGCATGGACCCCCAGCAGATGGAGTCGATGAAGCCCATGATCCGCGAGCAGGCGGTTAATAACCTGGTCAACAGGGAACTTCTCAGCGAGGCCGTTGACAAGGAAGGCATCAAAGTGACCGGCGAGGATGTGGACGCGCGGCTGTCCGAGCTGGAAACGGCCGCGGGCGGCGCCGAGGCCTTCGAGAGCAGACTTTCGATGATGGGCGTATCGAGAGACGAACTCCGCGAGGAGATCAAACTCGGCATAGCCATCGAGAAACTCATGGAATCCAGGGCCACCGGTACGACCGAGCCGACGGACGCCCAGATCAGGGCGTTCTACGACGAGAATCCGCAGCAGTTCGAGCGCCCGGAGCAGATCCAGGCCAGTCACATTCTCTTCATGGTGCAGGCGGAAGCGAGCGATGCGGACAAGGCAGCCAAACGTAAGGAAGCCGAAGAAGTGCTCGCCCAGCTCAAGGGCGGTGCCGACTTCGCGGAGATGGCAGCTGAGCATTCGGATTGCCCTAGCTCGTCAAAGGGCGGGGACCTCGGCTTCTTCGGGCGCGGGTCAATGGTCCCGCCGTTCGAGGAGGCGGCTTTCGCGCTCAAACCCGGCGAGATGAGCGGTGTGGTCGAGACGAGATTCGGCTACCATATCATAAAAGTCACGGACAAGGCGCCTGCGGAGAAGATCTCCTTTGACGATGCCAGAGAGAACATCAAGCAGTACCTGGGCGGCCAGGGCAAGCAGCAGGCAATGACCGTTGTCATCGAGGAGCTCCGCGCAGATGCCAACCTCGAATACCCGGAACAATAGACCGCCGGAACAGGCAGACCAATAACCGGGGCCAGTCCGCTGGTCCCGGTTTTTGGCTTGCGCGGGCGTGCGCGTGTTGGCACAATGTTCTGGCGCTTGTGCTTTGGGGGTGATTCAGTCATGTACCGCGTTAAGCTGATTCTGACAATCGCGCTGTTCGCCATGGCGACACTCGCGGGCCTGCGCTGTGGAAGCAACGGCCCGACGGGAACGGGCGGCGACCTTCCGGGTGCTTTCAAAGTCGAACTGGAGAGCTACACCGCCTGGTATGACGATGAGGCCGGGAGCATGCTCCTCAGGTCCCAAGAGTGCAGCCAGGCCAGCGCGAGTTTCATGGTCAAGGGCCTGGACTATCCCGGCGAGTGGATCGAGGTGCCGGTGACCATTACCGAGGCCGGGACGTATGAGCTGACCCTGCGCTACGCGGCCCTGGTCGGGGATACGCTCAGGGCCACCGTCTCGGTAGGCCAGTGCGGAGAGCTCCTCACGGAGCCCGCCGTGGACTTTGTCATGGACAAAGGCGGGGGGCTCGGCTGAGCGCTCGTCTATAAGAATGCTGCCGGGAGCAGCTCGATGACACTGGAGGCAGGAGACTGCGTCCTCAGATTCACCCATACATACGGCATGCCGACGGGCCAGATGGACGTGATAACTTTCACTCCGGTGGCAGGGTCGGAATAGAGAACGTCGGCAACTCGGACTCAATGAGAAGGCATCGGCGCCGGGAGGTTTGCGATGATAAAAGACCCGGCTGGCTTTGGCCCCGATATAAGGGAGATGCTTGAAGCCGACAGCACCGACGGACTTCGCCGCCTCCTCGAGGAGTTCCAGCCTCATGATATCGCCCGCCATATCGAAATCCTCGAACCCGCAGAGATTGCCCGCGTAATCACAGTGCTGGGCGACCCCCTTGGCCCCGATGCCTTCCAGAAGCTCGATACCGAGACCCAGGTCGAAGTGCTGGGGGTAATGCCTCGCAAGCAGTGCGCGCATGTCGTCGAGGAAATGGACCCCGATGAGAGGACGGACCTCATCAAGGCCATGCCCGCGGACGAGGCCGAGCGCGTTCTTCCACTCATAGCGCAAGCGGAGCGCAACGAGATAGCGCGGCTCATGAAGTACGATGAGGGGACGGCGGGCTCGATAATGACCACCGAGTACGCGGCCGTGCAGGTCGGGATGACGGTCATGGAGGCCGTCGCGGAACTCCGCAGGATAGCCCCCGACCGCGACACGCTGTACAATGTCTTCGTCATCGACCACGCCAGAAAGCTGGTGGGGGCCATTCCCCTGAAAGACCTCTTCGTGGTGCCGAGCCACGCCAGGGTGGGCGACGTCATGAAGTCGGATATACGGAGCATCGACGTCCATGAGGATGTCGAAGCCGTCGGGCACCACATGAGAGATTACGATCTGGTTTCGGCCGGAGTGGTCGACGATACCGGCAGGCTTGTGGGGATAGTGACCATCGACGACGTTGTCGACATCGTTGAGCAGGAGACAACCGAGGACATGTATCTATATGGCGCCGCAGGCGAGTACAAACGCTACTTCCTCACCAATGCTCTCTCGCTCGCCGGGCAGCGCGTGATCTGGCTCATTGTGCTGGTGACGGTCGGCTTCCTCTCGGGCATGGTGCTGCATCGCTACCAGGCCCTCATAACGAGCATGTTCGCCCTGGCGATCTTCATCCCGGTGATCAACGCTTCCGGAGGCAACGCCGGCACGCAGGCATCCACCGTGATAATCCGAGGCCTCGCCACCGGCGAGATAACGGTTGCCGACTGGCTGAAGGTATTCGGTAAGGAGCTCGTCGTGGGCCTCTCCGTGGGCGTCGTAGTGGCGGTCGTTGCCGGCCTGAGGGGGCTATTCCTGGAGAAAAGCGCCGGGCTGGCCATAACGGTGGGATGCGCGATGGTGGCGGTGGTGACGATTGCGACCATGCTGGGCGCCCTGCTTCCCCTGGTCTTTAAGAAACTCAAGCTCGACCCCGCGGTGGTGTCGGGCCCGCTCATCGCGAGCATACTCGATGTCGTCGCGCTCCTGATATACCTCGAAATCGCCAAGTTCGTCCTCAAGGTCTAAAGGGGCAGGTCCGGTTCCGGGCCCCTACTGGCCGCGCGTACTCTTCTCAAAGAGCGGGATCTCTATCTCCTCGGGCGCGCCGGCGGCGGGCACCAGGAGCAGCAAATCGAGGACCGCCTCCCGGTCGAAGTGAAGCCAGAACAGATACACCTCCGAGACGAGCGCGGCTGTGACCCCTATTGCCGCGCCGCCGATGACGTCGGTCGGATAATGGCGCTCGAGATATGTCCGGGAGAGGCCGACATAAAGCGCGATCTCGAAGACCCTGGTCGCGTGTTCGGGATAATGCAGCGCCAGTGTCGTGGCGAAGGCGAACGCCGAGGACGCGTGACTCGAGGGAAAGGAGGAGTTTTTGCGGTCGAACTCCCCGTCGGGGCGGTGCCTCCCGACGACGTACTTCAGCGAGCTCACGACCGCCTCCGACAGCGCCATTGCCTTGGCGCTGGACTCGAGCCAGGCGTATGCCCGATCGTCACCATGCGCGGTTATGGTGACCGCCGCATCGAGGTAGGCCTCGTTCGACCACAGTTCGCTGAGCTTCAGCATCGCATGATCGCGCGCCTTCGAGCGGGTGCTGAGAACGCCATTCAGGCCCCAACGGTCGATGGCGTTCGGATAGAGGACCCCGGCTGCCGTGAGCGCGACGCCGGCGGCCAGGGCAAGCGCCAGGACCGCGATTAACGGGTTCATGTTCCGCATATTGATTCGAGATTAAGACCTCAGGTCAGGCCGCACAAGCGGAAACGACAGGGCTACCGGCGGGTCATATACTGCGCGATAAATACACCCTGAGGGATCCCAATCCCTCACCGACGTCGATGCGGACCGGGAGCTTATCGACGAGGGCCCCGCGGTCCACATGCACCTCCCGCAAGTAGCGATTGGCGAGGTAGCCTCCGAGTACGCCGATCCCGGCGCCGACGATGACATCCCCGGCGTGATGGGCGTTAAGGTAAACCCTCGAATAAGAAACAAGCGCTGCCGCGCCGTAAGCGGGGATGGACCACTTCGGGTAGCAGGTTGATATGCTGAAGGCGACGGCAAAACTGGATGAGGCGTGGCTCGATGGAAAAGATGAATTCGCGCGGGAGTGGGGCTCGCCGTCTGGACGCTGCCGGTTGGTGGACCATTTGAGGGCGGCCGTCGTGGCCTCCGATATCATGAGCGATTTCCAGGCGAGCTCCAGGCAGAGAAAGGCCCGCTCGTCGCCGTAGACCATCACGGGCAGGGAGGCGAGGATGAGGTTCTCCGGGTTCCAGGCCTCGCTCACGTCCCGCATGAACCTGTCCGTGGACCCGCAGCCGCTGTCGCCGGACCACTCGAGCACGCACAGGTCGATCGAGCTTAGGCCGTAAGAGTCTGCTGGGACGCAGGCCGCGCCCGCGGCGGCCAGGAGTATCATCGGAATTGTGCGGCTGACCCGGTTCATCAATCTCAATATAACGGATTTCCCTGCGAGTGTTCAGGTCTATCGGGGGCCTTGTGCATTTCAAGACCTGACCCCAATGGTTGACAAACCCGGGTGGGAGGTGTAGTATCGGCGCTTGAACTGTCGTTAACCTTCCAGGTTTTTGGTAAAACACCGGGGAACTCAGTTCGAGAGGGAGGAAGATATGGACGAGGCAGCAATCGAGAGGGGCAAGGAGCATTTCGGAGAGCTCATAAAGAGCCAGATGAAGCGCGTGGAAGTCATGAAGAAGGGCGAGGCGTTCACCGACTACGCGAAGCTCCACCCGGTCGTCATAGGCATCCTCGGCGGGGACGGGATCGGCCCCTTCATCGCCGCGGAGGCCCAGCGCGTGCTTGAGACCCTGCTCGCCGATGAGATCAAGAGCGGTAAGATCGATTTCCGGGTCATCGACGGGCTCACCATCGAGAAGCGGGCCAAAGTCAACAAGGCCGTCCCCGACGACGTGCTCGAGGAGATCAAGCAGTGCCATGTAACTCTGAAAGGCCCCACCACCACGCCGAGAAAGGGCGATCCCTGGCCGAACATCGAGAGCGCCAATGTCGCCTTGCGCCGGTATCTCGACCTCTTTGCCAATGTGCGGCCGGTGAGAGTCCCCTCCCAGGGCATCGACTGGATGTTCTTCAGGGAAAATACCGAAGGAGCCTACGTACTGGGCAGCAGTGGCATAGAGATCACCGAGGACATCGCCTTCGACTTCAAGGTAATCACGACGCAGGGCGCCGAGCGGATCGTCCGCCTGGCTTTCGAGCACGCGAAGAAGGCGGGCAGGACCCGGGTCACGATCGTGACCAAGGCGAATGTCGTGAAGACCACCGACGGCAAGTTCCTCAAGATAGGCTACGAGATAGCCAAGGAGTATCCCGGCATCGAGTGCGATGACTGGTATATCGACATCATGACGGCGAAACTCGTCGACGAGAAGCGCAGGCGGGACTTCCAGGTGATGGTGCTGCCCAACCTCTATGGCGACATTCTTACAGACGAAGCCGCGGAGTTCCAGGGCGGAGTAGGCACGGCCGGCAGCGCCAACATCGGCAAAAAGTACGCCATGTTCGAGGCCATTCACGGGTCCGCTCCCAGAATGGTCAAGGAGGGCCGCGCCAGGCACGCCGACCCGTCGAGCATGATAAGGGCGGGGGCCATGATGCTTAACCACATCGGCTTCACGGCCCTGGGCAAGAAGCTCGAGATGGCCCTCGACATCTGCGGCCAGTATGAGAAAAAGGTCGTCATGACCGGCCGCAAGGACGGCGGGACGGCCGATGAGCTGGGTGACTACATCCTCGAAACCATCGACGACCCGAAGATCGAGGAGCGCTGGAAAGGCTACGTCGGACTGAAATGATCCGGTATGTGATAATCGCTGGGGTAATCTCACTGGGGATTGCCCCGCCATCTCTTCTTGCCTCTCACATGCCCGACCTCGACTGCTGCCTGGTGCAGATGCACCTTCACGCCCATACCAATCACAACGGAAACGATCTCCCGGCTTCGATGGAGTGGCACTGCGCCCAGGCCGAGAAATACGGGTTCGATGTCATATGGTGGTCGGAGCATTCGGAGGTCTTCGACACTTATGAAGACATAAGAGTCTCCTTCCGCAATGCCTTCTATAATGAGGAGACCCGCAGTGTGGACCTGGGAATGACAAAGTCGCGCCGGCGCCTGTCGAAGATGGATCTGAAAGGGGCGGTTGACGCCTGCAACGTATATACCCGCGGCCGCAGCCTCGAAATCAAAATGACTTCGCGCGGCGCGCGTGACTTCGACAGCGTCAGGATCGTCCCCGCGTCTGAACAGGGTCCGGTGAAGACAGTGGACTGGTGTCGCCCGGTTACCAGCGGGCTCCGGGTCGAGGTGGCAATGAACGTGAACGGGCTCGGTGAGGACTCATTTCTCCGCGTTGGATTCGACCTGGCCGCCCATCCCGAAGGGCGGCATCATCTCTTGTTCGACATAGGCCGCGGAGAAGATTGGGAACCTGAAGTGATAGGGGATACGCTCGTTGTCACGACTATGGGAGCCAGAGGCTTCCCCTCGAGATTGAACTTCGATTTGGAACGAGCGGCGGCTCATCTGCCGGACGGATACGATAACACACTGGGTTCCATGTACATCGAGTTCGGCGCGCGAAATG
>CAZSBE010000013.1:0-44347 GCA_964604955.1 uncultured bacterium
ATCTGGAAGCCCTGCCAGAAGGTCAGGGATACAGATGTGCCCCCCACGAATCCCAGCTTGATGATCACGAGGAACGTACCCAGGAGTCCGTAAATTCCCTGGGTACCCGGCAGCGCTACGAGAATCAGGAGTTTTCCGAAAAGATCGGGTTCTTCTGCCAGAACGCCATCAGCGGTCTGCGCGGCTGTTGCGATTCCTATGGCCGAACCTGTACCGGCAAGGAATGCCGAGATGGCCCCGCCAAGGATTGCCATTGCAAGTCCTATAGGATCCATTTAACCTCTCCTTCCCCGAACCCTGAGTGATCAGTTCTCTTCTTCCATTAGTCTTGTGAATTTGAGCTCTTTCTTAAACGGCTTGAAGGGCTTCCCACCTCCTTCAAAGAACTTCGGATAGAATTCCACATATTGCAGACGCGCAGAGTGGACGAAGCCACCGAGCGCGTTCACAGCCAGGTTGAAAGAGTGCCCGCCAATGAGCACCAGGATCATCGCGGCATAACCCACCAGCGGTATGCCCTTGGCCATGCCCGCGACGACGTTGATGACCATGGCGATGCCGCCGGTCGCAAGCCCGAGGGCAAGCAGCCTGGTATATGAGAGCACATCTCCCAGATATCCGGTGATGCCGTATAGATTGTAGAAACCCCAGGCCAGGCGCGCTCCGGGGCTCTTGGAAGCCCTGTATGATAGGGCGATAATGCCCAGCGCCGCGGCCATGGCCGCGTACTTGAATACCGGCGTGTACCGGGGCGGCACCACGCCCATTCTTGAAACCCCGTAGAGGACAAGCGACCACAGGAGCACGATCCAGGTCATCTGGTCGAAGACGGCGGCCATGAAATCCCTGCGCCGGACGTTCTCGACCAGCGCGATCAGAAGTCCGAAAGTGACCTGGATGAATCCCAGCATGAGCGCGATGCCGAACATGGTCATCGGGCTGTCGAATGGATCGAAAAGCATCAGCGATTTCCGCATGCTCCCGACCCAGCCCAGCCAGGTCGGAAGGGTATCGTCATTCAGCCCGAACCATCCTCCTGTGAGAGCGCCCATCAATATGGTAAAGAGGCCACCGATGAAAAGCAGCCACAGGAGCTTGCGCCCGCCCTTGAGGTACTTCATGAGGACGAGCGAAAGCGCTGCCAGCACGATGCCGTAGCCCGCGTCGGTCAGGCAGAACCCGAAGAACAGCGCGAAGAACGGCGCCGTAAGCGGCGTGGGGTCAACCTCCCTTGCCTGGGGCATGCCGTACATCTCGGTGATGACTTCGAACGGCCAGATCGACTTGCGGTTCTTGAGCGCGATGGGCGGGTCCTCGCCCTCCTCCGGGGAAATCCTGAGCACCTCCGCGTCTTCAATGTGGGCCGCGAGGCTCTCGACCAAGCGATCGAAGTCTCTCTCGGCAATCCACCCCTCCAGCACCCCGGCTCTCTCGGTTGTGCCGATCAGGCCACGCGCGTAGGATTTCCCGGCCTCCTGTGAGAAGTAATCGTAGGCGAGCATGAGCTTGGGCTTGTTGTGAACGACGTCTTTGCCCTTCTCTACTACCTTGCCGAACCCGGCCTCTATGTTCTCTATCCCCTCCCTCGCCTCCGCGACTATGTCCCTGGCGTATCCGGTGAAACCTTCAAACCCCTGAACCTCGAAATCATTGCGCCTCAGGACCTCCTGGACGCTGGCCTCCTCTGAAGGATGATACAGGACGATGAGGTGGGTGCTGGACTCGGACCTTTTCACGACCTCGACTTCGGCAGTCTCACTCGCCTCGGCCAGCTCCCGTGCGAGGCCCTCCGCAGTACGCCCGCCCGAGAGAACGCCGGGCGCGATACCCGCGTCCTCGCGCGGCGCGAGGTCTTCCAGCGGCACGTCGAGGCTCACCCATGGGAGGAGCTTCTCAATCTCGCTCTCGCGGTGAGCGCGGCGCTGGCGGAGGTCGTTCCTGGCGGCCTCAATCTCATCGACCACCTTGAGAACGCCGTCATAATCGAATCCCTCTACGGTCTGCTTGAACTCGGTCTCTTTTACGAGGAGTTTGCCGCCCCCGAGCCCCCCGAACATCCCGCCGCTCTTTTCGAACTCGGCCAGGTCGTCGATGGCGCGCTTGAGCTCCCCGGCTATGCGCTCGGCGTCTCCGCCGGTCCCTGCATCGGGGGTATCGAGCTCGCAGGCGAGGGCGGTCTCTTTGAGGTCGAGGATCTGGACCTTGCCGCGGTCCTGCAGGTACGTAAGGAGGGCGTCTCTCTCGTCAATTGGAAAGAAAATCGCGATTTTCTGCATCGGGGTGAGAGCCATTAGACTAACCCGTCATCTTCTTGATGATGATGTCCACAGCCTGGTTGATTCTTCCGGAGGCCTCCGTGCGAAGGGTTTCGAGGTCTTTGGCCTCGCGCGCCGCTATCTCATCCAGCTTGGCTGCGGCGTCTTCCTTCGCCCGGTCCAGCGCCTTCTTGACGATATCCCTTCCACCGGCCTCCGCGTCCTCCACTATCTTGCGCGCGTCGTCTTTGGCCTTAGCCAGGAGAGCGGCCCTGTCCTTCCTCGCAGCGTCAAGTATGCCCGCCGCCTTCACCTCGGTGCCCTTGATGCCGTCTATGATGTCCTTGACCATAGCCCTCCCCCGCAGACTGCTTCCAGAGTCCGGGTTATCACAATCTTTAGAGAGAACGGTGTTTCCTGAAGTAAGCCCAATATTTTTACTATGCCCGCCCTTCCATGTCAAGCTATTATGCCCCCGCTGAGGTCCGGCACGCGTGTGGTTTCGGGCCTGTCGGCGGCGGCGACGGGGGGCGGCGACGGGTGCGGAGAGGGCCCCGGCCTCAGTGGCCGGGGCCCTCCGCAAATGCTTGAGACCGGCCGCGCCCGGCCGGCTAAACACCGCCTCGCTACCTGAGCAGTACCATCTTCCGCGTCGCGCTGAGGGAGCCCGCGCTGAGCCGGTAGAAATAGACTCCGCTCGCCACCTTCCGCCTGTTGTTGTCGCGGCCGTCCCATCTCACCTCATGCATGCCGGGGGCCATCGCCCCGGCCCCGGAGGTGATAAGCGACGTCACCAGCCTGCCGCGCACGTCGTAGACCTTGAGGTCGACGGGTGCGCGTGACGGGATCGCGAACCGGATCAACGTCATGCCGCTGAACGGGTTGGGCGCGTTGGGCATCAGCGCGAAGACCGGGGCCTCGCCACCGCCCTCCACGCCGGCGCTGGCCTCCACCATCGCGTCCAGCCACGTGCTGTCCGTCTGGACGGGGTCGGTCATCGACCTGGCCGTGCAGTACACCAGGTCGGTGGTGTACGGCGCGCTGTCCGGGAACGTCACCCGGGTCTGAAGATCGATCGACTCGTCCGGACCGAGAGCCACGATATGGTCCGGGTCCGAGAGGTCCCAGCCCAGGACCGAGCTCATGTGGACATCGAAGGTGTCGGGCATGGTCCCCTCATTCACTATCGTAAAACAGGCGTCCGCGCTGTCACCCGCTATGCCTGTCACATCCGGGCCGGCCACGACGTCGACGCTCGGAACCACATGGATGAAGAAGAAGGCCATGGCCGAATCCGCGTAGAACTGCATGAACTCCCTGCTCATGGGCCCTTCATTGAAGTAGGAGTGGCACATCACCTCGTTGCCCCGGCCGAGTTCGGCGTAGGGCGGCACATCGACCGTTATGGTGAAGGTCGACTCCTGGTCAGGGTTGAGCCAGAAGTAATACTCGCCCGGGTATATCGGCCAACCCTCCTGGTTCTCGAAGTAGCCGTAGACCTCCCTGGGCCCATCCGAGTCGTTCGCAATCGTAACGGCTTTCTCGAGAGGCGCTCCGGGCAGCGTCTTCTCCACCTTCTCACCCTCGAACTGCGCCGCGAGGTCTTCCAGCATGCCCTCCAGGTGCTCGAGCTTCCGCTTCAGGATCTCCAACTTCTCATCCAGGTCCAGCGTCGTCCTCGAGCCGAAATCCGCATCCATCTCCGCCTCGTAGGCCTCGAACTCGAGCTGGTGGAAACGGAACGTGCAGGGCTGGGGGGTATTGCCCGGGCCCCACCTGCCGGCCTGCTTCTGCCTGACGTGCTCGAACTCGTGTATCTTGGTGCTGGCTAACACGTCGGGGTCCTCGAACGCCGGTTCGCAGAGTCTCACGAAGCAGCGCGAGGACGTGTACCCGTAGTCCGTGCACTCCGGGTCATACTGGACATCGGTGCCTGCGGGCTCATTGGTGTCGAAAACCGAATCCACGAGGGCGATGACGGAGTCGCGGTTGGCCTTGAGCTTCTCCTTGGCCGCCTCCATCTCTTTCATCTCCTCGACGGCCTCAGCCCTGTTCTCTTCCGTCGGGTCCTCCAGCCACTCGGTGCCCTCCTTGATGAACTCGGCTCTTTCCCTCTCATACGTCTCCCGGAGCCTGTCGCCCCGGTTGATCATCCCCTGTATCTCCTGCCTCTCTTTCTTGGTCGGTCCGGCCAGAATCACGGCCGAAATGAGGAGGCAGGCACACAGAAACACTATGAAAGCCGGTACATGCACTCTCTGTTTCATGGCTCGCCTCCTATTCAACAGTGATGACAACCGGATCGGATTCAAGCCGGCCCGTCCACGCGCCGAGCCCTCCCGGGTCACCGTAGTTTCTGTAGATCGCCATGATCGTGTAGTCGCCGATCATGTCGAACTCGTACCAGTTCCACAAATTGACGACCTTGCCTGCAGTCGAGTCCGGTTGGAGAGCGTGGAAGTCACCCGGCCCGGGCGGCCTGCTCTTAGAGAACATGTTGATGATCGGCCGCTCGATCCCGTCCGGCCCCATCACCACGAACTGGAGCTCGGTATCGCTCGGCCATTTGCCCACGGCGAATCTGGTGTTCACGACCTCCGCGCTGGGGCCCGCGTTCTTGAGATAGACGAAGGCCGACACCGTGTCGTCACCTGCACCGTACACCGGCGGGTCCTCATAGAGGGACTTCACCATCCCGAGCCCGAGTTGGAGCCCGTTTTCATTCGCCATGACTCTCACATCGTCGACGAAGAGCCTGAGGACGCCGGCGGGCGCGGCGCAGTAAAAGCCGAAGTAGTAGGTGGCCGTCGCCGGAGCGATGAAACCGCCGCCGGTCTCCTCATACTCGGTCCAGGTTACGGGCACGTTCGCGACCATATCCGTCATGTCCCCGGGGTTCTGGCCCGTGCCCGCGAAAACCGAGAGATTATAGGGCTGCAGGGCCGAGCTCACCCTGGTCATGAACACGACTTCGTATGACTCCCCGCCCGCAAGCTGGACGCCGGATGTGAAAAACCAGTCGTTGGCGGGGATCACCGCGTCGCCCTTGTACCTGATGCACTGCCTGCCCCATGTCACTCCGCCGTAGGCGCGGGTCTGCCATGCGCCGGCGTCGCCATCGGGATTCACTATGGACCATCCCGACGGAAGCGCCGGCGGAGAGATGGATTCGAAGTCCTCGTATAGAAGATATTCGAACCCGACGCCCGCGAGTGACGGGAGCGCGATCACCGTGGCCAGCAAAACGCCGGTCAAAACCAGATATTTCATGAGCGAGTTCTCACCTCCGCGTTTCATGGAGGCCGCCGCGCATAAACCACCCGCCGTCCGGGCCTTGCACGCGGTCAACATGAATGAGTTATGGAACGCCCCAAGTTGCCTGCACCTGCGAGGAGGTGCAGGTGCTGCCGTGTCCGGGTGGATACCGGACGTCGAATCCACGCGGAGTGTAGCACGAACCGTCCCGGAGGTCAATGAGACCTGAAAAGACCCGGTCGGGGGGGGAATGCAGGCCGATATTTCCCTTTTGGCGAACCCCATCGGGGCCGGGCGGCGACTGCTTTCAACACCCCGCTTTCCGCGGGTTGACAACTGTCCGTTTGTGAGTAGAATGCGTAAGTACGGTGAGAAACGGGATGAAACACAACACTTACGCAGTAGTTGCCGTACTCCTCATATCACTTGTTGTCATCCCCCGGCCCGGCCTCGCCAGAGATCCCCGGGCCGTTTCTCTGGTTACCCCCGTCACCAAAACCTGGGGTATAGACCCAGACCCGGATGCCCGCCGGGGCATAAAGCCGGGCCTCTCGATGCGGCTCAGGTTCGTAGAAACCGAAAACATCATAGGACTGGGGATGCCGGGCACCCCGACCGGCATGGACGCCGTCAGGGTGAGGGCGCGGGTATGGGCGGAAGCGTGGTTCCGGCCCAATTTCAAGGGCCGCCTTCAGCTGAACCGCGAACGCATAGACTACAGCAACTGCGAGACCTGCAAGGACAAAGGCGAGGAGATCGTAATCGAGAACCTGTATCTGGAGGCGTTCGACATCGCCGGCGCGCCCGTCGGCCTCAGGCTGGGCCGGCAAAACCTGTTCTACGGCGACGGGCTGGTGATATGCGACGGCACTCCGCTCGACGGTTCGAGGACGCTGTACGTAAATGCCGTACTGCTCACCTTCGCCATCCCGCAATGGGCCGTGGATGTTTTCGCCGCCTCTGACCACAAGCAGGACGACCTCCTGCCCGTCATAGACGATGAGAACATGGACCTTCTGGACACCGACGAATGCCTGATGGGGATCTACGCCACGACCATGCCCTACCGGGGCAAGGGGCGGTCCTTCACGCTGGAGCCGTATTTCATCATAAAGCGGGAGCGAACCCCCGTCTGGCAGGACCGCATAAGCACCATCGGGGCGAGGCTGGTAGTTCCCGCCGGGCGGACCAGGCTGAGGGCGGAGGCGGCCTACCAGACGGGCCACAAGCATTTCGACTACGATTCCGACCTGGAAGTGGAGGAACAGGAGGCGAGGAGTATCTCGGCCTTCGCCGGGACCGCGTACCTCGATGTCGCGTTCGAGAAGTACCGCGGCCTCGAGCTCGGAGCCGGCTATGTCTACCTGGCCGGGGACAATCGCAGGACCCGCGGCAAGTTCGAGGGCTTCAACCCAGTGCTCGGGCGATGGCCGCAGTGGAGCGAGCTCTACATTTATACACTCATCCCCGAATACGGAGTCGCCTACTGGCAGAACATCAGTTTTCCCATGCTCCACGCCCGCCTTGAGCCCTATAGAGGTCTGGTCTTCGACGCCAGGGTGCTCTGGATGTACGCTAATCGCCCCGACCCGGGTCTGTGCCGGATCGGCGCCGACGTGGAAGACCCCGCGTCTTATAAACGCGGAAACCTGTACGGGCTGAAACTCTCTTACAGGATCGGCAGGCACCTCTCCGGGCACCTGCTGTATGAACACTTCGCGCCGGGCGGCTATTATGATTGGCAGTGGAGGCAGTGCGGAATAAGCGGGGAGCCCCGGGCGGCCGATTTCTTGAGATTGGAAATGAGCTTCAACATTTAGGAGGTATCTGTTTGGCGCCTTACGGACTGCCGTGGTCGACATTCTCAGCCCTCATCGTCACCGCCCTGAGCATCGGCATATCCGTGGCATGGGCCGTCATCGACGCGCGCAGGGACCCGGACTCCTGACGCGCACCCGCGGGGGCAAATGGAGCGACTGACTTACATCATAGTCCTGCTTGTCTACCTCCTCATCCTGGGCGCGGTCGGCGTGTTCTCGTCGCGCCGCCTCAAGAGCTCGGCTGACTACGCAATCGGCGGCCGCTCCATCGGGCCGTGGGTGACCGCGCTCTCCTTCGTCGCCGCGTATTTCTCTTCGGTGCTCATAATCGGCGGGGGCGCCTTCGGGTACAAGTACGGACTGGCGACGTTGTGGATCGGCGCGAGCAACGTGCTCGTCGGCTGCGCGCTGGCGTGGATAGTCCTCGGCAAGCGCATAAGGCGGATGACCGAGGAGACGGGCTCGATGACCATATCCGAGTTCCTCGGGAAGAGGTACAACTCGCGCGCCGTCATGGTGTTCTCGGCGGCCATCATCTTTCTCTTCCTCGTCATCTACAATGTGAGCGTGGTCAAGGGCATGGCGAATGCCATCCAGGTGCTTGTCGAGGTGCCCTACTGGAGCGGCGTTCTCATCTCGGGGCTCATTATCATCTTCTACGTGACCGTAGGCGGTTATCTCGCCGTGGTCTGGACGTCGTTCATCCAGGCCTGGATCATGATCGGCGGGCTGGTGCTGCTCACGCTCGTGGCCATAAGCCGCGTAGGAGGCCTGGCGACGGCGGTGGAGCGCCTTAGAGCCCTGGACGCGGGCTTCGTCGAAACACCGGGGGTCTGGGGCTGGGCCGGCCTCATCTCGTTCTGCCTCATCGTCAGTTTCGGAACCTGGGGCATGCCGCAGCTCGTCATCAGGTTCTATTCGATAAAGAACGTCAAGATGCTCCGGGTCGGCACCATAGTAGTCACAGTCGGCGGGTCGGTCGCCCTCCTTCCCTATCTTAACGGCGCCATCGCGCGCATACTCCATCCGGCTGTCGCGAGTCCCGACCTCGCCATCCCCATGCTCACCAAGTCGGTGCTGCCGCCCATAGGGGCGGCCATATTCCTGGCGGGGGTGATCGCCGCGGGCATGTCCACCTTCGCCGGCGTTCTCATCATCTCCTCCACATCCCTGGTGCGGGACACGATGGAGCACACGTTCGGAAGACGCCTTACCCAGGCCCAGCAGATCGGGTACGCGCGGATCGCCAACATAGTCCTGGGCGGCGCCGCCATCCTCATAGGCCTTCGCCCGCCCAGTCTCATCCTGGTGCTGACGGCCTTTTCGTGGGCGGTAATCGCGTCGACCAACCTGTGGCCGCTGCTCCTGGGCATCTACTGGAAACGCACCAACCCGAAAGCCACGCTCGCCTCCATGGTCGCCGGCGCCGGAACCGCCCTGGTGTGGACGAGGCTGGGCAATCCCCTGGGCCTCCACGGCTTCATAGCTGGAACATCCGTGGCGCTGGTCATCATCGTCGTGGGGTCACTCCTGGCAAAACCCGGGAGCCCGGAGAAAGCCGGAGGAGCGTGAGGCCCCATTACCAGAGGACGTCCCTGTTTCCAAGCTCCATGGTGATCTCATAGACCAGCCGGGAAATCTGCTCCGCCTTCTCAAAATCGATTTTGTCGGGCGTATCCGTGGGCAGGTTGACGTCGCCGTGATGCCCGGAGTAGAAACTGACGCCGGGAATGCCCGCCGCATGGAACATGAGGTTGTCGCTGTTTCCCGTCGGGCTTTCGTACTTGAGCGGCCAGGCGACGGTCCGCGCGTTCACGTCCCGGATGAGCGCGGTCAGCTCGGGTGTTATCCGCCCCGAGTCTATGGCGTAGTGGCTGCGGTCGGCCTCACAAGCGGGATCCGTCCTTCCGATCATGTCCAGGTTCACGTCGGCGACGACATTCGCCAGCGGAACAGGGCAATCCGAGACGAAGTGGCGTGAGCCTATGCACGCCGCCTCTTCTCCCGACAGGAGAACGAATACGACCGAGCGCCGCGGCGGGCGGGCGGCCACGGCCCTTGCGACCTCGATTAGCCCTCCCGCGCCGCTGGCGTTATCGTCGGCCCCGTAGTTGATCTCACCCTCTTCACGCGGCGCTGTGCTGTCCAGGTGGGCGGTCACCGCCACGTATTCCTCCCTGAGCCTGGAATCGGTGCCCTCTACCGCTCCCACCACGTTCCATGTCGGTATCCGCTCTTCGGTGAAGGTCCCGCTGAAGCGCACGGTCGCACCTTCGAGATCATAGCTCCCGCTCGCATCCTCACCGGGCTCTCCCATCCCCGGCGGGACGCGCCCCTGGCCGGCGAATATGGCGTCGGCCACTTCCGGCTTCATCGGGCAGAGCATGGTGATATGTATGGCGTCAGGCCGGCTGTTGTCGTATTCGAACTGCGGGTTCAGCGCTTTCGACCTTAACGTATCCCAGCCTTCCAGGATCATCTCGTCGGGCATCAGCAGTATGCCAGCCGCCCCCTCGCACAGCATGGTGGTCATCTTCTTGAAAACCGTAGTGGGCGCCGCATAGCGCTCGTGAAGGTCTGCCGGGAGCACAGGCTCGCCCTGGCGCACCGGCGCTCCCAGCCTCATGAGCACGATCTTGCCGGCGACGTCGACGCCCTCGAGATCGTCCCAGCCTCGCGCGGGTTCGCTGATTCCATAGCCCACGTACACGAGACCCAGCTCGCGCCCCTCCCAGGGGAATATCTCGCCCTGAAACCAGGTGAAGTCCTCCCCCTCCGAGAAGGTCTCGCTGCCATCCGGCGTCGTCACCGTAAGCAGAATCTCGCTCGAGGCATTCCGCCTCAATACCGGAACCTCCTGGAGGTACGAGGCCTCGCCCCCGCAGGCGACGACCGGAGCGAGCCCGGCGGCTTTGAACTGGCTCTCACCGTACCTTGCGGCGGTCTCATAGCCCGCCGAACCCACATACCGGCCTTCCAGTGCAGCGGACGCCAGGAAATAGACATGGCCGCGTATGGCATCTGCCGTAATCCGGCCGGCCGGAGAAATCTCCTCGGCCGCCGCCTGCGCAAGGCAGCCGGCAAGCACCGAGGCGGTGAGCAAACATGCGATGCGGATTGAAGTTCTCATTGTTCGACCTCCCGTCTGATGAGACCACGATTACCAAACCCAGTATGTTTCAAGTTTCGTGAACAGGCGAATGAGTTTGCCCGGAACCGCCGTCTGGTGTAGCCTTCGGGCAGAGCCTTACCGGAGGTGTCACATGAGTCATGTCGAACTCAGACGCGCCGAGGAAATTGCCGTCCTGACGCTCGGCCGGGGCAAGGTCAACGCGTTCAATGCGCCGTTCGTCGAGGAATTCCAGGACCGGCTTGACGATCTGGCCGATGACGACTCGGCAGGAGCCGTGGTGCTCACCGGCCGCGGCAAGTTCTTCTCCTTCGGCCTGGACGTTCCGGAGCTTTATCCCCTCCCGGCGAGGGACTTCGCAGGCTTCCTGCGCGCGTTTACGCGTCTCTACGCGACCCTGTTCATGTATCCGAAACCAGTCATCGCCGCGCTCAACGGACACGCGATAGCCGGCGGCTGCATGATAGCCATCGCCTGCGACCGCCGGCTCGTGGCGGAGGGAAAGACCAAGATCGCTCTCAATGAAATAACCTTCGGCTCGACGGTATTCGCCGGGAGCGTGGAGATGCTGCGGGCCTGCGTGGGCCAGCGCAATGCGGAGGAGGTGCTCATGACCGGGGCTATGTTTGATCCCGACCGGGCGCTGGCAATCGGGCTGGTGGACGCTGTTCATCCCGCGAGGGACCTCATGCGGCTCGCCATGGACCGGGCCCGCGAGGCGGCAGCCGGGGACAGGGCGGCCTTCCTCAACATCCGCAAGCTGCTCCGGGGCCCTATCGCCGCGACAATGCGCGACCGGGAGGACGAATCGATCAGGGAGTTTGTCGATATCTGGTACTCCGACGCCACGAGGGAACACCTTAAGGGAATCACTATCAGGGAGTAGTTCGATGAGGGCGCCGTTTCAGGTTCTCATAGTCCCTTTCCGCCGCGGGCCGGCGGGGATGGAATTCGCCGTTCTCAAGCGCGCCGACCTCGGCTGGTGGCAGTTCGTGTCCGGCGGCGGGGAAGACGATGAATCGGCTCTCGACGCGGCCGAACGCGAGACCCGGGAAGAACTCGGCATTTCCGCCTGCGGCCGCCTGGTCGCTCTCGACTCGACGGCATCCGTGCCGGCAGCCGAATTCGCCGCATCCGAAGGGTGGGGAGATGACATCTACGTCATCTTAGAATACTCCTTCGCGATTGAAGTCGGCGAAGAAGATGTCTCCATATCTTCCGAGCACACCGAGATCCGGTGGGTCGGTTATGATGAGGCCAGGGGCCTGCTGAGGTGGGACGGCAACCGCACCGCCCTGTGGGAACTCGCACAGAGACTGGCGAGAGGAGATCTTGATGAGCCTGCGTAGCCTGGGGTTCGCGGGCCTGTTGGCGGTGGCGCTTGTCGCTGCCTGCGGATCTCGCGAGCCGGCCGATACCCGGCGTGCCGGTGGGCCCGGGGCGCCGTCGGTCGTGTCCGGTTTCGCCGTGCATGGCCATGAGGTGAAATCCTTCCGGCCGTGCGGAACCGAGGAGCCCCTGTGGGCGGTGGACCGGTCCAGGGTACTGTGGGAGGTCTACGAGGAGCTGGCGTTTCACAATCAGCCCTATGAGGAGATCTTCTGCATAGTCGAAGGAACCCTGGAGCCGGCCCCCGAAGATGGGTTCGGGGCGGGCTATGCAGGGGCGATTGAGGTGACGAAAGTCTTCTATATGGCCCAGGAGGGCTTCAGGTGCAACCTCGATCTCACCCGGTTCTTTTACCGTGCCTATGGGAATGAACCGTTCTGGTCGGTTTGGATTTCTGCAGGCGGCATCACTCTCGCGATGCCGGGCCGGGAAGACGGGACCTGGGTGGAAGTGGAGACGCAGCAGCAGGGTACGGGACCTCTCTACCTCGCCTCCGGGCCCTCGGGCTCGATTGCAATCAGCATAGTAGAAGAGCCCTGCCGCGACACCATGTCGGGCGCTTACTTCAGCTTGTCCGCCGCCGTCGTCCTGGGAGACATCGAGCTCAGAGGCTGCGCGCTCAAGGGGACCGCGACCCGGTAGCGCGGCCGCGCATTGAGAAAGTTGTTGTGGCGCGCATCCACCCGGGTGTATCATTGAGCCGGAGCTGGGGGTGAGAAAATGCCCGAGGAAGTCAGCATTCTTGCAGATCTCGGTATTATCCAGATCGATTCCTACGGAGAGGTCACGGAGGGCGACCTCCTTGCCACGATGGAAGAGGTCCTGGAGATTCAGAGGGAGCGCGGGCTTACCAGGGTGTTTGTCGACGCCAGCAAGGAGACATCACTTCCGAGCACGCTTCCCCTCCACCAGTTCGGATCGCTGCTCTCCTCCGATGCGATGATGCTCAGGTTCGCCGTGCTGGTAAGTCCTGAAGTTCGAGACGACCTCCGCTTCCTCGAGACCGTGACGCAAAACCACGGGATGCAGGTGAGGATGTTTGACTGCCGCGAAGAGGCCCTGAACTGGCTTCAGGACTAGGACATCGCCCGGCCGGGGCGCGCCGGGACATGGCGCCGCCCGTGATCACCCAGCGCAATCATCGGCGCGGGACCCGTCTATCTCTCTTTTCACCCATGCGCCGAGGAAGATTCCGGCGGCGGCGAGCGTGAGCGCCGCGACCATCGCTACCGGCCATGCTTCCCTCGCAACCTGAATGAGCCAGACGTCATACTGAGCAGGGCTTGTCGAGAGTACCGCCTTCCAGTGGGTGGTTATGGGCGAGAAGAGATGAATGCCGGCCTCCGCCCAATCGAGCCGCCCGGTCTTTATCCAGTAGTCGTAGGCGCTCGTGTAGTTTATCAGAACGCCCCCGAGCTGGACGATGAAACCGGCGGCGGCGAGCACGCCAACGACCGCCCATAGCTTTCCCCTGCCCGCGAGCCCCACGTAAACGGCACCGGGCAGTATCAGAAGGGGCATGACCGGCAGGTAGAACCTCGGCCCCCAGCACCAGCCGCCGTGCCACGCCCACCATCTCGAGTAGAGTACGAACATGTACGCGACGATAGCCACGATGAGGGCGAGCCTCGCCCTGTGCTTCCTGGCGAAGTGGGCCGCGCCGACGAAGAAGAGTATGACCGGCGGCGCGAAAAGGAATATGCTGCGGTAAGGGCTGAAGAGGTTATAGACGACTCCCCTGCCAAGCGGAACCGAGAAGCCCTTGTCGAAGGCCGTGTGGTATCCCGATATGAAGATGCTTTCGAAGCGCACCCAGTTCAGAATGCCCACGGCGACGAGGCCGGCAAGCGAGGCGGCTGCGTACCTGAGCGCGAGTTCGAGCCCCGGCCGCTTCTTCTCCCGTGAAAAGACGACGTACACAGCGAATACCGCCACGAGCGGAGCGAAACTCATCCTCGTGAGTATGCCGGCTGAGGAGAACAGGCCCGCCAGCATCGCCCTCTTCGGCGTAAGCGGCCTCCCCGGACTCGCCAGGAAGTAGAATGTCCCCAGCATGCTCACGGCAAAGAGTGGATCTCCGAAGAGGTCGCGCGAGTATACCCAGAGGGGAGTGGCGAACCCGAGGACAAGGGCGCCGACCAGGCTCCTGCCTGCGCATACCCCGAATCCCCGCAGCAACATGAAGAAGAGAAGACAGGCGGCCGCGGCGACAAATGCGTTCGTGAGAGACGTGAAGAAAACCCACGCGCCGTCCATCTCGCTTATGCGGACGATGGTCTGCGCTTCAGACTTCACGAGCCGGCCCTCATGCGGTATGTAGACATGCTCGCTGTAGGCCTTGAATGCGGGCTCTCCCGGGCGCAGCCATTCCGCGAGTCCGCCAAGATAATACATGGGCAGGTTCGCGAGGCTCTGCCCCAACCCGAGTTTGCTATAGTGGCGCCCGCCGCGCCCTTCAACCGTCATCATGGACCTGGGCACGGAGAGCTTGTGATAGCTTCCTATTGCCTTTGTGGTTGCATAGTTAAGAAAGCTATCGACGGTGTAGATGTGCCCGGCTGTTGTCGCCAGGAACAACACGAGGAAAAAGAGAAAGATGCTGCGGCGCATCCTACGGCTGCTTTACCTTTTCTTCTTCCGGCTGCTTGACTATCTTGGGCTTCGGCGAATAGCTGTCGGACTCTTTTCTCATCTTGGATGAGCCCTCGAAGAAAACACCGTCTTGGATTACAAGGCTGACGCTCTCGACATCCCCGATGAGCTTGGAACCTGCCTCGAGCTCGACTTTTCTCTTCGCGAAAACGTTCCCCTCGACGGTACCGCTCACGACGGCATGCGACGCGTGAATCTCGCCCTTGACCGTCCCGCCCTTGCCGACGATCACCGTATCCGACGCTTCGATCTTCCCGTCCAATACGCCGTCGATTCTCAAGGTCCCCTTCGCCTCAACGTCTCCGGTGAACTTGCAGTTCTCGCCGAGGATTGAGCTGACGGTCCCCTGCGGGTCTCCAGTTTCCTTACCAAACATCTCGATCCCTCCGTCCTTAGTTCCCCTCTGACTTGTTGTTCCCCAAGTTTACATACACTGCGGGGTCTTCCGCAATCTCATTTTTCAATACTTCGAAATGGAGGTGGGGCGCTGTGCTCCGCCCGGTATTGCCGACCCGGGCAATCACGGCGCCTTTTGCGACCCGCTGTCCTTCCTTTACCAGGATTTCATCATTGTGCCCGTACACGGTCGTGATGGAATCGTTGTGCTGTACGCGCACCACGTTGCCGTAGATATCGTCCCATCCCGCAAACACGACCTCACCGGCCAGAACGGAGCGCACTGGTGTTCCCGTCGCGGCCACTATGTCGATGCCGGGGTGGATCAGCTCTCCGTCGGTGCCGTCCATGAACCACCGGGATACCCAGCCCGATGCAGGCGCAATCATGTCCGGCAGCAGATGCGAGTGGAACAGGTAGGCATCTCGCATGATTTCATAAGAATACCGACGGGGCCACATGGGCACGTATACATAGGCGCCTTCGTCGCCTCCACCGCCCTCGGAAATCGCTTCGCCATCCGGTTCCGCGGGCGCCACCCCCGCCCATGACTCTATCTGCCTCCGCACCCTCTCGACCTCGGCGATCTCGGCCTTGATCTCATCGATCTTCTCGGTCTGGCTTGTGAGCACCGCATTCTCCCTCTCGAGTCGTCCGACATCCATCGCGAGAATCGTGAGCCGCAGGTAGGTATAGCCGGAGAAGGCCAGTCCCGCGAACAGGACTCCCAGGACTATGGTGAGCGCGATTGCCAGCTTCCCGGGCACATTGAAACTCACCGTCGTACCCGTTCCCCTCGGCGCGACTATAACGGAGAACCCTTTGCTCAGCTCCGAAAGAACGATTCTCAGCTTGCTTACCAATTGACAGCCTCCGGTGCTAGCCTATGATCTCCAGTATTCTGTTGAGATCATCATCCGAATAGAACTCTATCTCAATCTTGCCGTGCCCGCCATGATTCGAAATTCTGACCCGGGTCCCCAGTCTTTCCATCAGGCCGTCTTCGATGCTCGTAATCTCGGGAGCCGTCCGCGCCGGTACGGGCTTGCGCTTGGACTTGACTCGAAGTTTGCGGCGCACCAGCGCTTCGACCTGCCGCACCGAGAGCCCGCGGTGCAGAACCGACCTGTATATGTTGATGATCTGCCGCGGGTCCTCGACGCCGAGCAATGCCCGCGCGTGGCCCACCGCCATCTTTCCCTCTTCCAGACCCCTCTTCACCTCGTCGGGGAGGTTCAGAAGCCGCAAGGAGTTGGTGATAGTCGTCCTGCTCTTGCCGATCCGTCGCGCAAGGTCCTCATGCGTGAGGTTGAACCGCATCAGGAGCTCTCGATACCCCCTGGCTTCGTCGACCGCGTTGAGGTCCTCGCGCTGGAGGTTCTCGATGAGGGCTATCTCGAGGGCCTCCGAATCCGAGACCCGCATCACTATAGCCGGCACTGTTTCGAGCCCGGCGAGCGTCGCGGCCCGCCATCTGCGCTCGCCGGCGACCAGCTGGAACGCCCCCGCGTGCCGCCTGACGATGACCGGCTGCAGGACGCCTTTCTCGGCAATCGACTGCCTCAGGTCTTCGAGCGGCTTTTCCTTCATGACCGATCTCGGCTGGTAGGGACTGGGGCCGATCTCGCCGACGTTTATCTCGACAACATGCCCGCGCACTTCGAGTCCACCCGCCTTCAGATCCGGTATGATTGCATCGAGTCCCTTGCCCAGAGCCTTTCTACTCACTTGCCATCACCTCCTTCGCCAGTTCCTGATAGTTCTTCGCGCCCTGGCACAGCACATCGTAAAGCATGATGGGCTTGCCGAAGCTGGGGGCTTCGCTCAGGCGAACATTTCTGGGAATCACTGTCCTGTAGACTTTTTCCTTGAGGAATTTGCGCGCCTCGGTTTCGACCTGTTGCGAAAGATTGAGCCTGCTGTCCTGCATGGTCAGCAGTATTCCCTCTATCTCGAGGCCTGGATTGAGATTGCGCTGCACGAGCTTCACGGCGCTCAGAAGATGGCCCAGGCCCTCAAGCGCGTAGTACTCGCATTGTATGGGTATCAGCACCGAGTCCGCCGCCGCGAGGGCGTTGACCGTAAGCAAGCCGAGCGAAGGCGGGCAGTCGATAATAATGTAATCGTACTTGTCACGCACGGGCTCCAGGGACCGCCGCAGCCTCATCTCCCTCGCCATCATCCCGACGAGCTCTACCTCCGCGCCCACGAGCCGCTGATGCGCCGGAAGAAGGTCCAGACCGGGGACTTCCGTCTTGACGAGGGCCTCTTCGACCGGAACGTCATCGACAAGCACCTCATAAATGCACGGGTCCCCGGCGCCGCCGGCGACGGCTCCCACGCCGCTCCCCGCATTTCCCTGCGGGTCGACGTCCACCAGCAGCACCTTGCGCTCGGCAACTGCAAGAAACGCCGCAAGGTTGACGGCCGTGGTTGTCTTACCGACCCCGCCTTTCTGATTCGCAATCGTGATGACTTTGCCCAAATCCCTACCCCCCTATCCACAGCTCTTTACTGCTATCGCAAATTTTCTCAATGGGTTATAGCGGTTTTTCAATGGGCTCTCCATGACTCCCAGCATGATCCCGCCGCTCGAGAAGAAGTACTTCCTGGCAGCGGCCGCCTCGCTGCCGCACCTCGTCCCCTTATAGGCTGCCAGCATCCCTCCGGGTCTCAGCAGGGGCAGGCACCATTTGAGCAGAAGCCTGAGTCGCGTAACCGCCCTGGCAACAATGAGATCGAACGATTCTGCGTTCCGGCTTTCAAACCCGCGGTCGTCCACCCGCCCGATTTCGAAGTCATTGCCCGGACCTGCGAGGGCGCATGCCTCCTCCAGGAACGCCGCCCTCTTGCTGCGGCCGTCGCAGATAAGAAGCTCGACATCCGGGCAAATCGAACTTATCACCAGTCCAGGCAGGCCGTTGCTCCCGCCTATGTCCAGGAGGCGCACTCTGCGCTCCGGAGAGACTATGGGCAGCAGCGATAACGAATCAGCGAAGTGGTACGACACAAGGCGCCCGGCATCCTTGCGGGAGATGAGGTTGATGGCCTGATTCCAACGGCCGATCAGGCCCGCAAGCCCCGCGAGCCTCTCCGCAGCGCCGTCACGAATCCTGACACCACTATCTTCCATGACATCAACTAGTTCTTTCACTTCGATGTCGAAGTGCATGCCGGCCCCGTCCTTACTTCCTTGTGGCACTCCGCCTGCCTTTCTCGATATGAATCAGCATACTCGCCACATCGGCGGGCGTGATTCCGGGTATTCTCGAGGCCTGGCCGATGGACCTCGGCCTGACACCCGCGAGTTTTTCCTTCGCCTCGGTCGAAAGGCTCACAACATCTTCGTATTCCACCCAATCCGGGATCTCCTGGTTCTCCAGCTCGCTGTGGCTGCGGGCGCGCCGCGCCTCGCGCTGTATGTAGCCGTTATACTTGATCCCGGTTTCCGCCTGGAAGAGAATCTTGTCCCCATAGGTGGTCAACCAGGGGGCGTCCTCAAGCAGGTCATTAATCGTAACGCCCGGTCTTTTCAGTAGTTGTCTGAGGGTGTTGCTGTCGACCCCATCTTTCTTTCTCTCGCCCTCGAGCCGGGCGACAAGGTGCTCAACCTCCCGCCTGCGGGCTTCCACCCCCGCAAGCGCGTCGGCAGTGACCAGCCCGAACCGGCACCCGTAAGGCATGAGGCGCTCGTCGGCGGTGTCCTGCCGGAGCAGCAGCCTGTACTCCGCCCTGGAGGTGAACATCCGGTAGGGCTCCTCGGTTCCTCGGGTAACCAGATCGTCAATCATTACGCCGATATACGCTTCTGCCCGGGACAGCGTGAAGGGCGCCTCGCCCCTGACCCCGAGGGCCGCGTTGATACCGGCAACAATGCCCTGGGCGGCGGCTTCCTCATAACCCGAAGTGCCGTTTATCTGCCCGGCCAGGTACAGTCCCCGGACTTTCTTGGTCTCCAGCGTCGGCAGGATGGCGGTCGGCTTTACGAAGTCATACTCCACGGCGTAGCCCGGCCGCGATATCTGGGCGTTCTCGAGGCCCGGAATCGTGCGGAGCAGGCTTATCTGGACGTCCTCCGGGAGGCTCGTCGCCAGCCCGCTGATGTAGTACTCCAGCGTCTGCCTGCCCTCCGGCTCAAGGAAAAGCTGATGTGTTTCCCTCTCAGGGAAGCGCATGAACTTGTCCTCGATGGACGGGCAGTACCTGGGACCGACGCCTTCGATCTTACCGGTGTAAAGCGGTGACCTGTCGAGGTTTCCAAGGACAATCTCCTTGGTCTTCAATGTGGTCCTGGTAAGGTAGCATGCCTCCGTCGAATCGATCGTGCCGGGCGTCCGATGGCTGAAGGGCTCAATACCGGCCTCCCCGGGCTCGACCTCGAGGCCGTCGAAATCTATGCTCCGGGCGTTGACCCGGGGCGATGTGCCTGTCTTCAGCCTGCCAAGCTCCAGCCCCAGGGCCTCGAGGCCGGCCGATAGTCCCATGCTGGAGCACTCCCCGTCGCGTCCCCCGGAATAGCTCTTGAGGCCGACATGGATCAGGCCGCGGAGAAAAGTGCCGGTGGTCACAACCACTGCCTTGCCGGCAAACCTGTATCCGGTTTGCGTCTCGACTCCGGCTGCGCGCCCCCCCTCGGCGATGATCCCCTCAACGAGGCCCTGCCGGATTTCCAGGTTCTCCTGCCCTTCCAGCACTTTCCTCATCAGAACCTTATACATCTGGCGATCGTTCTGCGAGCGCAGCGACCACACGGCGGGGCCCCGGCTCTTGTTGAGTACGCGCATCTGGAGGCTCGTGAGGTCCGCCACTCTCCCCATCTCGCCACCAAGTGCATCTACCTCTTTGACAAGATGAGATTTAGCGAGACCGCCGATTGAGGGGTTGCATGACATCTGGGCGAGGTTTTCGATATTGAGGGTAAGGAGGAGGGTTCTGCAGCCCATCCTGGCGCCCGCCAGGGCGGCCTCACACCCGGCATGGCCGCCACCGATCACTATTATGTCATAACTCCTGGGGTGGTCCATGGGCTAATGTTTCACGTGAAACATCTCTCTACTTCCCGATGCAAAACCGTGAGAAGATCTCATCGAGAAGGTTCTCGCTCGCGTTGGAGCCCGTCAGTTTTCCCAGACCGAGGAGCGCAGCCCTCAGGTCGGAGGCCACAAGTTCTAAGGGTAGTTGCTCGAGAAGCGCCACCTGTGCCCTTTCAACGGCTTCCAGGGCTTCGCCGAGGCACAGGGCATGGCGTTCATTTGTGACTATTTCATCGGCCAGATCACCGACCATATCCTCGCTTATTCTCCTGAGTTCCTTGAGGAGGTGTTCAATCCCCCAGCCCTCAAGCGCCGATACCCGCACCTCCACGTCCTCGCCCAGGTGCTCATCGACATCTTCGAGGTCGATCTTGTTGAAGACAATCATGCGGCGCTTGCCGGCGGACCGGTCCATGATCTCAGCGTCAGCCGGGCCCGTCGCAGAAGTGGCGTCCATCACGACCAGCACGATGTCGCTCGCGTCAAGCGACGCCCTGGTCCTCTCCAATGCCGCAGCTTCAACGCTGTCGCGCGCCTCGAGGACGCCGGCAGTATCATGAAGGTTGACCATAAGGCCATCTACCGGAACCATCGCGTCCACGACGTCCCTCGTGGTTCCCGGCATCTCGCTGACTATGACCCTGTCTTCGCCGACAAGCCTGTTGAAAAGACTGGATTTTCCGACATTGGGCTTGCCGACTATGACGGCATCTATGCCGTCCTTGATGAATCTGCCCCTGGCATGGCTGGAGAGCAGCCCCCCCAGTCCCTCGCCGATTCTGCCGAGCTCGCTTCCGAGGCCCGGCCGGTCGACGGCGCCTACATCGTCCTCCGGAAAATCGATATTGGCCTCTATCAGGGCCAGCATGCCGAGGAGCGCCGCCTCGGTCCTGGCGATCTTCGTCGAGAGATCTCCCCTGAGCTGCCTCATAGCGGTTCGCAAAGCCTTCTCGCCCAGGGCCTGCACGAGTTCACTCACGGCCTCGGCCTGCGCCAGGTCCATCTTGCCGTTGAGGAATGCCCGCTTGGTGAATTCGCCCGGCTCGGCAAGGCGCGCGCCCTCCCGCAGGAGGCTTTTTAATACAAGTCGCGGGGCCGCGATGCCACCATGGCAGGTTATCTCGACCAGGTCTTCACCCGTATAGGAATTGGGGGAGCGCATCACCAGCACCAGCACCTGGTCGATGGCGGAAGCATCACTTCCCATGATCTCGCCCAGCAGCACCGACTTGTGGGGGGATTCCGAGGGCCGCTCGCGGCCGCGAAAGACCCTGTCCGCTATGCTGAGGGCATCCGGGCCGCTCAGGCGCAGAACGCTGATGGCGCCCGGGCCCACGGCCGTTGATATGGCTGCGATTGTGTCGCTCATCTGGCGAGACCGTTTCCCTCCGCCCTGTCGGTCGCCTGATCCGTGGACGGGGCCACCACAACGTTTCTGAGCTCGCCATCTCCAACCGTGTAGGTCTTGACTGAAGGATCCGACTGCAGGGCCAGATGCACGATGCGCCGCTCGGCTGCCGGCAGGGGCTCCATCTGGACCTCCCTGCCGCTCGATTTGACGCGGCCCGCCAGCAGGATGGCCTTGCTCCTCAGCGACTCGACGCGCCGCTTCCGGTATCCGCCGACATCCACTTCCATGCGCACGTTGCGTTTGAGCTGCTTGCCGACCATGCGCTTGAGCAGATATGTGAGCGCCTCGAGGTTCTGACCCTTCTTGCCTATGAGCAAGCCGTCCGCGCCCGCGGTTTCAATATCCACGAGGTAAGTATCGTCCTCGTAGTCCACCCTGACCTGGCAGTTGACATCCATGAGCTCCAGGAGGTTCTTCGCCATGTCCTGGGTCTTCTTCACGGTAGCGCCTGTTCCGTCCTTGAGCCTGATCTGCACCCTGGCCTGCGAACCGCCTATGAGTCCGAGCACGCCCTTGGAACCCTCTTTGAGTACTTCTATCTCCACGGCGTCCGCAGTAACACCGAGGCGGGCCAGGCCCTTCTCTATGGCGTCGTCGACGGTCTTGGCTTCTTCGAGAATTACCTCCGGTTGGCTGGAATTTGCTCCCCGGTCCTGCATCATGTTCCCTCCGGTAATTGGTTCATCTCCGGCTGGTCTCCCCTTGCCAACAGATATTGGTGCATGATTGTAAGTATGTTGTTCACCAGCCAGTAAAGCACTAATCCCGATGGAAATCTATAAAATATTACAGTGAAAACGATGGGCAGCATATAGGTCATGGCCTTGTTCTTGGGATCCGTCGACGACATCTTCTGCTGAATGAACATGGCGACACCCATGAGAATAGGCAGCACGCTCAGGCTGTTCCCGATGAACGGCAGGTTGAACGGGAGGTGCGTGATCACGTCGGGCGCAGACAGGTCGTTTATCCAGAGCACGAATGGAGCCCGCCTGAGCTCTATCGTCCGCGAGAGCAGATTGAAGAGGGCGATGAACACCGGCGTCTGCATCAGCATGGGAAGACAGCCCCCGGCCGGGTTCACTCCCCTCTCCTTGTAAAGCTTCCACATATCTTCATTGAGCTTCTTGGGGTCGTCCTTGTGCTTCTCCTTGAGCTGGGCGAGCGCGGGCTGCAACTTCTGCATCTCGCGCATGGATTTGAAACTCTTCTGCGTCAGCGGCCAGAACAGTATCTTGATGATCACCGATAGCAGTATGATGACGACGCCGTAATTGGGTATGGCCTTATAAACCCAGAGCATGAATGAGAACACCAGTCGTGACAGGGGGCTTATGAACTTCCAGCCGAAGTCGACGGCCTTCTCCAGGCCGATGTCGAAGGTCTTGAGAACATGGTAGTCGAGGGGCCCGACATACACGCGGTAAGCCTGCGTTCCACTCGCCGGCCTTGCCGTCTCTATACTGATGCCGATGGCCTCTTCGCCGCCCAGGTAGCACTTGGAAATGGTCCGCTCGGCGTCCAGGGGCACGAACGCCGCCAGGAAGTACTTGGTCTTGGTGCCGGCCCACGCGATATTCCCGCCGGTCTTGATGACATCCTGCTTCTTTACGCTACCCAGGCCCTCCTTCTCCAGCCCCTCTTCCACGACATAGGTGAGGCCGGTGAAGCCCCTGCGGTCATCCTTGACCCTGGCCTCCGTGGCGGCCAGGCCAGGCTGCCAGCCTATTTCCACAGCCCGGACGGTCTCCGACCCCGCGCCGCTCAGGCTGACCCGGGTTTCGATCATGTATGTATCTGATTTAAATACAAGGTGTTTCACTACTTCCAGCCCCTGCTCGGCTTTCAGGGAGAAGGTAAGCATCGCCTCTCCCCCGGCAGGAATGTCGAGACTCGTCGCCGAGGGCTCGAAGGCTGCGCGCGAAAGGTCGATGCGCTCTCCGGCGTCGGTGAAGAGCACGATGCCGAGGGCTCCGCCATCGGATTCAGGGACAAGCTCTACAGGCGCGCCGTCGACACCGGGGTAGTCCTTGAGTCTGTAGCTGGTAACGACGCCGCCGGACGTGCTGAATACGGCGCTCACGAGCGGGGTTTCAACATATACGTCTCTGGCCGGGCCCCCGGTCATCTCGAGATCCAGACCACCCGGCGCCCCGCCTTTGGCGAGGCCCGTTCCGGCCGCCGCCCCGGCGGATGTATCGGGTCTGCCGGCGCTCTCCACAGCGGGCGCCACGGTTTCGGGGGTCGCCGGCTCCGGGCTGCGCGACCTGTTGGGGGCGTACATCCAGTAGAACATCAGCACCACGAGCATAAGCACCATGGCGATGAGAGCTCTTCGTTCCGTGCTCATTGGTTTCTCCTAGGGAACCTGGTCGTATCCACTGCCACCGAAGGGATGGCATCTGAGTATTCTTCTTATGCTGAGCCACATCCCTCTCAGCAGTCCGTGACGCGACAGGGCTTCCATCGCATACTCAGAGCATGTCGGCGTGTACCTACAGGTCCTGGGAAAAAGTGGTGAGATGGCAATCCTGTAGCCAGCCACAGCGGCCATGGCAAGCCGGGTTCCCGCTGTGTGGAGAAAATAGACGAGGGTCAATCCACAAGCCCCATTTTCCTTAAGATGCTTCTCATTTCGGTCTGTACTTCATCCGCGTTGGCGTCGCGGATACCAGGTGTTGCGACAAAAACCAATTTGAAGCCCTGGTCCCTGAGTTCCGATTTGAGCCGCCTGTAAGACTCCTTTAAGAGCCGCCGCGCCCTGTTGCGCACAACTGCCGAGCCGACTGTCCTGCCGGCAATGAAACCCGCTTTCCTTATCGCGCCCTGCTCTATCAACAAGTAGGCTCTGAGGTACCTGCCCGCGGTTATCCTGCGCTTGGAAATTACGCTGCTGTATTCGAACTTGCGGGTAATCCTCTCGGACTTCCTCAAGCCCTCATTAGACGGCAAGCTTCTTTCTCCCCTTCCGCCTCCGCCGCGACAATACCAGCCTGCCCGCTTTGGTACTTGAACGCTTCCGGAATCCGTGGGTTCGCTTGCGTTTAATATTGTGAGGTTGATACGTTCTCTTCAATATACTTCCCCCTTGGTATACCGATGCAACTTCCGAGATTCTAATTCGTTGACGCCTGCCTTGTCAAGTGTTTTCGAGCCGCCGGTGCCCGCGCGCTCCGATTATCCACAGCCGCATCAAAAAAAGCTTGCCTACGCCCATGCCCGATGCTAGTATGCTCTCACCCAACGGAGGGCTATAAGAATGTGGATAACTCCCCGGCCCGGAGATCATGCCGGGCGGTCATGCGACCCCTGCAGGGTTACATCTAACATGTTGTGCTCAAGTGCACCGGCACTGTGGATAATTCACGGTTTCGTAATGATATGTAGCGTTTTATCTACTTGTATATCAACTGGTTATATGTTTATCAACACTTGTGGAAAACGCCTTGACTCCATAACTCAATGCAAAGTCCCGTATATACGCTGCTTCTTCCATCTGCACGCGTGCAGGTGCATCGCGGCGGCATGTGGACGGATTGTGGATTAGTCGCAGGGAGGAACCGCGGCATGGAATCATCCCCTCAGGGCATATGGCAGCAGGTAGTGAAAGTCCTGGATGACAAACTCGACCGGCATAATCTGGAAACCTGGATTATCCCCATAAAGGCGCTGGAACTCAATGATGCCGCGCTGCGTCTCGGAGTGCCGAGTAAGTTCTTCGCTTCCTGGCTGGAGAGGCACCATCTCGACACCATGAAGGCTGCCCTCAAGAACATCACGGGCGCGGACCTCGGTGTCGAGTTCACGATTCTGGCGACCCACGAGGCCCCGCCGGAGGCGCTGTGCGAGGGTGAGGACCCAGAGGACCCGGCAGCCGACACGCCCGTCAGGAGAAGCGCCAGCGGGACTTATCTCAACCCCAAGTACACTTTCAAGAGCTTCGTCGTTGGAGGCGGCAACACTTTTGCCCACGCCGCCGCACTTGCCGTATCCGAAAAGCCGGCCAGAGCATATAACCCTCTCTTTATCTATGGCGGCGTCGGCCTGGGCAAGACACATATCATGCAGGCCATCGGCAACTTCGTCCTGGACACCAAGCTCGATCTCAGGGTCTGCTATACGTCCACCGAACGCTTCATGAATGAGATGATCTACTCCATCCAGCACGGCAGCACCCTCTCTTTCCGCAATAAGTACCGGGGCATGGACGTTCTCCTCATCGATGACGTCCAGTTCCTGGCCGGCAAGGAGAGCACCCAGGAGGAGTTCTTCCACACCTTCAATTCGCTCTATGACGCCCACAAGCAGATCGTTTTGACGAGCGACCGCGCGCCCAAGGAGATACCCAACCTCGAGGAAAGGCTGGTATCACGGTTTGAGTGGGGGCTGGTCACCGATATCCAGCCGCCCGACTTCGAGACCAGAGTGGCAATACTGAGGCAGAAGGCCGAGGAGGAGAGCCTCTCCCTGACAGACGAGGTGCTCCATACCATCGCGGACAAGATCAAGTCCAATATCCGGGAGCTCGAGGGCTCGCTGGTCAGGCTGGTCGCCTATTCCTCTTTCACCGGCCAGGAGGTCACGCCCGAGATGGTGCCCGAGATTCTCAAGGACATCTTCGACACGCGGGTGCGCAGCGTGTCGGTAAAGGACATAAAGCGCGTGGTGGCCGACCATTACAACGTGTCGGCCGAGAGCCTGGTTGGCCGCAAGCGCACCTCCAACATCGCTTTCGCCCGCCAGGTGGCCATGTACCTCTCGCGCATGCTCACCGACCTGTCGCTCTCCGACATCGGGGCCAATTTCGGCAAGCGCGACCATACCACGGTCATACACGGCTGCGACAAGATCACCGAGAAGGCCAAGACGGACCCTCAGTTCAAGGCCCTGCTGGGGCGGCTCGAGGAGGACATAAGGCAGTCATCCTGAGGGCTTTTCCCGGTGGACGGGGTGGGGGATAAGACCTTGAAAAGCCCACGAAACGGGCGGTGAGGGCGAGCGGTGGTGGATAAGCCCGAAGTTATCCACATACCCTCAACCGGGAGCTCACAGTCCCGGGCCGGGGCAGGCAACGGCTCTGTCAACAGGTGCAAGCATCCCGGATGCCAGGCAAATAAACTCCACAATTCCACGGCCCCTACTACTATTACTACTAAAGCTCTATTAAGTATTAAAAAGAAAGAGGCGTGGAAAAGTGCAGGCAGGCGGGCCCCGGCAACCCGGCGAAATCGAGCCGATCACCATGTGACAGGCCGGCCGCGGGCCCTGAAAACTCTTTGACACTGCCCCGCGCGTGGCATAGACTCTTCGAGGAAAGACGATGGGGGGAAAGATGAAAGTCAGAATCAAACAAGAGGATCTATCGAGGGTTCTCAACCTGGTTACCGGTGTTGTTCCCACGAGTTCAGCAATCCCGGTTCTCTCGAATCTTCTCCTCGAAACCGAGGGCGAGAAACTTAAGATATCCGCCACCGACCTCGACATATCGGTGATAAGTTCGGTCGGCTGCGAAATCGGGAAGCAGGGCGCTATCACGGTTGCGGCAAAACGCCTTCAGGAGATTGTGCGCGAACTTCCGGACGAAGACATCGATATCAAAGTGGACGGCGAGAAGATCAGTATCACGTGTTCCCGGTCGACCTTCAGGATGATGGGGATGGAGAAGGAGCAGTTCCCCAAGATCGCCGACCTGGCGAAGGAGAAGAAGATAAAGCTCTCAGGCGACCTCCTGGAGAAGATGATAAGGCGGAGCGTTTACTCGGTGGCAAGGGACGACACGCGCCCGGTACTGAGCGGCGTGCTGTGGGAGCTGGCCTCGGGCGAGATCGCGATGGTAGGAACTGACGGTCACAGGCTGTCGCGGATGTCCGCGACAGGCGAGTTCGGTATCTCGGATGAGCTGTCGGTAATTGTGCCGCCCAAGGCCTTGAACCATATCATCAGGTTGATCGGCCCCGGCGATGAAGTGGAGGTCGCGATCGACAAGGCTTTCGTGGGTTTCTTCGCCGGTGACACCGTGGTCTACGCCCGGCGCATCGAGGGCACGTTCCCCAATTACAAACAGGTTATACCTGCGGGCAATCCGAATGTCATGTCAATTGACAGGTCGGACCTCATGAGCGCGACCAGGCGGGTGGCGCTGCTCGCGGATTCGAAGACCCACAAGATAAAGATGCATCTTGCAAAGGGCGGCGCGAAACTTACGGCAAGCACTCCGGACCTCGGGGAGGCGGAGGAGGAACTCCAGGCTACATACGACGGTGAGGACATGGTGGTCGGCTTCAACGCGAGCTACATTGTCGATGTGCTCAAGACCACCGAGAGCGAAAGCATGAGGTTTGAAATGGGAACGCCGGTGGGCGCGACAATTGTCAAGCCGGCCGAAGAGCCCGAAGGCGAGACGTACATGTGCCTCGTGATGCCGCTCAGACTTGCCGACCAGACATAGGCCCGGGGTAGAAGGGCCTTGCGCATCCGAGCACTTCACCTGACGAATTTCAGGAACTTCGGCGATCTCAGGGTCGAGTTCAGCGAGCGCCGGAACGTCATCCTCGGCGCCAATGCCGAGGGGAAGACCAATATCCTCGACGCGGTTCACATGCTTGGTGTGGGCCGTTCCCACCGGGAGCGACGCGACTCGAATCTCGTTAAATTCGGTGAGGAGTACTACCGCATCGAAGGCGTGTTCGATCACATCGGCGTCAAGACCACAATCGAAGTTGCCTACAACGCCGACGGCAAGCGCATCCGCCTCAATGGAAAAGAGGCGAGGGGGCCGGATCTCATAGGGCTCGCCGCTGTGGTGATAACTTCTCCGGACGACATCGACCTGATCAAGGGAGGTCCGCACCTCCGCAGGCGCTTCCTGGACATCGCCATATCCCAGACGAGCCGGGACTACCTCAAGACGCTGCAGCAATACGTGCGCGCGCTGGCGCAGCGGAACGTCCTCTTGCGCGACGGCAGGGACAAGGGTGACAGGCCCAATACCGCCGTGTGGGACAGGGCCCTGGTCGAGACCGGGGCGAAAGTCGCGGCCCACCGGATCGGATTCCTCGAGTTCATGACGCCGGAGGTCGAGGCCAATTTCAACCTGATAAGCGGCGGCGCGAGCCGACTGGAGCTCCCCTATGAACCCAGGAGCTATGACACCGGTGACGCCCCGGACGGCGGTGAGGCGGCCCTTGGGCATATCGCCGAGGCTTTCAGCGAGGCGTTGAGCCGGAATCGCGATAGCGAGATTGCGAGGGGCTACACGCTGGTGGGCCCGCACGTGGACGACTTCAAGTTCCTGGTGGGCGGGCGCGACATCAGGCAATTCGGATCGGAGGGGGAGCAGCGGACCTCGGTGCTGGCCCTGCGCTGCGCCGAGGCCACGGCCATAGAGAAGAGACTGGGGAAGGCCCCGATCGTGCTCCTGGACGACGTCTTCGCCGAACTCGACGATGCGCGCGGAGCGGCTCTTATCTCTTTAATTTCGGGTTTCGATCAGATAATATTGACCTCGGCAAGGCAGAGCCCTCTGGGGGGCGAGAAGGTACGCAGGATACATGTGAAAGACCGCCGGGTGACTTACGATGGCCAAGCCTGAAAAGGCCGACATAATACTCAGGAGACTGACCTCGAGGATGGGAATCGACACTCGACTGGAGATGGAAAAAGCTGTAGTTTTGTGGGAGGAGGTAGTCGGCGCGAAGGTGGCGCGCAGGGCCAGGGCGGAGGCCGTGAGGGGAGGGATTCTCTTCGTAAGAGTAGCGAACTCCACATGGCTGCAGGAGCTCTCGCTTCTCAAGGAAGGGATCATCGAGAAGCTCAACGCGCTTCTGGAAGACGGCATGGTCAAGGACATAGTATTCCGCGTCGGCATTGCGACCAAGGAGAAAACGGATGGCGGAAGAGGTTAAACAGCAAAATAAGAAGGCCGCTGCGAAGAAGAGACATGCCCGGGATGGGGACTATGATGCCAAAAAGATCACGGTCCTCAAGGGCCTCGAAGCGGTTCGCAAGCGGCCCGCTATGTATATCGGAAGCACCGGAGCCCGGGGGCTCCATCACCTCGTATATGAAGTAGTCGATAACTCAATCGATGAGGCGCTCGCGGGCGTTTGCACGTTCGTCAAGGTCATACTGCATAAAGACGGCAGCGTTACGGTAATCGATGACGGCCGCGGCATCCCCGTCGATATGCATCCCACGCAGAAGCGGCCCGCCGTTGAAGTCGTGATGACCACGCTCCACGCCGGCGGCAAGTTCGACTCCAAGAGCTACAAAGTGTCCGGGGGGCTGCACGGCGTAGGCCTCTCCGTCGTCAATGCGCTGGCCGAGTTCCTGGAAGTAACGATCAACCGGGACGGCAGGGTCTACAAGCAGTCCTACGAACGCGGCAAACCGACGGGCGACCTCAGGGAAGATGGCAGGACAAAAGAACAGGGAACCGTGATCCGGTTCAAGCCCGACCGGCAGATCTTCGACACGACCTCGTTCAGTTTCGACAATCTCTCGCAGCGGCTGCGGGAGCTGGCGTTCCTGAACCGGGGCGTGGAGATATGCATAGAGGATGAAATCTCGGAGAAGAAGCACGAGTTCAAGTACGAGGGCGGCATCATCGAGTTCGTGCAGTTTCTGAACGAGAACAAGAATACGCTTCACCGGAAGCCCATATTCTTCTCGAAGACCAGGGACGATATACAGGTAGAGGTCGCCATCCAGTATAACGACGGCTATGCCGAGAACGTCTTCAGCTTCGTGAACAGCATCAGTACGCATGAGGGCGGTACCCATCTGATCGGATTCAAGACGGGCCTGACGCGGACCTTGAACTCGCACGGGCAACGGAACAACATCTTCAAGAACGGGAAGTTCAACCTCTCCGGGGACGATGTTCGGGAAGGACTTACGGCCGTCCTGAGCGTAATGATGTCACAGCCGCAGTTCGAGGGCCAGACGAAGACCAAGCTCGGAAACAGCGAGGTCCGCGGCATAGTCGAGTCGGTGGTGAGCGAGGGGCTCAAGGACTTCTTCGAGGAGAACAGGAGCGTAGCCAAACATATCATCGACAAGTGCGTGGTCGCCGCGCGCTCGCGGGAGGCGGCGAGAAAGGCGAAGGAGCTGACGCGGCGGAAGTCGGCGCTCGAGACCGGCAGGCTTCCGGGCAAGCTCGCCGACTGCAGCATGGTGGACCCCAAGCTCTGTGAGCTCTATCTTGTCGAGGGCGATTCGGCCGGGGGTTCCGCGAAGCAGGGCAGGGACAGGCAGTTCCAGGCCATATTGCCCTTGAGGGGCAAGATCCTGAATGCATACAAGGCGCCGCTGGATAAGGTGCTCTCGAATGAAGAGATAAAGATGATTGTGACGGCGCTCGGGACGGGGATAGGGGAGGAGGATTTCAATCTCGAGAAACTGCGCTACGATAAAGTCATCATAATGACGGATGCGGACGTAGACGGGGCGCATATCAGGACGCTGCTTCTCACGTTCTTCTACCGCTACCTGCCGGGGCTCCTGAAGGAGGGCCACATCTATATAGCCCAGCCGCCTCTTTACCGCGTCAAGAAGGGCAAGCAGGAAGTCTACGCCTACAACGAAGACGCGCGGGAGAAGGCGATGGCGAAGTTCGGGAAGAAGGGTTTGATGATACAGCGCTACAAGGGTCTCGGCGAGATGAACCCCGAGCAGCTTTGGAAGACGACCATGGATCCCGAGAGAAGGACTATTCTAAAAGTCACGCTTGAAGACGCCGTCGAGGCCGACCGCATATTCACAATCTTGATGGGCGACAAGGTCGAGCCCCGCAGGCAGTTCATCGAAGATAACGCTACCAAGGTGAAGAATCTCGATGCCTGAACTCAAACCAGGGAGGTGCGAAGTGAAACGGGCGATCATTGCAGTTCTGGTTTTGTTGGTACCGGGTGTGGTAATGGCGGACCTGCTTATCAAGGAAGAGGTCCTGAGCACGGGTGCGATGGGTATGTGGGAGTCGAAGGGGACTGAGACGACCTACATCAAGGGCGACAAGGTCCGGACCGACTCCAGGACGGAGGTCAAGGGCATGATGGAGGCCATGATGCCCGGCCCCGACGTCGTCGAGACATATATAATCCGGATGGACAAGGGAGTCATCTGGAGCATCGATAATGAAGAGAGCACTTACTTCGAGATGGCCGTCGAGGATATGGGCGCGGTCGGTGGGGAGGAGGCCGAAGGCGGCATGAATGTCCGTGACATCAAACTCGAGAGGACAGGCGACACGAAGAAGATCGCCGGGTATAAATGCGAGGGCATTCTGATTGAGGCCGTCATGGATGTTGAATCACAGGGCCGCATGATGACGATGGACGTCGAGGCGCTCTTCTGGGCCGCGAAGGAAGACAAGAAGCTGAAAGAGCTCATGAATCTCTGGGAAGGCATGATGGGCCTCATGGACGTCCAGGACAGCGGAGGCTTCGGCCAGGGCATGAAAGCCCTCTGGGACAAGTTCAATGAGATAGAGGGCGTGCCGCTCGGGATGGAGCTCACGGTCGACAGCGCCGGGGGCGAGGACGACGAGCAGGCGGAAGAGATGAAGAACGCCATGAAGATGATGAAGGACTACATGAAGGGCGCCGGCAAGGAAGTGGAAGAGGCAGAGGGCGAAGGCGACACCCACTTCATGGTTGTAAAGCGAGAAGTCATTTCGCTCGAGGAAATGTCGCACGGCGACGCCCTGTTCGAGATCCCGGCCGGGTATACCAAGGTCGAAAGCCGTATGCAGGGTATGCCGCAGGGCATGCCGATGAAATAGAAATTAGTCTATTCGCTTTTAGATCCGCGTCTTACGGCGAGACGCTCGAAGATCTCTTTCTCTTCGGGTGTAAGATCGGTGGGGATTTCCACGTTGACGGTGACGAACTGGTCGCCCTGCTTCCCGTCTTTCTTGATGCCCATGCCCTTGAGCTTGAAGGTCGTGCCGGGCTGCGTTCCCTCCGGGATCTTGAGAATCGCGCGCTTGCCGGCGAGAGTGCGCACCTTTATCCTCGTGCCGAGCACGGCCTGGCTGAGGTCGATCTTGACGTCGCAATAGACGTTGGCGCCCCTGCGCCGGAAGAATCTGTCGCCTCCCATGTTGATCTTGATGATGAGGTCGCCCGGAGGGCCGCCTGCCATTCCGGGCTCGCCCTGGCCCTTGAGGCGGATCCTGCCGCCGTCCTCTATGCCCTTGGGGATCTTTACCGAGAGCCTGCGCGTCTCGGGGGCCTGCCCGGGTGCGCCGGCGCGTGCCAGCGTGATGACGGTGCTCCCGCCCTGGGCCGCTGTATCGAAAGGAACCTCCACTTCGGCGTGGTGGTCCCGGCCCCTCTGCGGTCCGAACCGTTGCGCCCCCCCGATGCCGCCGCCGAACATGGACGACAGTATGTCCCCGAGGTCGCCGAAGCCGCCGACATTCCGCGTTCTGAAGGTCGCCCCTCCGGGACCGCCCCCGCGCCCGGCCCCGAACTGGCTGAATATGTCATGCATGTCAAAACCCTGCGGACCGGCACCGCCGGGCCGGGCGCCGGGGCGGAAGCCCTGGAAACCTGCCCCGCCGAAACGCCTCACATCGTCGTACTGCTGGCGCTTCCCGGTGTCGCTCAGGGTCTCGTTGGCCTCGTTGATTTCCTTGAAGCGTTCGGCCGCCGCTTCGTCGCCCGGGTTGGCGTCTGGGTGATACTTCTTGGCCAGCTTGCGATAGGCCTTCTTGATCTCGTCGGCGTCCGCGGTTTCGGAAACTCCGAGGGTCTTGTAGTAGTCCTTATAAGCCATTTACAGCCTCCGCGAAGAGTATAAGAGCAGGGCCTTTCAAAGTCAATTCGGGCCCCCTTAGATATTGACACCAAAGGGGTTCTGGCTTACTCTTAGTGAGACAATTCAAGCCATTCCGCCCCACGAGCCGGGGAGTGGGTTCGGGGCATATATTCTGACATTCTAAGAGTTCAGAGGTAATCACGATGGCAGTCGGCAGGGAGAGAATCATACCTGTCTATGTAGAAGATGAAATGAAAAGCTCCTACATAGACTACTCGATGAGCGTCATCGTATCGCGCGCATTGCCCGATTCAAGAGACGGGCTCAAGCCCTCTCAACGGCGCATACTCGTGGCAATGAACGATCTCAGGCTCAGCCCCGGGGCCCAGCCGAGGAAATGCGCCAAGATAGCCGGCGACACCTCCGGCAATTACCATCCTCACGGCGAACAGGTCGTGTATCCAACGCTCGTCAGGATGGCGCAGGATTTCAACATGCGCTACCCGCTGGTGCAGGGCCAGGGCAACTTCGGCTCCGTAGACGGCGACCCGCCTGCGGCCATGAGATACACGGAGGCGAGGATGGCCGGCCCGGCCATGGAGATCCTGGCCGACCTCGAGAAGAACACAGTCGACTTCACTCCCAATTACGACGAGACGCGCGAGATGCCGCTGGTTCTTCCCGGCAGGTTCCCCAACCTCATATGCAACGGCTCATCCGGAATCGCCGTCGGGATGGCGACCAACATACCCCCGCACAATCTCGGCGAAGTCGTTGACGGGCTGACTGCGCTGATAGACAATCCCGACCTCACCGACCTCGAGCTTCACGAATATATCACGGGGCCGGACTTCCCGTCGGGCGGCATCATATACGGCAGGCAGGGCATCCTCGACGCCTATACGAGCGGGCGGGGACTGCTTACCGTAAGAGCGAACTGCATTCTCGAGACCACGAAGACCGGCAAGGAACGCATAATCGTTACCGAGATACCCTACCAGGTTAACAAGTCGGCGCTCATAGAGCGCATCGCGGACATGGTGCGGACCGGCAAGATTGAGGGCCTGGCGGACCTCAGGGACGAATCGGACCGGGACGGGATGCGCATTCTCATAGAGCTCAAACGCGATGCCCAGTCGCGCGTGGTACTGAACCAGCTTTACAAGCACACCCCGATGCAGACGACATTCGGGGTGATCACGCTGGCCCTCGTCGACGGGCGCCCGAAGGTGCTTACGCTCAAGGGCCTGCTGGAGGAATACGTAAGGTTCCGCCACGAAGTCATATTGAGGCGCACGCGCTTCGACCTCGATGCGGCGGAGCGGCGCGCGCATCTTCTGGAAGGTTTCAAGATCGCGCTCGACAACATCGATGCCATCATAAAACTCATAAAAGCATCCCCCAATGTAGAGGCCGCCAAGGACGCGCTCATGAGGCAGTTCAGTCTCTCCGACGTCCAGGCCGTCGCCATACTGGAGATGCGCCTGCAGAGACTCACGGGGCTCGAGCGCAAGAAGATCGAAGACGAGTACCTGGAGGTAATCAAGAGAATCGAGAACCTCAAGGGCATACTCGCGAGCCGGGCGAGACAGATGGGGATAATAAAGACCGAGCTTGCCGAGATCAAGGCGAAGTACGGCGACGAGCGGCGGACCGACATCATGGACGCCGTGGCCGAGCTTGAGGTCGAGGACCTCATCGCCGAAGAGGACATGGTAATATCCATCTCCCACCGCGGCTATATCAAGCGCACACACACCGCCCTCTACAGGAGACAGCGCAGGGGCGGTAAGGGCATACGGGGCATGGAAACCAAGGAAGAGGATTTTGTCGAGCACCTCTTCGTGGCGTCGACGCATGACTACATTCTCTTCTTCACCAGTACGGGCAGGTGTCACTGGATCAAGGTTCACGAGCTGCCGGAGGCCGGCAGGTACTCCAAGGGCAAGGCGATCGTCAACCTGCTTTCTCTGGGGTCGGAGGAGCGCGTCACGGCGTTCGTATCCATCAAGGGCTTCCCCGAGGGCAAGTACCTCATGATGGCGACCGAAAGGGGCATCGTCAAGAAGACCGCGGTCACGGCCTTCCGCCACCCGAGGAAGGGCGGCATCATCGCCATCGACCTCGATGAGGGAGACCAGCTCATCGATGCCAAACTCACCGACGGCACGAATGACATCGTGCTGGCAAAGCGCGCCGGCAAGGCGGTCAGGTTCCACGAGAAGGATGTCCGGGCCATGGGGCGTTCGGCGAGGGGCGTGAAGGGAGTCACTCTCGAAGAGGACGACGCCGTCATCGGCATGGTCGTGATCATGCGCGAGGGCACCCTCCTGGTGGTCAGCGAGAAGGGATACGGCAAGCGCTCCCCCATCTCGGATTACAGGGTCACCAAGCGCGGCGGCAAGGGCATCATCACCATGCGCTGCACCGCCAAGACGGGCAAAGTAATTGCCATAAAGGAAGTTGTGGATGACGATGAACTCATGGTCATCTCTCAGCACGGCACCATAATCAGAGTGCCCATAAGCGGCATATCGGTAATCGGGCGCGCCACGCAGGGCGTCCGGATCATCAGTCTCCGCGAAGGCGACCAGGTCATGGACGTCGCCAGGGTCGTGAAGGAGGAATAAAGCCTAAAGCCATTCCCTGATGGGACGATATGGATAGATGAAGTAGCGGGAAAGCCGGCTGGCTGCTAGCTGGAGGGGACGACGGCCATGCGAAAGCTGGCTTTCTTGTATCTATTCCTGGCATCGACCTGCCTTGTTCTTCCGAGCTGCTCGCTCGAACCCTTCGAAACGCCTTCGTGGGACGTCGAACTCAACCTCCCGGTGCTCACGGAAGACTACACTTTCCGGGACCTCGCCGATGAAGAAGGGGCGATCAGTATTCTCGGCGACAGCCTCTATATAGAGATCACCGAGGCCCTCACCGAAACAGACCTGGAGGGCAGGTTCGATTTCAATCCATACGAGGGCGGATTCGGGGCGCGCATCGGCGCGTTCGAAGTCAAAGCAATCGAATCTGCGCATACGGCCTTCACCGTGGGGGAGGTCTGGGAAGGCGCTGGCGCGTTTTCCGGCCATCTTGAGGTCCCGCCTTTCTGCTTTCCCGCAGCGGGCGGCCCGACGCCATACAGGACCGTAGGCCTCGGCGACGACTTCGCCTGGGCCCGAATCGAGACGGGAGCGCTGGACGTGACGGTGGAAAACAACCTGGAAGTGCCCCTGGGCGACACGTCGCACGGCTGCCCCTTCGTGCTCCGGGTGAGCTGGTACGGGGGCGTCTGGGATTCGGTGGTTTTCGACGGGCCTATCCCTCCCGGCGAGTCTCGTGAGATCGAGATTGATCTGGCAGGACAGACAATAGCCAACAGCATCCAGGTATCGATAGCGGGCGGCTCGCCGGGAAGCGACGGAGAGGTCGACTTCTCTCACCTGGACGAGATCGGGATAAATGTCGCCCCGCAGAACATCAAGGTCGACCGGGCGCTGGCGAGCCTCCCGGCGCAGTCCTTCGCAGCCGAGCACTCCATCACCGTGGAGGATTCGACAAGGGTCGTGCTGGCCGGCATCGAAAGCGGCGCCCTGAGCCTCGGCATATTCAACAACATGCCCATCGCCCTGTCGGTGGAGGTCACTACCGCAAACCTCACGCACGGGGGAGAGCCGTTTTCACACAGCGCGTATATACCGGCCCTTTCCTTCGAGGACAGCCGGATCGACCTCGCGGGCTATACTCTGGATACGGGGGCGGTACCGGGTGACCCCTGGTACGGCACCAACACCGTCACTTTCGAAGTTCTTGCCGAAACGCCTGGCACGGCGGGCCATGTCGAAATAGCCTCAGGCGATTCGTTGCACATCGATGTGGGGATGCGCGACGTGGTCTTCGACAGGGTCACGGGAACGCTTAAACCAACCCGCATCGCCATATCCGAGGTGCATGAGATCGACCTGCCGGAGATATGCCGGGCGGTCGCCATTTCGGATGCTGCGCTGATGCTCTCGATCAGGAACGAGGCCATGGTCGGCGGCGAGTTCGAAGTGGAGGTCACCGGAGAGAGCGGCGCGGAGACGGAGGCGGCGGTTCTCGCCGGCGAGATCATCCCGGCTGACCTCAGCGGCGCGCCCTCGGAGGTCGACTACGAGTATGACAGCCAGGACGTCCGCGATCTCATCTCGCTCCTTCCCGAACGCATCCGCATCGAGGGCGATGCCGTGGTCTGGGGACAGGGGCGGGTTTACAGTACGGACGCCCTGCAGGGCGATCTCACGATCACGGTCCCGCTTGTTTTCGAGGTCGAAGGCGACACGGTCCGGTTCGATCCGCGCACCTTCGACATACCCGAAGACGTGAGAGATGAAATAGAGGAAGCCGCCAGGGAAGTATATTTCCAGGGCAGGCTGGTAACGGACCTCGACCTCTCGGGGGCGTTCAACGTCTATCTGGGGGCAGATTCCGCCGGCACCTATGACACCCCGCTGCTTACCATGGCGGAGCCCGGGGGCGTGGCGCCGTTCGGCGCCGGGGCGGCCCCGGAGGGCGAATTCGAAATACACCTGGCGAGGGAGGACCTGGAGGTCTTCCTCAGTGACAGCCTCTGGGTCGGTCTCGAGGTCATGCTCGATGCGACCGGGGGCCCCGTCACGGCAAGGCCGGGGAACTTCTTCAGGCTCGAGGGCTGTATCCGCCTCGTGAGGAGGGTGGACTAGTGAGAAAACTGCTCATTCTGGCAGGCCTGGGGGCAGGCATATTGCTGGCATCGCGGGCGTTCCCCTTTGACGGCGCCATGCTCAATGGCCCGGATGTCAATCCGGCGCTTTACAGCCTCCGTGGGGAGAGCCGCGTGGACCTCCTGCGCGCTCGGGCCAGCGCCGGGAATAATTCCTTCTCCATGGGCGACTACTCGCTCTATAACGGCGAATTCATCACCGAGGCCGACAAGGACGACATCCTCGGGTCGGTTCCCGGGTCGGGAGTGGACACGAGGGCATATGCCTACGCCGGCATGGGGGCGGTGGTCGGCGGCCGCTACTATGTGGCCTGTGGCGGTCGCGCAGGCCAGAATTCCACCATGCCCAGGGACGTGCTTGACCTGGTTCTTCACGGCAACGAGATCGGCAGGTCTTACACCCTGGACGGGGCATCGGGCGAGGCCATGGCCCTGGTCGACATGTCGTTTGCCTGCTCGGCGCCCGTGAGCATCTCGGGCCGCGAATTCTCCGCGGGTGCCAGATTGCATTACCTCAGGGGGATGGCCTACGGCGGCGTTGTCCGGGCGGGCGGTGTACTCCGCACCGATGAGGAGAGCCTGACCGGTGAGGGCGAGGTGGTCACCAGAACGGCCCGGGGGGGAAGCGGGTATTCGGTGGATATCGGCCTGGCGCACAGAACATATTCCCATATGATTATAAATGCATTTATCTTCAATGCCCTGTCCGCCATGACCTGGACGGGGGAATGCAAAGAAGAAGTCAACGGCCTGATCGCCGAGAGCATCACCTTCGGGAGCTCCGGCCTCGATTCGCTCGTGGACGACTATCACGAGTCGAGGGACATCGAGAGTTTCTCCGTGAGTCTGGCCCCGGTGCTGGGCCTCGGAATCGAAAAGGACGTCGGCTGGACCTATATCTCCGCGCTCTTTACGCAGGGTTTCCGGCAGGGTGCCTTCACTACGGGCAGGCCGCGCCTGGCCGTGTCGGGCGCCTGGGAATCGCTCTGGCGGCTGGACCTCAGGGCCTGCCTGGCGTACGAGTCGGGCTTCGGCCTGGACGAGCAGATCCAGGTGGGTTTCGGGCAGAGCCCCAGGCTGGAGTTGGGCGCCGGGTTCTCGCCGCTGCCATATGCCTCCGCCCTGAAGCAGGCGGAGGTCTATATGGGTATGTCCTTCCGCTTGTAATGATCCGGCCGCACATGGTAGCATTGGCTTCGAGTTTTGCATCGGAGAGGATCCACGCGCTTTTAACCCGTAGTGGAGGGAATGACAATGGCCGGATTCCTGATGACTCTTATCGTGGGACTTATTATCGTGCTACCGTTCTGGAAGATACTCGGCAGGGCCGGCTTCCCGCCCTGGCTCTCGCTTCTCATGATAGTCCCGGTACTCAACATCATAATGATCTACTTCGTGGCCTTCGCGGAGTGGCCGGCGATGACGGGTAAGAAGTAGAACCGGACTCTGTTCGGCCTATTTCGCCTCCGGTCCCACCATCCAGAAGTCCCGGGCGTAAAGACGCTGCACCTTTTGCGCACCCTCGGTGTCGGCGATGTATTTCTCCAGCGAGGCGAACTGCTCCTCGGGGCCGATGAGGAAGAAGTAGCCGTCTGTGCTCTCCGCCAGGGGGGGCCCGTAGCCGATCAGGACCTTGCCGTACACTCTTTCCATGCGGGCCGCGAGCTCAGGATACAGGTCCTCATCCTGGCTGAGTTCGAGTACCTTCCTGCGGTAGGCGGACACGCGCTCGGGCGTGTAGCCGTCGGCGAGGTCGGTCGCCATCGCCTGGCCGCGCGCTTCATATCTGCCCATGGCCCGCGACCTTCGGAACACCTGTGCAACCGAGTAGCCGCCGAGTGATGGGTCTTCCTGGGCGGTCTTGAGCTCATTCACCACGAAGCCCATTGTCTGGGCGACGTCGGGGCAGCGTTCGGCGTAGTAGCCGACGCGGCCGTTGGTCTGATTCGCCGATACGCCGTTGCTGTAGGCGAGTCCAGCGCCCCAGGTCTTCATGAACATACTGTGGGCGCCGCCTCCGCCGTACATCTTGCCGGCGAGGCAGTCAAGCACGGCGTCGGTGTCGGGGTCATACTGAGAGGCGAACCCGGCATTGTGTATGAGAACGCCGTTCCTGGTGGCCTCGTAAACAAGGCCGGCATATACGGGGCGGCCGCCGCCTCCGGCCCGGTCTGCCGCCCTCTCGATCACCCGGAGCGACCTGTCGTAGTCCTGTCTCATAGACGAGTACCTGTTGTCCAGGCGCCCGACGAAACTCCCGATGTCTTCCATCGATGCGTCGCGGTCATCGGAGTTTGACACCATGAACATGCGCGCGTTGTCCGACTTGGAGATGAGCGCAAGCACGTTCTTAATATCCTCCAGTGCCACCGCTGGTTCGACCATGATATCAGCCTTCATCTGGCGGCAGAGGTAGCCCCAGTCCGCCTCGAGGTTGGCATCCGGGATTTCACAGAGGGATGCCCGGAGCAGCCCGGCGGCCATGGTCGCGTTCTCACGGGCGGTCTCGCTCATGTGGGACAGATCGATGGTGAGACGGTCGATCTCGGGATTGCCTGTATCTTCTGTTTCAATGGCGCTCAGGAGCCCGGCGAGTTCGTCTCGCTCCATGCCGCCTCCGGCATCCGCGAGGGCGTCCAGGAATAGAGCCACATCTCGCTGGTCTCCGGGGGTTCCGGGGTCTGCCAGGAAGCAGCGCACGCGCTGCAGGTGATGGACCTGGGTCATGAATGAACTCGTGGAGAGAAAGAGCGGATTCGACTGCAACCGGTATGCCGTAGCAGGGTCCCCGACCCAGTCCTCTTCGGCGCTCTTGGTGGTGTTCCGAAGCGAAATCAGGGACTGGTCCAGGAGGTCCGTCATCCTGGGCAGATTGTCCTCGCTCAAATACGGCGAGTACAGCGCCATGTCCATCCACTTTATGGCATTGCCCAGCTCCTCGGTCCTGCTGCCGGCGCCGGAGAGTATGAGCTCTATGCGCTCGGTAGCCGCCGTGTAATCATAGTCTGCACTGAATCTCAGGACGTCTTTGCGGAGCCGCTCCTGCATCTCGTCGTGTTTGACGGGCACGCCGTTTTCGACGACGCCGATGGACGTCAGGATACCGGGAAGGTACGGCACGTAAACCAGCAGGTCTTCGGGAACGACGTCCATGCGAAGAGCCAGGCCCACGGTGGACGAATTCATATTGTCGAAAGTCGATGCGACCATGGACACGCCCCCGGGCAGGTCGATTACTTCATACTTGAGATGGTCGTCCAGGGTCATGGGGGGATTGTCGATGAACTCGGGCAGCTTCTGGTTGGCTGCGATTCTGTCGAGCTCCGCGGTATTGCCGTCGAATTCCTCACGGTACCTGGCCAGGGCCTGCTGCTCATCGGAGGCGCCGTATTTGTCCCGTATCCCGGTCACGCAGCCCCGGAGCCTCTCTTCCTTGGCTATCCGCACCTCTTCGAGCATGTTCGGATCGGGCGTGGCCCCGATTCCGTAGGGAAGGACCTCCAGGAGCCGCCAGGTCCGGAGAAGGTCCCTGTACGGGTTCCTGCCCGAATCCAGGAGCCGCTCGGCATAGTCGAAGTGGTCCTTCATCGCAAGCGACTTACGGAAGCCGTCGTCATCTTCGAGGTACTCGAGCGTCGAGAGCCAGGTGCCCGCGGGCCCGCGCCGGGCGCCGAACATAGGGGGAGAGTTCAGGAAGTCGTCGATCTGCTTCTTCCTGCGAACGAGATGGCTACGGACCTCCCGGTTGAATACCTCGAGCTCCTCCGAGCCGTCCTCGAGTTTCTCGATGCGCCCGAGCTCATTCACGATGATAGTCCTCACGCTGTCGACCATGTCGCGGGTGATGTATTCGTTATTCAGGCCCTCGAGAGCGAGCCATATGGGGCGGCCCGGGTAATTGGGCGTCCAGTTCCATACCGTATTTCCGCCGATGTTGAGTTTCCTCGTCTCGGAGTTGATGAAGAGGTTGTAGAGGTTGGAAGTCGATCCATCGGCGAAGGCCGCCAGGAAGAGTTCCAGCATGAGGAGATCGTCGTTGTTGATCTCCAGATGAGCCGGCCAGGCGAAATACATCCCCCCGGGCTCCTGCTTGTTGTCGCTGGGGAAGGTCACGAGATTGAGCGTTCCGTATGGCGCAGGCTCGGGGTCGGGCATGGAGTAGGCGTTCATTCCCGTATTCGGGCTCGTAGTCGGGTCGGGCTGGCAGGCACTCAGTATCACCGCAGTCCGCTGGAGGAAGTCATCGAGGGCTATGTCGTCGGGTATCGCGACGATCGCGCCCATATTGGCCAGGTGATAGTAATCACGGTGAAAAACCCTGAGGTCGGCGGCCGAGCAGTTTCTGATGTCGGACGGGTCGCCGCCGGAAACGTACGCGACCGGATGCGCGTCGCCGTATATCAGTCTTGCGAGGGCGTTACCGTAGTAGTACCACGGCCTCTCGAACGAGCTCACCATCTCGGTGTAAACCGTTCCCTTCTCCTCGATCCTGAGCATCCCGGTTTCGGGGTCCTCGGTGACGCCGAGATGACACACTTCGCGCCGGATCTCCTCGTCGGTGTAATCCGGCTGGACGAATGCAAGCAGCTTCGCCTCGAACAGGTCGTAGAAAGTCCCGGTGCCGGCGATTGTATTGAAGTGATAGCAGGTCTTGATCTGCGAGGTGTAGGCAGTGCTGTTTCCGAGGGACATGTCTTCGAGGGCGGCGACATAGCGCCCGCGATTGCCTTTTCCCAGCAGGAGATGCTCACAGGTGTGGGGTTCCCCCTTGCTCGATGTGGGGGGCGTCTTCACCCAGAAGAAAGCCTGGGGCACGGACTGGATGCGCATGACATCCAGGATAAAACCATAGCGGTCCGAAATGAACCTCGCGCCCATTGCTTTGCCGGCGGCGTTTTCATAAACGCAGGCCACCGAGAAGCCGTGTATCTTCTCATGGGGCTTGAGGCTATCCAATGACTGGTCCCCCAGCGCGGGCGTTAGGGGTGCCGCTACGAGCAGCGCCGAAGCCGCGGCGATCAAGGCCGTTCTCAACATCACTTCCTCCATTCGGGTTTCCCGCCGGGCAGCACAAGGGCCGGCCTGCGCGGCGATTCACGGGCAGGGGTATATTGGTACCTGTACCGGTAGTGCAAGACTCAGACATATGGATGGCTGCCACTCTCTCCCACATATCATAGTATACCAGCCGGCCTGGTCAAGCCTCGAAACCGGTGACAGGCGGTCTTTCCATGGTGTAGAATGAGGCCATGGCGGCGCTACGAATCGGCACGTGCAGCTGGAAGTACGACTCATGGGCCGGGCTCGTCTATTCGGACGGGGCGAAGGCCGACTACCTCAGGGAGTACGCCAGGCGTTACGATACCGTGGAGGTCGACCAGTGGTTCTGGTCGCTCTTCGGCAAGGACAAAGTCGTGCTTCCCGGGCCCGGGGTCGTGGAAGAGTACGTGGCTTCAGTGCCTCAGGGTTTCAGATTCAGCGTCAAGGCTCCCAATAGCGTCACGCTAACGCACTTTTACAGGAAGTCGAAGTCGGCCCCGCTGTCGGGCAACCCTCATTTCCTCTCGGTGGACCTTTTCGAGAGATTCCTGAAAGCCCTCGAGCCCATGGGAAGGCGCCTCGGCCCGGTGATGTTCCAGTTCGAATATCTGAACAAGCAGAAGATGGCGTCGCGCGCCTCGTTCTTCGAGCAGTTCTCCGAATTCATATCCGCCTGCCCGGCGGGCTACCGTTACTGCGTGGAAATCAGAAACCCCAATTACCTGACCGAAGACTATTTCGACTTTCTCGCGGCCAACGGTCTCTTTCACGTCTTCCTGCACGGCTACTACATGCCCTCGATTCTTGATGTCTACCGCAAGTTCTCAAGCCGGATAAGGACGCTCACGGTCATCCGCCTGCACGGGCCGGGGCGGAGCGACATAGAGGCGAAGACCGGAAAGAAGTGGAACAGGATAGTAGAGCCCCGTGACAGCGAGCTGGATGCGCTCAAGAACATGCTGGACGACCTGCGCCGCCGGAAGGTGACGACCTACCTCAACGTCAATAATCACTATGAGGGGTCGGCTCCGCTTACCATCGAGCGCATCAAGGCGAGGCTTGAGTGAGGCAGCGGGCCGGGCCCTCCAGCCCGGCAGGCGCAGAATCCATGTTGACCGGCCGCGGCGGTCGGGCCATACTTCCATCTCAGGGGGTGTTGATATGGCAAGAAGGGTCAAGCGCAGGTCCAGTAAGGCGGGTCTTCCGCCGGGAACTCTGGTGCAGATAGGCGGCGAGGCATCCGGCGAGGTCGGTATTACGCTCTTCGACTACACGGCGGAGGTTTTTGAAGAGCGCCGGCTCGATCAAGTTGAGGACTGCTTCGCCTATAAGGGCAGCCCGTCGGTATCGTGGATAAACGTCGACGGCATCCAGAACATGGATGTCGTGAGCAAGATCGGGCGTCATTTCGACCTCCACCCACTCGTGCTTGAGGACATCGTCAATACCGCACAACGTCCCAAGGTGGAGG
>CAZSBE010000014.1:0-40175 GCA_964604955.1 uncultured bacterium
CATCAAGCAGACTTCGCAAGCAGCCTTTGCGAATTCCCCAACCATACGATCGCGCGCGCAGACGCGTGCAGAAGGAGGACCATGTGAGACCGGGAAGAGTTCTGTTCGCGGCCGTTCTGCTGCTGGCTCTCGCCGGGGCGGGCGAGGCAACGATACCCGACTATCATACCCATGCCGACTACCTGCTGGCATCACCGGGAGCGATGGGCACGGGCCTTTATGGGTACGTGAACCCGGCCCTGCTGACGTATCTGCACCAGAACGATCTCTACTTCGCCTGGTCGGATGCCGGGGGCGACTGGAGAGACTTCGGCGGCTGGGGCTTCTTCAGCGGGTTCCCGTCACTCAACTTGGGCTTCGGCGCGATCAAGGATGAAACGGTCGTCGGCTCCTCCTACGACTACAGGCTATCATTTGCCATGGGCAGGCCGGCCTCGAGCATCGGACTGCAGTACAACTGGTCGGCAGGAAACAACCGGATGCTGGACCGCTCCGACTTCTTCGCCCTGGGCTGGCTGGGGCGCCCGATTCGCTATCTCTCCATCGGCGCCGTGGGACAGTTTTCCACGACCAGCGGCGACAACCAGGGGATCTTCGACGTGGCCGTGCGCCCCCTCGGCGACGAGAGGCTGGCGCTCTATGCGGACTACGCCCTGCAGCGGGGCATGCGGATGGAGGACGGTCCCTGGAGCGCTGGAATAGTCCTGGAGATGGTCCCGGGCGTCAGGCTCGCGGGCCGCTACTTCGATACGGAAGCTTTCACCCTCGGGCTCTCCTTCAGCGTCGGGCACGCCGGCGCCACCGCCCAGGCCCTGTGGGACGGCGATAACAAGCACGGATACAACACCTACGGCGTGCGCGCGGGCGCCTACGACCGCAACTTATTACACGGCAATGTCGGCGGGAAGAAGTACCTGCGCATCAGCCTCAAGGGCCCGGTGAAGTACCAGCGCTTCCTCTGGTTCGATAAGTCCACAACCCTGGTGGGCCTTCTTGACGCGATAGAGAGCGCGAAGAATGACAAGTCGATATCCGGCATCGCGGTCAATACCTCCGGGATCTACGCCACCGCGGAGATCAAGCTTGAGATCCGTGACAAGCTGGAGGAATTCAAGAGGTCCGGCAAGAAAGTGATCGTCTACATCGACGATGCCAGCCTCTCGACATACGCCATGGCCTCGGTCGCGGACAGGATCGTGATGGACTCGACGGGCGAGCTCGCTATGCCCGGGATGATCGGGGGCCGCACCTATCTCAAAGGCACGCTCGAGAAGCTCGGGATCGGGTTCGAGGAGTGGCGCTTCTTCAAGTACAAATCCGCCTACGAGGGATTCTCGCGAGAAGACTTCTCGGATGGCGACAGGGAGCAGCTCGGCAGGATCATCGAGGAAGCCTACAGCCTTGTGCGCGACACAATATGCGACGCCCGCCGCATCACCCACACCGAGTTCGACCGCATCGTAAACGAGCTGGCGTTTCTGAGGCCGGATGAGGCCCTGGAGCTGGGGCTGGTCGATGAGCTCGGCAAGTGGGAAGCCGTCGACAACATGATTGAGGAGCTCGAGGGCCGGGAGCTCCCGACCGTGAGCACCAGGTACTTAAGCATCTACAACCCGCCGAGGGACGCGTGCTGGGGCAACAGGCGGCAGATCGCCCTGATATACGCAATCGGCGTCTGCGATATGGACGAGGGCATTGAGGCCAGGAAGCTCTCCGGGTACATCGATGCCGCCAGGAAGAATGCGAGCATAGAAGCCGTCGTTTTCCGGGTTGACTCCCCCGGTGGCAGCGGGATGGCCTCCGACCTGGTGTCCGATGCCATAAAGAGGTGCGCCGAGGAGAAGCCGGTGATTGTCTCGCAGGGCGCGGTCGCCGCCTCGGGCGGCTACTGGATTTCCATGTACGCTGACAGGATCGTGGCCTCGCCCATGACGCTGACCGGGTCTATCGGCGTCATCGGCGGCTGGTTCTATAACCAGGGGATTACGGGGAAGCTGGGCATGAGCACCGATCACGTGAAGGCCGGCGAGCATGCCGACCTCGGCTTCGGAGCCACACTCCCCTTCCTGGGAATCCGGATTCCAGACCGTAACCTGACTGCCGGCGAGTACGAAAGGATGAAGGACCATATTACGCATTTCTACCACGAATTCGTGGAGAAAGTGGCCGAGGGCCGCCGCATGGAGTACGACGAGATAGACGAAATCGGCCAGGGCCGGGTCTGGCTGGGCACCGATGGCAGGGACATAGGCCTGGTCGACGACCTCGGCGGGCTCGATACGGCCATAAGGCTGGCCAAGCGCGAGGCCGGCATACCCGGAAACGAGAGGGTCGAGCTCATCGAGATGCCCCGGTCCCAGTTCATTAGTACGAGTGTCTTTGCTCCCAGGCTCTTCGGCATGGAGGTCAGGGAGGAAGACGAGTCCCTGAAGCTCCTCCGGTTCAGAATGGAGCACAACGGCGACCCCCTCCTGATGCTGCCCCTGGAGCAGGCGGGCCTGGTCACGGAGGACTAGATTCAGGCGCAGGGCCTGAACCGGACCCGGCCGGCGCGCGTCAAAGAGAAAGGCGAATTTCCCTGGCCCGCGGTAGCGGACCCGGGACAGATAGGATACCGGAGGGAGACTGATGGATCGCAAGAGGGTGAAGATGTACACGCTGAGCACCTGCAGTCACTGCAGGGCTGCGAAGCAGTGGATGAGGGACCACGGTGTCGAGTTCGAGTTTACCGATGTGGATCTCCTCGAGGGCGAAGAGCGCAGGGACGCGATCAGGGAGGTCCGGGAATACAACCCCGGCGCGACGTTTCCCACCATAATAATCGGCGGCGAAGTCATTATTGGAAACGAGGAGGCGAAGCTCAAGGAGGCCCTGGGCCTCTCCGACTGAGTGAGGGGAAGAGATGACTGCGGAAGAACTATACGAGATGCTCAAGAAGATCCAGGAACCGCGGGGTTATTACTTCAGCGACGACCGTGAACACGTGATGGACCTTATGAACGCGCTTCTTAAGAACAAGGAGCGCTACGGCTACATGTCCTGCCCCTGCCGGCTCGCTGCAGAAGACCCCGAATGGGACCGCGACATAATCTGCCCCTGCGCCTACCGGGAGGCGGACGTTGCGGAATACGGGAGCTGCTACTGCAATCTCTATGTATCGAAGGACTGGAGAGATGGCCGGGTACCGCATGCTTACGTACCCGAACGCCGGCCGGCGGACAGGCTTCGCTTCTGAGGGAGGCGGACAGACGGCTACCGTCCTGCCGCACCGCTATTTGGGGACCCAGTCATGGTTGCCCCCTTCCACATCACAGTCCACTTCGATGGGCATGCCGTCCAGCCACGTGATGATGTAGTCATTGAAGTCGGGGTTGTTGCTCGAAGGACACTCACAGAGCGCCTGCGTGGCGTAGCCGGCGGCAGCCAGCACCGAGACGTTCATATCGCCGTCGGGAACGGCATTGTCGATCGAATAGTTGTACGCCGTCTCAAAGATGTGGCGCTGGTTGCTGATGCACGAGGCCATTTTAGCGTTGTCTCTCATGCGCGCGAAATTGGCGGTGCCTATGGCGGCGAGAATGCCGATAATCACGACAACGACCATCAGCTCGATGAGCGTAAAACCGCCTTGCCCGCGTATGTTGCAGCGTCTGTAATCCATCTCATCAGATATATCGGCAGGGAACAGCGCATTATTAAGCGGCATCTTGGGGTCGTGGGATGGATTATTCCGGCCGTTCCGGGGCCCGCCTAGTCGGGGTCCCAGCCGTGGTCATCGCCCTTCTCGAGGCAGTCGACCTCGACGGGGCGCCCGTGGGCCCAGGTGATGATGTAATCGGCGTGATCGACGGCGCCGCTGTTCGGGCATTCGCAGAGATCGCCGATGATGTGCCCGCCGGTAAAGAGGATATTGACGTTCATTGGCCCGTCCGGAACCACCACCTCCATGGAGTAGACGAAGGCTGACTGCAGAACGCCCCTCTGGTTCGACCGGCATTCTGCACGAAAGGCATTGTTCCTCATATGGCCGTAGCTGGCTATGGCAATGGCCGCGAGGATCCCTATTATGATTACCACGACCATGAGCTCCACGAGCGTGAAGCCAGCCTGTTCCCTTCGGCGCCGTTCCCGCTTGCTAGTCATAGGACTAGTATCGGCAGGGCCGGGCCCGGCTTGACCCGCAATCCGGCGGCCGCAGGAAATCCGGAAACATATGGGACCCGCCATCATCTAAACACTGTAGAGAAACCGGAAACGTGGAGGTGGTGAAGTGATGTGGAGAAAACCGGGAAGTGGATATACAGGTGCTTTGGCCGTTCTGGTATTATTGGCGCTGGGTTCCGCAGCCGCGGCAGGGAGCTCGTGCGGTTACGGGGCGGAGGCAGCCGGCGGGGCGACTTCGTCCTGCGGCGCAAGCCGGGCTGCGGGCACCGGGGCCGCCGGAAACGGCTGCGGGCAGGAGGTCAAGAACATGAACCAGACGTATAAATCGGCTCAGGCCGTGAAGGGCGAAACCGTGGCCTGCCCCGTAGAGGGCAAAGCCATAACGGTCACGGACGACACGCATTTCGCCGAAATCGACGGCAAGAAGTACTATGCGTGCTGCGCCGGCTGCACCGCGAAGCTGGTGGCCGACCCCGACAGTTACCTGAGCGACAGAGTGGTCAAGACCGATGAGGCGTGGAAAGCCGAGCTTACGCCCGAGCAGTATCGCATCATGAGGGAGAAGGGGACGGAGCAGGCTTTCACCGGCAAGTACTGGGATAACAAGAAGGCCGGCATTTACCAGTGCGCAGCCTGCGGCCAGCCCCTCTTCAGTTCCGAGACCAAGTATGACTCGGGATCGGGTTGGCCGAGCTTCTACTCGCCGGTGGACACGACAGCCGTCGCAAGCCGGGCCGACGGGAGCCATGGCATGAAACGAGTGGAGGTGCTCTGCAGCCGCTGCAACGCGCATCTGGGGCATGTTTTCGAGGACGGGCCCAGGCCGACAGGGCTCAGATATTGCATTAATTCCGCTTCACTCGACTTCGAGGAAGAGTCAGAATAGGAGCCGGGCACACTCAACCCAGGAGGAAGTCATGAGGAGTAGTGTATTCGCTTTTGCAGTCATGGTTCTGCTGACGGCCTGCGTATCGCCGGCCTTCCCGGCTGGAAACGAACTCAAGGCCATCGAGCTGCCGGCACCCAATATGAAGGGCGGCATGCCGCTCATGGAGGCGCTGAGCGCCCGGTCGACATCGCGTGAATACGATACCAGGGAGCTTCCGCCCCAGGTGCTGTCCGATCTACTGTGGGCCGCCTTCGGGGTGAACAGGCCCGAGGCCGGGAAGCGCACGGCGCCGTCGGCCCGGAACTGGCAGGAAACCGACATATACGTGGCCCTGAAGAGCGGCCTCTACATATATGACCCCTTCGCAAACGTGTTGGAGCCCGTACTGGGCGAAGACCTCCGGGGGGCAACGGGGATGCAGCCTTTCGTGAAGGACGCGCCGCTCAACCTCGTCTATGTCGCCGACTTCAGCAGGATGGGAGAGGTGGATGAGGAGTCCAGGAAGACGTATTCGGCGGCCGACGTGGGCTTCATCAGCCAGAACGTCTACCTCTTCTGCGCGTCTGAGGGACTTGCGACCGTTGTCCGCGGGTATTTCGACCGTGACAAACTCACGGCAGCCATGAAACTCAGGCCCGAGCAGTACATCGTGCTCACACAGACTGTCGGATATCCGGGGCAGGAGAAGTGATGCTGGAGTTCCGGCCCCTGACAGATGAGGTATGGAAGGATTTCGAAACCCCATTCGGCGAGCGGGGCGCATGCGGGGGGCTGCTGGTGCATGTGGTGGCGCCTTGCGGCAAAGGCCCTCGAGGCCAACAAGGGTGACGGCAACCGCGGGGCCGGCTTCACTGAGGCCGCCCGCAGGTCGCCGACAAGGCCGATCATGCGCAAGCGGCTTCGATAAGACCAGGGCGATTCCCAGGGGAGGGTGAACATGACTCATGATTCCAAGGCTACGCCGCCGTCAGAGGTGCTCGAGATGGCGGGCCTCGTTGATTACCAGGAGGGCTCCGTCGTAAGCAGGGCCGTCATCGACAAAGAGACCGGAACCGTGACCGTCTTCGCCTTCGGGGAAGGTCAGGGCCTGAGCGAGCACACAGCGCCGTTTGACGCCATGGTCCACGTGCTGGACGGCGAGGCGGAGATCACCATATCCGGCACTCCCTTTAACGTCAAGCAGGGCCGGATGGTCATCATGCCGGCCAACGAGCCGCACGCGCTCCGCGCCGTGAAGCCTTTCAAGATGGTCTTGACCATGATTAGAGACAGGGCTGCCGGTTAGAGGTCCTGCGTCGTAACGGGGAAATGTATGGTGAAGACGGCGCCATCGCCGGGCTTGGAATCAACTGATACCCTGGCGTGGTGGTTTTCGATTATGCTGGCGCATGTCACGAGACCGTAACCGTGGCCATGCTTCTTGGTGGTCTGGCGGGCCTTGAAGAGGCCGCCCCTGATCTCGGGCTTTATGCCGGTGCCGTTGTCCGATACGGTGAGCACGACTTCCCCCTCGTCCGAGCAAGTACCCACTGTGATTTCGCCCCTCGAGCGGCCGGCCTCTGTTATCGCCTCGGCAGCATTGTTGAGGAGGTTCAGGAGGAGCTGCGCGATCTGGTCAGGGTCGATCATGAGGTCGGGCAGATCATTGTCGAGCTCCGGGGTAATGGTAATGCCCTTGAGACGGTGCTGTCCGGATATGAAAGACGTCACATCGACAATCACGCTGTTGATACTTGATGTCTGCTTGTCTACCGCGAGCTTACTATAGTCCATGAGACCGGACGCGAATTTTTCGAGGTTTTCTACTGTCGACTTGAGCTTGTCCAGATTGTCATTGGCCTTGTCCCCGTCACCCCTGTTTACCGCCACCTGCGTCAGCTCCAGCCCGCCGAGTATGAGGCCCAGAAAGTTCCTCAGCTCATGTGAAATGCTTGAGGCCATGACGCCCCGGTCAGCCAGCTGCTGGAGATTGAAGAGCCTCATCTCACTTTCTTTCTGCTGTGTGACATCGTCCAGCGTCATAATGAGATCGGTCCCGTTTTCGTCCCCCTCCCTGCTCTCGCTCATCCGCAAGTTGTACACGCGCGCGCCTTCCCCTGACCCGGCAACCACATTTCTGGCTCCCGGCATGCCGCAGCCGACTTTGGCGGTCATCGCCTCGCGGAGGAGATTGCCGAACACCTCCGGGGGGAACAGCTCCTCTATCGCCTTGTCCGGAAGGCAATCCGCGTCCACGATGTCCGGCCTGAACGTCTTCAGTATTTTGAGACCCGCCGCATTGATTTTTTTCAACCTGTTCCCGGCATCGAACACGAAGACGCCCTGCTTGACGCTGTTGAGGATGTCGATATAGTACGTATTCAACCTTGCGATTTCCCAGAACAGGTAGGTGTTCGCGAGGAATGGAGTAATCGTGCCGACGACTGCTATCAGAAGGTCGACGTCCTCCTGGCCGAAAGCCTTGCCGGTGACTCTGTCACCCATCCCGATTATCCCCAGCAGGTCGTCGTCGTGAACGAGAGGGCAGGCAAGGCTGACGCCCCGCTCCCTGAGCACCGGGATGACTCCCGAATGCCTGTCAGAGAGGTCGAGATCCTGAAGTTTGCAGGCGTCCCGCCCCGAAAGCAGCACGGCGCAGTTTTCACTTGAGATATCCAGACACGCCAGGTCGCCCTGTTTCCGGAACCGCCCCGTTGCGAAGAAAGTCTGGCCGCCCGCACCCGAGCGCGGCCTCTTCAGTATTGCTACGGTGTCGCCAACGGAGAACTGGCCGCACAGCGTCATGAGCAGCACGCTCATGAGGTGCTTGAAATCGGGCTTTTCTGAGAACTGCCTCGCGAGCTTGGATAGCGCGTCGAGGGCCAGCAAACGCCTCTCAAGCGGTTCCCTGCCGTCATCCATTACGGCCACCGAAGCGGCATTTTTCTCCGGGCAATCTGACATCAACCCACCCCTTGCAGGTGATACTCACGCTCCGCTTCTTCCCGCGACTTGATCGTGAGGTAATCACAGAGGTCGAGCACATCGAGTATATGCACGATTTTATCGCTGGGGCCGCAGAGGACGATGTCTCCCCCAGTCTCTCTGGAGGCTTCAACGGTCCCCAGGATCGAACCCACGCCGGCGGATGAGAGGAACTCCAGTTCGTCCATGTCTATCAATATGTTCTTAAAGCCCCCTCCCTGAGCCGCACATATCGCCTCTGTCATCTCATGAGCGTTGGTGTTGTCCAGGACCTTTCCCGGGCTGAGGACTGCAGTGTCGGTCCCCATCTTCTTCACTGAGATCATTAGAGATGCCCTCCATTGCCGGTGATCTTCTTCTTCAGATTGAGTATGTTGAGACGGCCGTCCTCTCTCTCGTAGGAAAGGCCGTCCACGAGTCTCTTGATCATCGCGAGACCAAAGCCCTGTCTCTGCCTGCTCCTCATGGCCCTTCTGGGATCGAATTCGGTCGCGCGACTGGTTGGATCGAAATGCGGGCCCGGGTCCTCGAATCGCAGCTCGAACACTCCCTCCCGGGGTGCCACCGTCAGATTTATCGACTCCCCCTCCTCGAGCTCTCCGTGGAGCCGGATATTTGTGGTCACTTCATAGAAGACGGTCTCCAGGTCGAAGGCGAGAATCTCTCCAAGGTTGAGCCCCACGAGGTAGTCATGCAGTTTCCGCATGGCTCCCGTGATCCCATCGGCCGTTGGCTCGACCTTCAGCATTAGCACAGGGAGCGCAGCAGCGTCCGGGTCGGGCTCTCCCACCCCTCTCCTTGCCTCCACCCCGTCCCGCTCGGTGGCAAAAAAATCATAGAGGTCCAGGACCATAAGGACGCGCTGGAGCCCATATGTGACCGACGTGAGTTTGACCGGGACCCCGGCCTCCTCGCACCTGTTCCGCGCCTGCCAGAGCGCGTTTATGTGAGTGGAGGACGCGTGATCGAGAAGCGAGCAGTCCAGCAACACCTCATCCGGTGAATCACGCAAACGGTCCTTCAGCTCCGAATAGAACCCCGCCAGGGTCTCCCCATCGATGTCAATGGGGACCGGAAGGGTGGCGGTCCTCTCAGCCCTGATCGACATAGGCATTCCTCTCCATGTTCTCTTCTACCTTATCGGCGACCGTGCCCGTCCATTTGAGCGCCAATAGCGTAATATCGTCATATTGTGGGGCCTCACCCACGAATTCCCCGTGGTCGGCCAGCACGTGCTCAACGAGTCCGGCCGCGCCGAGATCTTTGTAAGCCTCGACCATACGCGCGAATTCCTCGATGCCGAGTTCATTGTGGGACGCGTCCTGGGCTTCATTCATACCATCGGTGTACTGTATGAGCCAGTCGCCGGGCCCAAGCGTGAGCTCGCGGCATTCCACCCGCTTCTCGTATACGTCGGGCGGCACCATGCCGAGGGGATAGCCCTTGGTCTTGATAAGCTGGGCCGCACCCGCTTCCTTGCTCATAACCAGTAGCGGGTTGTGCCCCGCTGAAGCGTAGCTGAAGCGGCCGTCTCTCCGGTCAAGTACGCCGAAGAACATAGTGACGAACATGCCTTTCTTGATGTTCGGCAGCAGCCTCTTGTTGACTTCGGTCAGCAGTCTGCCGGGCTCAATGAAGGACCTGGACAGTTCCTTCACGATGTCGCGCGTCATCAGCATGACCAGCATCCCGGGAAGCGACTTGCCCGACACATCAGCCACCAGGATGCCGAGGCGGTGCTCGTCGAACTCGATGAAGTCGTAGTAGTCTCCACCGACTTCTTTCGCGCTCCTGTATGCCCCGGCGATCTCGAAGCGTTCCCCGCACGGGTACTTTCTGGGCAGTATATTGGCCTGTATTTCGCGCGCGATTTCGTATTCTCTTTCCATTCGCTCCTTGTCCAGAAGCGACTGCTTCGCCATGTTGAGTTTCGAACCCATGACTCTGAGGGTTTCGGCCAGGTAGCCGAATTCGTTCTTGCTCCTGACCGGGATGTCGATGGACAGGTTCTCCAGATCCACTACCTTGAGATGGTCCGTGATCGTGCCTATGGGTCTGAGTTTACGCTGCAGCACCAGAATCGTCCCCGGTATGCCGATGAGAACCATAACGGCAGTTATGTAGGCAACGGTGAGCATAGAGGCCTGCTTGGCCTCCAGAATCGGCTCGGCGGAGGCCGCTATGGCGAGGGTCCCCAGCCTCACGTTGTTCTGCTCGATTCCCACCGAGATGTAAATCGTGTCGGAGACCAGGGCGAATCTCTCATTGGACCGAAGCATGTCGGCAAACCCGCTCGCCGTGATCCCTCTCATCTGCTGGGCCCCAACGACCTTCTTGATATCCGTATGCGCGAGGAAGACGCCGTTGTCCCCGGTTATTCCCGCCCAGTAAACGTCCGTGTTGTCGTCGGCGAGTTTCTTGCAGATGTCATTGAGGAGCAACGCGTCTGGGCCGCCGGCTGCGATTATGTGCTTCCCCGCGGGGCTCGAATACGACCGCGCCTGGACCAGCAGCTTATCCACGACGTTCCGGGTAACCGTCTTCGCGTACTGGCTGGAAATGACATAGCCGGTCACAAGCATAAGCACTACGATGATGGCGGAGACGTACATCGCAAACTCGACCCGGATCGATTTCTTGAACTGCGAAGGCTCGGGCCACGCGTCGCCTTCCAGAGTGCCGCGTCTATCTTTGCTCATAGGACATCTCCCGCAGTTTGCTTATCTCGTGTTCCGTACGCTTGATGTAGTTTTCTATCTCCGCGCTGTCGGGCGCGATCCGCGTCGCCTTCTTCCAGACGTCGACCGCTTCGTCGAGCTTGTTCTGCGTGTAGAGCTCGACGCCGAGGAACTTGTAGGCGTCGACCAGGTAGTCGCGCACCGACATATACCCGGCCACCAGAGCCTCGACCTTCTCCCATTCGACTACTGCGTCGGAGAGCCGGCCCTCCTCGAAGAGCCGCTGGCCCCGCTTGTATGTCGCAGCGACCTCCTTCTCCATCTCCGGACTGAGCTTCTCCGCCGGGTCAGCGGCCGGCCTCCCCTCCGGTATTCCCGGGTCAGACGGGGGCTGCCTGCGCTCGGTCTGCGCTATTATCCGGCTGCCGAGGCTGCCGCACCAGGGGTGATCCGGGAACCGGACGGCCGCCGAGTCAAGGTCCGCCTTTGCGGCGCGATAGTCGCCGCGAGAGAAGGCGCCTTCGGCCGCGGCCCGCCAGTACGCAAACTCCGCTCTCTTGAGCGCAAGCCGCACTCTCGAGTCGTCGCCGGCCACCCTGGAGAGCGAACGCGTTACCACCAGCGCCTCATCGATCTCGCCGTAGCTCGTGAGCGAATCGGCCATCGTGAGGCCCCTCGAGATTTCCTGTTCGCGGGACACGCTGGCCTCCACCGCCGCATCCGCTTCTTCAAGGAGGGCCGTCGCCGGGTTCGATCCCGGCCTTATCGAGAGCGCCAGGTTGGCAAAATACCTCGCGCCGAGGTAGTCGCCCGAGTCGAACCGCGCGCGTGCCTCATCCATATTCTGGGCGTATGCTCTTATCGATTCTTCCTGCTCGAGTCTTGCCCGCGTCGCCTGGACCAGCTGCGCGACCTCTACCGTGTCCATGTCGGCGCCGGTGGCTATGAACAGGGCCCTTTCATAGAGCATGACCGCCTGGGCGAGCTCACCCGCGGCCGCCGATCGCTCACCCCGCCCGACCAGGTCCTCGAACATATCGCGGTTGGATTCGGCGAAGCGCTGGCCCAGAAGATCGTTGAACTCCGCCTCTCTGCTCTCCTCGCGGTTTCGCCGCTTCTCGCTCATTGGCATACCGAAGCCAGCAGTTATGCTGAATGTGTGCATGATTCCCAGGTCGCGGTCGACCAGGGCGTAGTCGAATCCCAGGTATTTATAGAAGAGGCCGAATCCGAAGGAAACGTCACCGCCCTGCAACCCCGCCCGGACATCGAGAGTGTTCTGGAGACTGTATTCGATGCCCACCGCCGTTTTGACGCCCAGGTCCTCGACCTTGGCCAGCCTGCCGGAGAGCACCACGCGGTGGCCTTCAGTCCCGGCCGGCAGGACCTTTATGGATACGCCGCCGTCGATCGAATAGGGATACGTTATGCTCTGCTCGTCCAGTTTGATACTGGGCCTGATGAGGTTTCGCCCCACTACCACCGCGCCGACTTCAGGCACCCTCTCACTTCCCGGGTGGAAACGGCGCCCGGCCGCCAGCGTCAGCCCCGGCGATGACGTGGCGCTGTATGTGTCCGGGGAGTGCTGCTCGACTGTGATTGCAGCACCGATGTCGTATTGGGCCACCGTGTGGCCGTACCCCACGTAAAGCCCGAGCCGGCTGTCGCTTATCCGGCCGATATACAGGTTGCTCGCGTCGCGCTTCTCGATTCCATCTATGCCGAGTCTGAAGATGCCGGCGCCGAAGCTGCCGATATCCAGGGTCGGCACGGCGAAGCCGAAGTACTCGTAGCCCGCGTCTGAGTCATAGAGGCCGCTGTGGAATGCCTCGAATGAATAGCGCTCCGCCAGCGCGAGCCCCGCGGGGTTCCAGTACACGGCCGCGCTCGGGCCGCAGTAGATGAGATCGGCGGTCCCCAGCCCAAGGGCTCTCGAGCCCGCACCCAGGCTGAACGGCGACTCGGTGCCGCCGTCGTCGGCGTGCGCGGCCGCTCCGAAAAGGAGTACCGCGCAAATCGTGCCTGCTAGAATCCGTCTCATCGGATGACCATGACCTTCCTTCTGCAGCTCTCCACCCTGCCCGAGGCATATGCCGCCGTTATCCGGCACAAGTATGTTCCCGGCAGGACGGCGAGATTTTCCGCGTTAAGGCCAGCCCACGTATCCTCCTGGTGCGCCCCCTGGGACCTCTCGGAGTCGTAAGCCACCTTCTTCACCAGGTCACCGGTGATTGTGAATATCTCTATGTCCACGCGCGCGCTCTCATCTATGTAGAAACCGATGGTTGTCTCCTCGCCGCGCGACGGGTTAAACGGGTTGGGGTAGTTGGTGAACGAGCCGGAAAGATTGTCCGAGGCTATTGATATCTCCGCGCTCCTCAGCGGGAAACCTGCTCCCGGAACATCAGGGTGCGCAGTCGTGTCAAGATGCCGGTCCGCCAGCGTCATGAAGGCGGCGGTCTCAAACTCTATCAAGTAGTTCCCCGCCTCCGCGTGAGGACGCAGATCACATGCAATCTTCAGGGTATGCTCGGTTCCTCTTGCAATGACGTACTCCGCCCCGGGGCAGAGCACGATGCCGGTACCGGCAAACGCGCTGTCCGTCCCCATGACCACATCACCTGACAGCAGGTGAACGGCGCTGAAGACATCGGCTGCGGCAAACGGCTCGTCGCCTGATGCAGTTCTTCTCAGGACATTGCCGGTCAGATTCACCAGCACCAGGTCCCCCTGCGGGCTGGAGGTTTCGTACCTCAGATCGCCGATGAAGACCGTAATGCCCTTCTCTCCCGGAACGCCGATCCGCGCCGCGACCGGCACCATCTCAAGCGCGGGCGTTCCCGCCGGCAGGTAGATGCCGGTACAGGCGGTTTCGAAGGGGAAAGCGCTGTCGCAGCCCGGAGCCCACTCCGTACCGGGCTTTCTGGCTGGATCCGTGGCGTCCACAATGCCGATCATGCTCGCATCATGCAGTCTTATCAGGAAGTGGTCGTAGGGGGCGTCGGCTTCGATGTCCGCCAGGAGGTCGATCGCGACATTCTCGCCCGGCGCCACCGCCAGCCCTCCATCCCCGAAACGGAACACGGTATAGCCGCCCTGGACCTCGATGGAAGAGGCATAATGTGCCGGGCCGCCCGATACGGCGAAGCCGGTCCGGTCGAAAAGCTGGTAGGGATCAAGTGACCTGGCGAGCGTGTCGATCACCGACACCTTAACACTCGTGACGAGAACGGATGAGTACGCGTCCCCGGCATCGTAATCGACGGACAGCCGGACAAGCGGTACCGAATCGTCGCCGGCGATAATCGACTCGGGCAGGCGGGAACTCAGACAGATGCCGGGACTCGACGCCGGACGCATGAGCTCTGCAACGCCTGATGTCATTGGGAATACAGGCTGCACGACGCCCCCGGCCGTGTCCGCAATCGCGGGCACTGTCGACCCCGAACTGAGATCTCTGAGCACGAACCGGCTGCTGTCGCATATCGAGAGCCCGAAGCAGGCATACGGCGACTCGTCTTTCAGCGTTGCCTCGATCTTCACCGTATCCGCCTGGCCCGGGCTCACCACGAGAGGTGATGTGAACCACAGCGTGACCAGCGTGACGGTTGGATCGAAAGCGTCGAGTTCTCCCAATGGTGTTTGATGTTCAAGGAACCTCACGCTCTCTACGAGGTCGGCCGCATACAGTGGCGAACCAACGGCGTCCGTGAATTCGAAGGACAGTCCCGTGAACTTGATCTGCGAGTTTCCGGTTGCGCCGTAGTGTCTCAGTATCACCTGCATCAGGGCGACATGCTCCTGCCCGTAGTTGGCCTGGCCGCCGAGCAAGGGCAGATGCGACACCGCCAGGTGCCGGGTCGGGTCGTTGATGGCACACGACGCCGTTTTCAGAGGGAATATGACACTGGGATCGACAGGCACCTCGATGCCCGTGTTGCTGTCGCGGAAACGTACGGAGTTTTGGCTTTCCAGGGACAGAGCAAAGGCCGTGGCAACCGCCGAGCTGTCGATGTCCACGCGAAGCGACAGGATCTGCTCTTCGCCCGGGGAGATGACCGCAGGCTCCACGAACTCGAGCAGAACGGAGGACCCGGAACCAAATGACTCTACGATAGCGATATTGGTATAGCCGACAGCCAGGACCATGCGCTCGAACACATCGCCCGCTGCCTGCCCCTGGCCTAATCCGTTCTTCACATCGACGCGGAGGCTGTCGAGCCTCACGGGCGCGCAGAGCGGAGAAATGCCCGCGTGGTGATATCTCACGCTTAGCGGGAAGACATGTGACTGGCCCCGCGTCACTGCGGTCGGTATCGAGCTGATCATCTGTACAATTACGCCTGTAGGGACGGTCTGAACCTCAACCCGCTCGGTTTCAACCGTCGCCGAGGACTCCGGCTCGACGGAGGAGAAGGCTTTGAGCTGCCAGAAGACTTCTCCATGATCTGCGGCTGTGTAGTCGTATTCGAAGTGCGCTGTCTGTCCGGACTCCAGATCCGCCGGGCCGGCATTGACCCCTTCGATTTCCAGCACACCCGGGTCTCCAACGACCGTGGCCTCACAGTAGATGTTCTCGAGATATGAGGGGAGTATGTTGGTGACATGAACCTTGAGGTTTATCTCCTGGCCTACAGAGTACCGCGTTCGCTGCAGTTCATAGGTGACGCGCAGGCCCGAACTCGAGATCACGAACATCTGCTCGCTCACCAGCGGCGTATCGACGGGCCCGTCGTTGCGAGAGGCATACTGGAAGCCCCCGACCGGTACGACCGCGCGGAAAGATGAATTGGGCGCGGCGCCTATCGCGACGTCGCCCGTCAGGAACATCGCCGGCGCTCTACCGTCCACGACGATTTCCATGCCGTTGACCGTCCAGCGGCCGTCCGCGTACGAGAACGTTCCCGACATCCGGTCCGCAGGCTGCCATTCGCCGTCGCCGTTCTGGTCGACCCACAGTTTGAGATTGGTTATGTCGGCCCAGCCGGCGCTCCCGCTGTTGACGACCGTCAGGGAGTTAAGCGTGTCCGCCCGGTCGCCATTTATCGCCGGCCTGAAGGCGAACAGCGTCACCGAGGCGTCGCCCGGAGAAAGCGTCCGGCCCGAGACCGGAATGAGCTCATACTGGTCACGCACGGACCCGTCGACAATGAGCGGCGCGCCCCGCCTCACCGGCAGGTCGCCGTTCAGGTTGACTGTCCTGGCGAACGCGAAATCCGAATGCTCTTCCACGCTTACCTCGATGGTGTCCCCGTCGATTACCCCGAGCGGCAGATGGGACGTCACGAAGAAGTATGAAAGCGATTCCGGAGGCAGCGATATGCTGAGACCGTCTATGTTGAGATTGCCGGCGTTGAAGTGACCGGCGGCGAGCAGCGAATCGCCGTCGAAGGACCGGCTGGCGTTGCTGTCGTAGTAAAGTGAGACCTGGCCGAGTTCGAAGTCGGCGAAGGCTGCGTCCGAGACCGTGCCCGTACGGTTTGAGAACCTGATGCCAGTCAGGTGATGCGCCTGGTCCGCGTATCCGTTGTAAAGCGCGAATGTCAGCACCTGGGCGTTCGCCGCTCCCGGGTAGACTGTCGCCGCCTCCCTCGGTATCGATATGACCGTTATGCGGTTTGCCGGCAGCACGAAGTGGGCTTCAGGGTTCCCGACGGCCTCGTCATCGGGGCCGTCCGTCCCCGACCAGTACGTGACGCCGTCCACCGCTACCTCGAACCTCAGGCTCCCACCCGCAAAGTCACGCGGCACGATGTCCACTGTAACGAAGAACCGGTTTGGTCCCTCGTCGAGCGGATAAGAGATGCCCGATATGCCCCAGGAACCGCCGGACAGCGACAGGGAGCCCAGCAGGACGTCATCGCCGCTGAATCCCGGCAGGCCTGCATCGGCCCAGAGCCTGACGGCTTCGAGCACGTCCTCGTCCAGCGCGCTGCCGGCATTTGCCACCGTTACGCTCTTGAGCACGTCGTCGCGATAGCCGTTTCTCGGCAGCGTGAAGTCGAGCACGAGTTCGTCGCTGTCGCCGCCATACAGGGTCGTGCCGGCGACGGGATTGACGCCCACCCGCGAGGCGGGGAAGATATCGATGGTGAAACTGTCCGGGTTCTTGACCGGGAAGGTGCCCGAGACAGCGGCGGACCGGTCGAAATCGACGTCTGCGGCCCGCGCTATTCCGAAATTGACCGTATTACCGTTCTTGCCCGTTGCGCTGCCGAGTGCGGCTTCGACGAAGACCCTGACGACACCGCCGTCAGCGGGCAGCCTGAGGCCGTCGGTATCGAATCTGATTGTGCCGTCTGAGAGGAACCCTGAGGCCACAAGGCTGTCCCCGGGACCCCGCACAGCCGCGTCTCCATCGCGGTCGAGCCAGAGCGACACGCTCTCGAACTGGCTGTCTATCTCGATCTGGCTGGCGCCGGCCGGGTCTGAAGCGTATGATGTGCAGAGGATCTCCTCGATGCCCACTGCCTGTGAATAGCCGTTTACGAATTCAAATGCTGCGATAGGCTTTGTCTCGCCCCCCGGCACGAGAGTGCCGGCATGTATCTTGATGGCTCTCAGAGTGATGGAATCGAAGCTCACCACCGAGATGCTGCCGGCGGGGTCGACCCATGAGTCTATCGGGCCATCATTGTCGGAACCCATCTCCACCCCGTGCAGGGGCACTCCCAGCGAGATGGTGGCGCCGTCCGCCGGGTGGTCCGACAGGTTGCACGCCAGGTAGAAGCGGTTCATCTGGCCCGCGAGCGACGCGTTGATTCCACTCAGTTCCCACTGGTCGCCGGTGAAGGACATCTCGCCGATTCTGGACTCGGCACCTGCGCCGCTCCACACATTGTCCCCGCTGTCCCGGTAGAGAACTAGCGAGTCTATGTCGAGCGTATCCGCCGAGCCGGCGTTGAACACGGAGAAGATCTTGAGGATGTCCTGGCTGTAACCGTTGCGCGGGATGTCGACGGTGAGGGCGTTGAAGGTGCCCTGGCCCGGGGCGACCGTGGTCAGGTCGGAAGCCGTAAGCATGATCTGCCTCGCCACGAGGCCGTCAATGATACTGACGCCGAGCGAGTTGATGGTGTCGGGTCCCGCGACCGTCGAACCGTCACCCGTTTCGATGTCCAGGCCCGGCAGCAGGAACAGGTCCAGAACGTCCCCGTCATGCGGGTGGTCGCTTATACGGGCCGAGACGAAGAAGGTGCGCCTGGAGCCCGGCCCTATGACATAGGGTTCAAGCGGGATAGTCGTTATACTTGCGGTGAAAGCGCCGGCTGCAATCCAGGTGTCGGCGCCGTCCAGCACGGAGTTCCCGTTGGCGTCAACGTAGATGTCGAGCGTGTCGATGTTGGTGCGGACCTGCGTTTGCGTGCCCGCGCCGCTGGAGGCGTCACGCACGCTGATGCTTGCGATGCTCTCGGCCCCGTTGAAGGCATTGGAGATGCGCAGCGCGAGCATAGGTGACATCGCGTCGCCGGCGTTCACCATATGGTTGCCGATAGGGATCTCGTCGGCAGTGGGCACTTCAACGACAATCATGCCCGTCGTATCACCTGCGCCCGTGATCGGACTCGTGGCGGCGATATATCCGACGCCCGGGGCAAGGGCGGTGAACTCACCGGATGAGGTTATCTGGCCGATGCCGCCCAGGACCTCCCAGTCGAGCGCGCCCGGACTCACGGGCTCATATACCGCGTCGAAGCCTGATGCGATGAACTGGACGTCGCCGCTCACTCTAACGGAGGCCGTATCGGGCGTGACTAGCAGGTAAACCAGGTTATTGGAGAGGACCGTGACCACGCGGTTGGTGTCGGCCAGGGCGCCGATACTGCTTGTCGCGGCCACGCGGCCCGACCCCGGGATGAGGCCCGTGAATAGCCCCGCCGGGCTGATGGTGCCGACATCTCCGATCACATCCCAGACCAGGCTGCCCACATCAGCGGCATTGCCATAGGCGTCCACACCCGTTGCCGTGAATTGCTGCTGGCCGCTCAGTGGGACTTCCGCCGAGTCCGGGGCGACTTCGATACGGTCAAGCGCGCCGGGGAGCACGACGATGGGTCCCGTCGAGTCGGAAAGCCCGCCGCCCGAACACGAGATTGCCCCCGTCCCGGCGGCACTCGCCGTGAAAAGCCCGGTGCCCGATATACTGCCGATGCCCCCGATTACCTCCCACGCATCGACGGCGACCGGCGATGCCGGGTTCCAGTCGGCATCGTAAGTCGTCGTCGTGAACTGTATGGAATTGCCCGCAGTCGTGGTCCCGGTATCGGGCTCGGCAACCAGCTTTGCCGGCGCGCCCGCAACACAGGTGATTGTGCCGGTAGTATCCGACATTCCCGGCGCGAATCTCGCCCTGACCCTGCCCGTACCCGTCCTGGACAGCGTGAGGCTGGTGAAGGGCGTGGGACCCGCCTGAACGGTTCCGATAGGTTCATCGCTGATCATGTACCATGCGGCGGCGGCATCGCCGATGAGGTTGTTGCCGGAGTCGTAGCCGCGGCAGTACATCATCGTCCCGTCACTGTCGGTGGTGAGCGTCGTATCTCCCACAGCTGCACCGCCCTGCCATTCAATCCGGACGTAGCTCAGGGTGCCGCTCGTTATTACCGTTACCGCACTCGAATCCGCCACATAATGCAGGGTCCCGAGCGGGAGGTGGAGCGTGGCTGTGACGTAGTAGACCGGAGGTGAAGGGCTGTTACCGGCTGTGTAGTCGCCCGTGCCCGTAACCGAACCTGACGGGTCACTGGTCGACCAGTCGGACTCGACGCTGTAATCACCCACGAAGTTGGAGTCCGCGTCGTAACCGAATGCCGAGAACTTGAATGATGAGTCCTGGACCACGATCTGGGACGAAGGCGTTACATCTATATATACCACGTCACCGGGCACGACGGTGATGGTATCGGTCAGCGCCTCGAAGCCCAGGTTGCTCCACACTCTGATCCGGCCATAGCCGGCCGTGACGGCGGTGAAGAGACCCGTGCCGTCGACATCGCCTATCCCGCCCTGCACGGACCAGGAGAGCGTTCCGACTTCGGTCACCGGCAGGCCGTTGCCGTCGAAGGCCGTCGCGATGAATTGGCGGGTCGAGTCGGCGGAAATCGTGCACTTGTAAGGGGTGATCGCGAGGCCCGCGAGCGCCCCGGGTACCACGACCACAGGGCCCGTGGTATCGGCGAGGCCTCCGCCGGTTGCGACCACGAAGCCCGTGCCCACGGCGGCGGGCGTAAAGAGCCCGGCGGCCGTAATCGTTCCTATTCCGCCGAGGACGCTCCACTCGGGTTCGACCTGCGGCACCGTGGCATTGCCGTCCGCGTCCACGGATGCGCAGTCGAAGTCCAGCGTGCTGTCCGCCGATATAACCGCCGAGTCCGGGCTTACTATGAGGGCGGCTGGTTCCCCCGGATTGCAGGTGATAACGCCCGACATGCCCTGAATCGATAGTGTATGCGTGGCCAGCAGCCTGCCCACCCCGGGGGTGTGCATGGCCAGGGTGGCGGACGCGCCGAACTGGGGAGAGAAGTCGCATATGGGGTCTCCGGTCACCGTCCACGTGGCGACCTGGTCGCCGATGAGGCCTCCGGCAGAGTCGTAGCCCCGACAGTATACGACCATGCCGTCATCATCCGTGGTGAACACAGTATCCGGAACGGGCGTGCCGTCCTGCCACTCCACCCGCACGTATCTCAGCGAGCCGTCCGATATGATCGTTACCACGCTCGTATCGGCAAACCCTGTATATTGGGCTATTACCAGGTAGTCCGGTGGAGAGACGTCGGTGCCCGCGGTGTAGACACCCTGGGTGGTGATTCCGCCCGACGGGTCCGTGGTGCTCCAGTCGACAATCGTCGTCAGCACCGATACGAAATTGGAGTCGGCGTCGTAGGCCTTGACCACGAAGGTCGTGGTTCTCTCCTCGATGACCGTCGCGTAATCCGGGGTGACGTTTATGAAGGCTATGTCGCCGGACACGACCCTTATGAGGCCGGTGGTGTCGGCCAGGCCGCCGCTTGAGGCGATTATCTTGCCGTCGCCCTTATTCTTCGGCGTGAAAAGCCCTTCAGCGTCGATCTTGCCTATGCCTCCGAATACACGCCAATCGGGGATGATCTGAGGGGCAGTCGGATTTCCGTCAGCATCGTACGAGACACAGTAGAACTGCAGCGTACTGTCCGAGGATACGGTCGCCTCGTCCGGCGACACTGCGAGCCGGGCCGGCTCTCCGGCGACGCAGGTGATGATGCCCGTGGTGTCGGCAATGGAATCACTGTAGGTCGCGACGATAAGGCCGGTGCCCGGCCGCGAGAGCGCGAGCGTCGTGTAGGCGCTGGGCCCGGGCGATACAGCGCCTATCGAGTCCTCGCCCAGGATCGACCATATGGCCGGAACATAGCCGCGGGGCTCGCCGCCATCTCTGTAGCCCCGGCAGTAGATCCTGGTCGTATCAATGTCCGTTGCCAGCGTGGTGTCTCCAAAGATACTGCCGCCCGGTGTTTCCACCTGCACGTAGTTCAGCGAGGAGACAATGACAACCGAAGCCGAATCGGAGGCCCCGCCATAGGCCGCCGTCACATAACACACGGGCGGCGCGAGCGAATCGGGGGCCGTGTACAGGCCTCCCGAAGTGATGGAGCACCCCGCTCCGCATTCCGACACGCCCCAGGTAGCCGAGCCCGTCAGGTCGGCGACGTAATTGGAGTCGCTGTCATAACCGTAGGCCTTGTACTGATATGTTTCGGCCTCGACTATGACATTATCCTCGGGGATGACGTCGATCCAGGCGATGTCCCCGGGGATGACCGTAATGGTATCGGTCCCCGCGCTCTTGCCGAGGTCGCTTGTGACTTTGATAAACCCGTGGCCCGCGCGCACGGCGTCGAACAGCCCCGTGGCGTCGATGGTACCGATGCCGCCAAGAACCTGCCACGTAAGCACGCCCGGGTCTGGAACCGGGTTGCCCCTGGTGTCCTCGCCTGTAACGGTGAACCGGCGCGTCGAATCAGCGGAGAGGGTGTCCCGCATGGGGCTAACGAAGAGAGCAGAAAGGGCGCCGGGCACCACGGTCATGGTCTCTGACGTGTCCGCCAGCCCGTACTCGGTGGCGGTGACGACTATCTCGCCCGTGCCCGCGTATTGCGGCGTGAACGTCCCACCCGCGTCAATCAAACCCGATGAAAAGGTATGTGACCAGGACAGGGCTCCGGGATCGATCTGGTGACCCACGTCGGTGGTTGCCGTCACGGTGAACTTGTAGGTCGAATCCGCATACATGGGGTCATAGAAGGGAGAGATCTCGATATTGCTGAGCGACGGCGGCGAGTCGCAGTCGCCGTCGAACTGGATCTGGATATTGTCGAAGTACACCCAGCCGGCTATATCCGGGGACGAATTGGTGATGAACCGGACCCGTGTGTCCTCAACGATGTAATCCGAAATGTCATGGAGCATGGGGATACACTCGGGGTCCATCCCGTTTCCGATGACCTGGAGGTCGTCCCAGGTGAAGCCCCCGTCGCCCGATACCTGGACGAGCGCAGGCTGGCTCGCGACGTAGCCATCCTCAGGGTGGCGCCTGTAGTTGTAGGATAGATAGGCATGGGTCGCTCCGCCCAGGTCCGCCTGGCGCCACGCGCCGAAGTTAATGGGGGTCGAGTTCCAGGAGCCGCCGAGCCGCAGGCAGTAAGGCGTCGGGCAGCAGCCCGCGTAGTCCCTCACCGCGACGAGGCCGGCACTCGGGCCGTCACCCTCGCCGAGCTCGCTCCACGGCCCGCTCCAGAGCTGCGCGCCGTCGTTATTGCCGTAGACCGGTGCATTGAACTCATCCCGCACGGCCCTCGGGCATGACTCCAGCGCCCCCATGTCGGGGGCATCGCCCACGTAAGGGTAGTCCGTGTATATGCCGGCGTCTATGGCCGGCGAGCCGTAGCCCAGGTAGAAGTTGTCTCCGAGAGGGTCGACGAGCAGAGGGTCTTCCGATATTCCGCCGGCCGAGTCCGCAACGCCGCCGCTATAAGATGCAGACTGCCAGTCCCAGACGTCGTTGTACCCGCAGACGTTCCCGGCGTCCCCGCTGATGCCGTTATAGTTGGTTGCCGTTATGTTGTTGAAGATGCGGGCCGTCGTGACGCCTTCGGCAACATGAATGCCGGAAGCGCCATTGGCGTTCAGCGTGTTCCCGATGTACCGGTTGTACCCGGCGCCGTCGCGGTTCAATATCCCGTCCGAACCTGTGAGGAACAGGATGTTCTTCCTCACTATATTGTGACTTCCCCGGATATCTATCCCGTTATCATCGAAGAAGTGGATGTAGCAACCCGTGACGAGGCATGAATCCCCGTCCAGCCAGATTCCGTCCCGCCGCGAATTCGTAAGCTCCAGGCCCTCAATGACAACGTGATCGCCGCCTGAGATAACCGCCGGGTTCCAGGCGTAATTCAGGTCCACGATGGCGCGCCCCTGGCCCAGCCTCCTGTAGGTGACCTTGAGATCTGCGGTCCCGGACGTCGCCAGGTCGACCGGCTCTATGAGCGAATAAAGGCCCGGAAGGACGTTGACCGTGTCCCCCGCGACGAGAATGCCCTTGTTGTCCCCGTTATCAATCGACGCCCACGCCGCTCCCGGCGAGAGGCCATCGTTGTCGTCATCTCCCAGGTGCGAAACGTAATAATTAGTGGGCACATGCGGTTCGTATTCCAGCGCGCCTATGTCGGGCGCCAGGCCGGAGTAGGGGTAGCCCAGATCAAGGCCCGCGTCTATGCAGAGGGAGCCCGGCCGGAGGTTGAAGTCGCCGGCTGCCGCGGCCGTGAAACGCGGGTCCACCGAGATGCTGCCGCCGTCGTCCGAAGCGCCGCCATCATAATCGCTGGCATTGGCCCAGACGTCGTTATACATGCAGACGTTGTCCGCGTCTCCGTCAATCCCGGGGTCGTTACCGACGATGATATTGTTTATGACCTGCGCATCTTTCTCTTTGAGGTCGAAACCATGCTTGGCGTTCTGGTAAACCGTATTGCCGAAGTAGAGACTGTGGGATCCGCCCTCGTTCCTGAAACCCTCCTTCTCGGAAAACGCGGCGATGTTCCGGAGGAAGAGACAGCCGTCCCCTTCGACCCTGAAGCACTCCTTGCCGGTATGGTGTACGTAGCATTCGGTCACAATGCAGGAGTCCCCCTTGACCTTCATGCCCTCATCGCTCGTGCCCGTTATGACGAAGCCCTGGATGAACGCATTGTCGCCTTCCACCTCGAGGATGGTCCCGGACTCGCCGCCCATGTCCAGAAAGGCCTCGCCGCCTCCCAGCCTGCGGTAGGTGATCATGTCCGTGGATGTGCCGTCGGTCGCCAGTGTGAGCGGGTCAGTGATGAGGTAAGTTCCAGGAAGCACGTTCACGGTGTCGCCGGGAACCAGGAGCTCCTTCTGGTCGCCGTTATCGATAGTCGCCCAGGCGGCGCCCTCCGACAAGCCGTCATTGTCATTGTCGCCCGTCGAGGAGACATAGTAATTCGTAGCCGCCGACGTCGCTCCCGCGGAGAGCAGCATCAAGACAGCAACAGCCCCGATTAATCGCATCGTATTGGCACACCCCTGGCACATAAGCGACTCTCTTCTGGATTTATCGGCTCACCGCCCGCCCGTATTAGCCCAAAAAGGCCGGAAATAGGGTCGGCTTTTACGCAAAAACCTCAGGGCCCGCGAGCGTGGACAGCGGAGCGTAATCTGTGATATAATTAAGCCGAGGAGGGGATGAACCTGAACAGAGTCTGTGCCATTCTGATCGTTCTGCTAATTTGGGCGGCCTCTACTCCGGCTTGCGGCTCCGGCGGTATCGCCCGCCAGAGAGTGACGCTCGAGGTGGTGGAGGTGGTTGAGATTGGTAGCGGCTCTCTATCCGGGATTGGACCTGCCGCCGGTGAGGACCAGCCTGTGGCCGAAGAGACGGGGTTCACAGAAGCGCCGCTCGTCGTTTCGCCTGAAGGATTTCACGGCAAGATCACGGTGACGTCCGAGCCCGGGGCGGCGGTGGAGGTAAGTGTCGAGGCGCGTTCCGGGAGCGGCGAATATCCCCGGACTTGTGTAAGGCTCACGCTCACCGACCCCTAGACGGCGAACCGGGCCTAGTTATTGCACCACGCCGGCATCATCTCCATGAAATCGCCATCATGGACCGAACCGGCTCCCTCATCGCCAGGGCCGCGGGCCCTGCCTGCCGTTTGGAGGGCGGGGCCATCTCCACCGCGATTTTTCCTGCGTAGGCGCCAAAAGGTTGACAAAACCGTCGGCCTCTGATATTATCTGGAACTGCGAAAACAGTGTAGGTGCTGCGAGCATGGGGTGACGCGCGAGAGACGCGCGAAAGGAGGCGACCCACCACCCCGCTGTGTTTGCGCCGCATCGGCTGCGGTGTTTCCCATCCAGGGAGAGACCCGGGCCCATGCAATCCGCCTTGGGCCGGCGCGGAAGTGGCGCCTGGTCCCTGTCGGGGATGACTACGCGAAGCGCGCCGGAGATGGAATACACGGCCTGATTGACAGGGTCTGGCTTTTTGCATAGAGAGAACAGCGCCAGTTCTCTCGGCGCCTGATAGGGCGCTGAGGTCGGCAGAGGGAGCGTGCTGATGTCCGCTCCCTTTCCCCTACTACCACCTAATCCCTGCCCGTCCGGATAAGGCTGAGTTCCATGTCCCCGGCGCCGCGGCTCAGAGTCTCCGCAACGCAGACCAGGAACCTCTCATAGCTGTAGACCGGACCCACGTCGGGGACGTAAACGACATTGCCGTAGGTGATGTGCCGTGTGTACCCGAAGGCGCCGTGCTCGCTACCGTACGTGATCATCCCGAGATCGACCATGTATATGCATTCGAGACCGTTCTCGAACTTGCCCATCTCGGTCTCCACGCCTGTATCCCCTAGCACCCTGCAATGCGCGGAGATTCCCCCGCCTTCCGATACGGATATCTCGAAGCTGAACTCGCTTCCGGCGCACAGGTCGGCTGTAAGGAACTTCCACGCCAGGTCGGTATGGATGTCGCCGTAGGTACCGATGTAGCGGTCGGTCTTCTCCCATGCGCCCCCGTGGATGAGAGTGGGATAGGGCGTGAGCACTATATCGGCGGGTACGCCCTTCTCATCGTTGCTTACAGCCCGCAAACCGGACACCCTCTTCGAAACGTAAGCCTCAAGAAAGGCCCGGGTGGAGACCACGTCCCCCGCTGCGGCAGGTATTTTCTCCGGGAAGTAGGCGGTGTCTCTCAGGGCCTGGGCTGTCGCGCCCGACATTGTTGTTGAGTCGCCGTTGAACCTCATCTTGTAGTTGCCGATGCGGGTTGTCAGGCCGGGGCCTATGGGATGGAATGCGAGCAGCTCCTCTATCCTGTCCAGCGAGGGCGCCGGGGGGACATCATCCGGAGAGCCGTAACTGTGGCAGGTATCATCCCAGGTGCGCCAGGTGTACCTGTATTCCCATCCCCTGCCGTCATCGTTGGGCCATACATTCTCCAGCGTGGTCTCGCATTGGCAGTTCTGCGGCCCGCATGAATCGCTGCCGCAGCCGGACAGCGTGAGGACGATCGCGATGCAGACCACCGCAGGGCCGAAAAACCTGGCATAAGTTCCCACTTCCCTACCTCCTCCTGCTGTCGAGGCCCGCCGCCGGGACGTTCCGGCCGGCAGGGGGCACGGCGATTGTGCATTTCAAGACCTGACCCCTCCGGAATGTACCATATCGGGGGGCGGCATTCAAGAAACGGGTGTCCCGGCGCACTGTGAGGTTGACAATGCCCCGCGGATTGGCCCTATTATACCTAAAGCAAACAAGGAGCCACGATATGAGCGAGCGCGATACGCGCGGAGTGGACTTCATCCGCGCCATCATAATGAGGGACAATGAAACGGGCAAGTACGGCGGCAGGGTGCATACCCGCTTCCCGCCCGAGCCCAACGGCTACCTGCACATCGGCCATGCCAAGGCCTTCCACCTGGACTTCGGGGCCGCGCTCGAGTTCGGCGGGCTGTGTAACCTCCGGTTCGACGACACCAACCCCACCAAGGAGGAGACGGAGTACGTCGACGCCATCATGGACGACATCCGCTGGATGGGTTATGACTGGGGCGACCGGCTGTACTACGCATCAGACAACTTCCCGCGGCTCTATGACTGCGCCGTGGAACTTATAAAGAAGGGCAAGGCCTATGTCTGCGACCTCTCGCCGGATGAGATACGGGAGTATCGCGGCACGCTCACCGAGGCCGGCAAGGACAGCCCGTACCGCGATCGCTCCGTGGAGGAGAACCTCGATCTTTTCGAGCGCATGCGCAAGGGCGAGTTTCCGGACGGCTCCCGCACGCTTCGCGCCAGGATCGACATGGCCGCCCCCAATATCAACATGCGCGACCCCGTGATCTACCGGATACTGCACGCGAGCCACCACCGCACGGGCGACACGTGGTGCATCTATCCCATGTACGACTTCACCCACTGCCTGTCGGATTCGATGGAGGGCATAACCCACTCGCTGTGCAGCCTCGAGTTCGAGGACCACAGGGCGCTCTACGACTGGTTCCTCGATGAGCTCGGCGTTCACCACCCGCAACAGATCGAATTCGCCAGGCTCAACATAACCTACACGGTCATGAGCAAGCGGAGGCTGCGCCAGATGGTCGAGGAAGGATACGTGAGCGGCTGGGACGACCCGCGCATGCCGACCCTCTGCGCGCTCCGGCGGCGAGGCTTCACGCCAGAGGCCATCAAGGCTTTCCTCGACAGGATCGGCATGTCGAAGGCCGACAGCATCGTCGACATAAAGCTCCTGGAGCACTGCGTTCGTGAAGACCTCAACAGGCGCGCGCCGCGCGTAATGGGAGTGCTCAATCCGCTCAAGGTAGTGATCGAAAACTACCCCGAGGGGCAGGTCGATGAGCTCGATGCCATCAACAATCCCGAGGACCCGGGCGCCGGCACGCGAAAGGTGCCCTTCTCCCGGACTCTCTATATAGAGAAGGAAGACTTCATGGAGGAGCCGCACAAGAAATTCTACAGGCTGGCGCCGGGCCGCGAAGTGCGCTTGCGCTATGCTTACTTCATCAGGTGCGTTGACGTGGTCAAGGACGAGGCGACCGGAGAGGTCGTCCGGCTCCGCTGCACCTATGATCCCGAAACCCGCGGCGGCGACGCGCCGGACGGCAGGAAGGTAAAAGCCACGCTTCACTGGGTCTCGGCCGGGCACGCAATCGACGCCGAGGTCCGCCTCTACCACCATCTCTTCTCCAAGGAAAACCCCATGGACGTCGAGGAGGGAAAGGACTTCAAGGATTACGTCCGCGACGACTCTCTGGAGGTACTCGATTCCTGCAAGGTCGAGCCCTGCCTCGAGGACGCCCGGCCAGGCGACCGTTACCAGTTCGAGAGGATGGGCTACTTCTGCGTCGACCCCGTGGACTCGGCACCCGGCCGGCTCGTATTCAGCCGTACGGTCACCCTGCGCGACCAGTGGGCCAGGATCCAGAAGGCCGGCGGAAAATAGCCGGCGCGCCCCGCATCAAACCCGTGGCCGGACCCGATTGCGGGTCTCATTAGCCCTATAAGTGGGTTACTTTCAATGCATTGGGACCGCCCCATCATACGGCCGAATAATTGTATTGACATTGTCTGCATTTAGCGATAGAATTCGCCTGAAAAACGCAGCATGGCTGCGAGGAGTTGATGAGCTGTGATGGCAAGGAATGCCGCAGGAGAGTTGCCCGGTAGAGGTGTGGATATACGCGGGCAGCTTATTTCCGGTGTTGTGACGCTCTGAATTGCGACACTCTGAGAGCGGCCATTCCTGCCCGGGTTCATTCTCCCGGTCCGAAGTCAAAAAGTGAATAGCGAGTCAGGGCTGGCCTTAGCCTCTTGATGAGTGGTTACAGCCTTCGCGTGCAAAATCGCTGAGTGCGCAGACTGAACTCCCTTCGGCGCTGCGAAGTGTTCCTCGGCTTAGCGAAGTCAAGTATACTCACCTAAGCCCGCCCTGACTCATTTTTTAGAAATTCCAGCCGACCGCCACGCCGAATGAGTTCTGGCTCATTCTCAGGTTGGCTTCCCCACCACCCATCATATCGGGGATGGAGTTATCGCCCTCGACCGTCCTGTCGAAGGCGTGCATATAGGCGAACGTTATCTCGGTTCCGCGGCCCGCTACAACGGTGGCGCCCAGGGTCAGATGGTGCTCCACCACGCCGGGTGCGAGCATGTTGAACAGGGTCTCCGACTCGGGAATAGGCTGCGCGCCGTAGTTATACCCGCCCATCAGCGTCACCATCTCCGCGACCTCATAGGCCAGGCCGAACTTGAAGGCCGTAACGTCCTGCCAGCCGAACCCCGCACCACCGTCTTCGCCCAGCGGCGCCTCGCCGAAGTTGGGAAGCAACGGGTTGTTGACGGCCTTGATATTGCTGTACCAGATATGCTGGACATCGAACGCCAGCGTCGCCTTGTCATTCGGCCTTACCGCGATACCGCCCGCGAGTGACGGGGGGACATCGAAATCGCCCATTTCGGCGAACAGGCCCTGGTACTTCTTGAACCTGCCCATATAGGTGCGGCTCTGGTATACCAGCCCCACGTCAACCGCCTGGTGGACGCGGCCCATATAGCCCACGGTGATCCCGACTCCCATGGAACTCTCATGGCCGTTATTGGTAACGCTCATCGGGTCGATCGAGTACTTGCCCACGTAAGTGGTGTCCGACGTCATCACCGTGTCGGCGAAGACCTCGAGGCCAGTGGATTCGAAGGCCTGCCATGCGATGTTGATGCCGAAGCCGATCGAGTGGTCGGCGTTCACCTTGTATGCGACGTAGGGGACCAGGAACATCTGCATGAGGTCGATGCCAGCGCCCGTCGTTCCGAAGAGCGGAATCGCACTCGTGTAGGTCGTGTTCATGCCGCCGCGGCCGTAGAGCGCAAACCCTATGGCCAGGTCCTCACGGTACAGGTTGCAGTAGCCGATCTCCGGGATCAAGAAGTTGCTCTTGTCATTGCCGTCGTATTCGCCGTCCACCATGTCCCCGTAAGCATGCCCGGCGATCTCGCTGCCACGGTCGGGCCTGAAGAGGTCAACACCCAGGTCGAAACGGCTCCCGAGAAATCCCGGGCCGGCCGGGTTGTTTGCGCCCGACAGCGCGTCCTGCGGCCAGGCGACCGATGCCCCCCCGACGGCCTTGGCCTTGATGCCGACGCCGTGAGAGAAATAGCCGTTCGTCGCCGACGCGACGCCCGACAGCGCGACAACGAGTATTGCCGCGAGCCCGAATCTCATAAGCGGGGTACTCCTCATTCCGCACCTCCTGTTTGATGATTGAGGAACCCGTACAGCCGTCATCTATTGTCAACCCTGATTCTTCCGCTGAAGGTAGTCGATCATGGGTTGCGTCACAAGCGGAACCACCTCGTCGATCATATGGGGCATAAGGTTGTCCATCACATGGGGCATAAGCTCCGGCATCTGCTCCCTCATATAATCAGGCATCGGGATCCGCTGTTCAACCCTTTCCAGCATGACCGGCATGACCTTCGGCATCATCCTGGGAAGAAGCCTGGGGAAGAGCACCGGGAACATGGGTTTCATGAGCTCCAGCGCGCCCGGTATCCTGCCCATGGTTCTCATCATGCCCCCCATACCCATGGGCATGGCGTCTATGAGTTCGGGCCACATCGTCCCCATGATGTCCGCGAAGCCGCGGGGCGTCATGAGCTCGATCATCGCCTCGAAAACGGCCCACTGCCGCTTGACCTCCGGGTTGGGGTCGGGGAACTCATAGCCGAGCTTCGAGGCCGCGAAGTGCGCCAGGTCGACGATCTCAAGGGGGAGCCCCTTCTTATCGGTCGTCACCCGGAACTGGAATTCGCAGCACGGGCACAGGGCGAGCACCTTCTCGGCGCCGGCCTCGACGGCCTCGCCGAGACGCACCTCGCCGATATCCGCCGCCACGTCCGGCTCCTTGAGCAGGGTCAGCACGCTGCCGCAGCAGTGCGCGTCCTCATGGTTGGAACTCATCTCGACGAACTTGACGCCCGGCATGGCCTTGATGACGTCGCGCGGGGCCTCGTAGACCCCCGAGACGCGCCCGATGTGACACGAATCGTGCCAGGTTACCGTGGTCGGCTTGTCGCCGTTTTCAGGGAACTTGAACTCGCCCTTCCCTATCTTCTCCGAAAGCACTTCGCTGTAGTGCTTGCATTCGATGTCGTAATCCATTCCGATCTTCTTGGCCCAGTCGGCATAGACGTGGCGCCACATCATGTCGCAGGCCGGGCACGAAGTTATAACCGTCCTGGCTCCGGCTGCTTTCACCGCTCTTATGTTCTGCTTCATTATGTCGACGAAGTCGTCCCACATGCCCGCGACCAGCATGGGCGTGCCGCAGCAGCTTTCGGCGTTGCCGAGGTATGTGAAATCGACGCCGGCCGAATCCAGGAGCCTGGTGCTCGCCATGCCTATGTCATGTTCCACATAGCTCGCCGTGCAGCCCGCGAAGTACACCGCGCCGGCCTTGACGCCGGGACCGTGCTTGGCTTTGAGGTCCTCGGGGAACCATACGTCCCTGTCCCTGCGGTAGCCCGCCCAGATATCACCCTCCTTGCGGAGCGCGGCGGCCATCATCTCAAACGGCGGGAAGGTCATGCGCTTGTCTTCATGTATCATCTTTCCCCTCATCTTCATCCAGGAGGGCTCGATGGGTAGCGACGTCGAACAGCGGCGGTTGCAGAGCTCGCAGGTCGTGCACGATATGAAGGTGTCCACCACGTTCTGGTTCCAGTCCTCGCGGCCCTCCATGTACTCCCTCAGCCAGTACCACTTGCCGCGGGGGCTCTGGCTCTCCCATCCCCTGCCGTAGAACTGGTCGCACTCCTCGACGCAGTATCCGCATTGCGAACAGGCGTAGGCGTACCAGACGACATCGGCCGGAATGCCCCTTACCGTCTTTGAGGGGCGCTCGCCGACGGCCGTCTTTACGATATTGCCGAAGGGACGGATCAGGGGCTCGAACATCTTCGCGAACCCCAGGGCCATGGCGACCATCTGCCCTCCCAGCACCTTGCCCGGGTTGAAGATGTTCCCGGGGTCCACCTTCTTCTTGAACTCCTGAAGCCGCGCCACCCTGTCCCTGCCCAGGACCTCCACGGCGCTCTTGGCGAAGTAGAGCCCGGTCGAATAGGGCCTGCCGCCATGCTTCTTGGCTATGTTTACTACGGTTACGACGAGGCCGAAAACGAAGTTATAGGAGAAATCGCGTTCATCACTGGGAATGAACCCCAGGATTACGACTTCCGGCTTGCCGCCGGCGCCGTTCCGGATGACCACGGCCTCCTTGACGACGGGCTGGTCGATCTTCTCCTCGATTTCCGTCATGACATCGCCAAGCGCCGAGAGGGGAACGACGACCTCCGCGGGAACCAGGCTGGGGCCGAGACGCTTCACGACCATGAGCTTGTAGCGGTTGTCCCACTCGTGCCGGGCGATCTCGTCGCTCAGTATCCTGCCCCCGCATTTCTCGAGCATCTTGGGGAGCACGCCGACTATGGCGCCGCGGTCGGCGGCCCGGAATGCGATTGTGATGATATAGGTCTCCGGAAGCTCGACATGTTTTTCGACCGGGTGGCCCATGTGCTCCATGAGCGGGGCCTTGTTTTTGAACTCCGCCATGCGCGGATTTATGAAGGCGTAAGACCAGACCGGGAGATTCTCGCGCACGATGCACTCGGCCAGCTCCTGGACATTGTGCGCGCCGGGGCAGCTCACCGCCACCACTCCCATCTCCTCGAGCGGCTTGACCATGACCGTGACTTCGGTAATGAAGCCGGTGATTCCCTCGGCGTCCGCGACGAGGTCCAGGTCGTCCCCGGTCATTTCCCTGGCGCTTCCGTCCGGCAGGACGACGCGGGCGCCCTTGACGTTGTCCCTGAACCAGCCCGATTCGTAGGAACCGATCCCGGCGCCGCCCTGGGCGAGCCAGCCGGCGACCGTACTTCCCGGCGCGCTCGTCGGATAGAGCCTGAGGGCCAGGTTGTGTTTCTCGAGTTCCTTTTCGAGCTTCTCCCAGACAATCCCCGCCTGCACGGTGACCGTGAGGTTGGCGCTGTCCACCTTGACGACCTTGTTCATGTGGAAGAAGTCGACCACGATGCCCTGCCCGATGGGCAACACGCCGCCGTAACCCGAACTCGCCTTGCCCCGCGGCGTGAGCGGTATCTTGTTGTCGGCGGCCCATCTGACGAGGTCGACCAGCTCCTCCTCCGAGTCGATCAGTACGACCGCCCTCGGAATCGTATTGCCGATCAGGGGTCTTACCATCGATGGGATGGACGCAATATCGTGACTGTAGAGTTTTCGTTCGAGTTTGTCGAAGTTGACGCGTTTCCCGAATTTGCCTTCGAGAAAGGCCATCTGGTCCTTGCTGAGACTGGACATTCCTACCTCCCTGCCCCACTCGCGGAGCTCTCTGCTCTTATGCCGTCAGTGCACATATTTATTCCAGTTACCATTTTGATTACTTATTGGCGCGGAAAGATTCAACCAGAATGGTGTCAGTTGCCCCCTTATGTGGCCGCGCCGGGCCCTGTATGCTACAATCCGGTCCCGAATCGAAAGGAGGCGACGAGATGGCAAGCAAGGCCGGCATTTTCATAGCAGGGGCAGTGGTGGGCGCGCTGCTCATGGGCGTTTTCGTATACCTGGCCCTCCCCGGGATGATGCTCAAAGTCCACCGGAGCGCCCTCGATTTCGAGTCGACGGTGACTTCCATAGAGAGCGCCGCGGAGTCCCATGAATGGAAAGTCCCCGGGGTGTTCGACATCCAGGCGAGCCTCGCGTCGGCGGGCCATGCCGAAATGACGCGCATGAAGGTCGTCTCGCTCTGCCAGCCACACTACGCCTACAGCCTTCTCCAGCATGACGAGAACAAACCCGTCTCGGGCCTCATGCCCTGCAGGGTCGCGGTGTACGAGACCGCAGGAGGCGAGGTCTGCATATCTGCGCTCGACACCGGGCGGCTGGGAAACCTGTTCGGCGCCCATGTAGCCGTGGTGCTGGGGACGATCGAGGAGGAGCAGGAGAGGATGTTCTCCCATCTCTACGCCGATTGACGGCCGCGATGCCGGGTTCGCCCCGACCGACTGACCGCTACGGCGCCGGGTTCGCCCCGACCGACTGACCGCTACGGCGCCGGGTTCGCCCCGACCGGCTGACGGCGGGGACGCCGGGCCCAGGCCGGCTGGCCGCAGCGATGACACGTCCCGGCCACTCACCTCCAGCGGGCAATCTCCGGCCTGGCGGCGCACGCAGCGGCTGAAAGGCCGGCTATCGGATAAGCGTGTAAACGTAACCCAGCGTTATGGCGAGGAAGGCAAGCATCCCGAGATAGATGAGGAGTATCCTGAGGCCGAACTCCTTGCGGAGCACGAGGACGGTGCCGTAACTCGTCACCGGGCCGATGAGAAGCAGCGTCATCCCGGCGCCCTCCGCGAAGCCCTGTCTCGTGAAGGCGTCGACGAGCGGCACGCTCATGGTCGCGCACATATACATTATTATGCCGAAGACGACTGCGAAGATGTAGGCGCGCGCGCCGGCAAGGTAGTTCCTCATCAGCGTCCCGACCGGGGCCACCACCCTGACGAATGCCGCCAGCGCCACGCCGATCACCAGCTCGACGCCGATCTCCCGGGGCATCTCTATGTAAGCGTAGTGGAGAACCGACTTCATCCTTGCGCCGAAGCCCGCCGGGCCATGCTCGGAGCAGCACGACTCTGCGGTGCAATGCGGGCAGGCCGCCTCTTCTTCCACCTGTCTCGGCTGCACCCTCAGAAGATTGCCGACGAGGCCTATGACTATGCCCATCACGATCACGGAGACAGCCAGGTATGCCGCGAACCCGGGTCCGAAGAACTGCCATGTCATTATGAGGGCGGTAACAGAAGTGGCCGGGGTGGCCACGAGCAGCGCCAGCACGGGTCCCAGCGACGCCCCCCGCTTGTGAAGGCTCACGGCTATGGGCAGCGAACCCCAGCAACAGACCGGCGCGACCGTTCCCACCAGCGTCGCGTAGAGAATCCCGCGCACTCCCCTGCCGCCCATGTTCCTTTCTATCCAGTCCGATGGCAGGAACTCGTGCACAAGACCGCTTATCAGAAAGCCTACGGCTACAGCCGGAACAACTTCGAGCACATAGCCCAGCAGCGCATGTCCGAAGTCACTCAAGAACCCTGCCATCATTACCTCCTCTGTCTTTAGACTATTGTTATGCCGGGAAGGATGCGGGTCAAGCGCATACTGCCGGGCGCCGGCAGCGGGCAGGCTTGACAAAGGCGGCGCCATCCCCAACAATGGAGGGTATCGAAGGAGGGATAGCCATGGTCCGGGCAGCGAACATCACATTGGGACTTGTTCTGGCGGGCGCGGCCATCTCATGCGCCCTGTGCGGCCCGGCCGGCGAGGCGGTACGGTTCGAGGCGACCCTGATCGCCGAAGGGGCGCCCTTTCACGGAGCCAACGGCCTCGCTTTCGACGGCCTGGACCAGCTCCATGTCGCCAGCGTGCTGGGCAATGAAATCGCGCTGGTGGACCCCGCAACCGGTGAAATGATAAGCACCGTCGGCGCCTTCCACAGGATCGAAGGGCCCGACGACGTGGCCTTCGGACCCGACGGGTCGCTGTACTGGACCTCTTTCTCAACGGGTGAGATCGGGCGCGTATCCCCCAGGGGAGAGAGGACCGGGCAGTACATAAGGCCCGGAGTCAATTCCCTTACATTCTCCGACGACGGCCGCCTCTTCGTGTCACTGGTATTCATGGCGGACGCTCTATACGAAGTCGACCCGGATCTTTCCGGCCCTCCCAGGTTGATCGCCGAAGGGCTGGGCTATCTCAACGGGATGGACTGGGGCGCGGACGGCTATATATACGGGCCCATCTGGAAGAAGGGCGAGATAGTGCGCATCGACGTTTCAAGCGGCGAGATCGAAACGGTTGCCCGGGGGTTCATGACACCGGCGGCAGTCAAGTTCGCACCCGACGGCTCCCTCTACGTGGTGGATAAGGTCAAGGGACGGCTGTCGAGGGTGGACGTCTCCACCGGCGAGACCGAAATCGTCGCCGAGATGATGCCCGGCCTCGACAACCTGGCCTGCGACTCGGCGGGCCGCCTCTTCGTGTCCCACGGCCAGGACGGCGCCGTCTACCGCATCTCCCCCGATGGAAGCACGACCACATGCTGCCGGGGTGGTATGATCGCACCGGGCGGGGTCGCCGCTGTCGCGGGGCCTCGAGGCGAGTCCGTGTTCGTGGCTGACTTCTGGACGCTGAGGGAGTTCGACGGCGGGACGGGCAAGGAGACCGGGGTCACCCGCCACCGCATTGGCGTGCCGGGCAGCATCACATCCCCCTTCACCGTGAGCGCCGACGGTGAGAACCTCATACTCACGTCCTGGCTGCCGAGAAGCGCCGTACAGGTAGTGGATCCCCGGACGGCGGAAGTCATCGAGGAGTATCGCGATTTCCCCGAACCCATCAACGCCATCCGCTTCGGGGAGGACATCGTGGTGGCCGAAAGACAATCCGGGAGCCTGATCGTGATAGACCACAGCAGCCCCGAACGCAGGACGACCATCGCCACCGACCTGGCCGCGCCCGCGGGGCTCGCCGCGGCCGGCGATGATCTCTGGGTAAGCGATGCCGTGCTGGGCGCCGTGCTCCAGGTAGTAGCGGGCGGGAAAGTGCTGACGCCTCCGCGTCCCGTCGCGCGCGACCTCGCCACGCCGGAGGGGCTGGCAGTGGGCCCGGACGGAAATCTCCTCGTCGTCGAGAGCGACGCCGGCAGGCTCTCGCGCATAGACATCGCGACCGGGGCCGTTACGACGCTCGTGGACGGCATGATGCCATGTCTTCAGTCCAACCATCCCACGTGGATATTCAATGGCGTTGCCGTAGCGCCGTCCGGCGCCATATACCTGACCTGCGACGCCGGTAACGCCCTCTACCGCGTCGAGCCCGCGCGGGGCAAGCCTTAGTGCCTTCGCAGCCGGCGCTCCTCTGGGTATAGTTCAATAGGGACGAGAGTCGCCTTGGCCTTACAGGGTCCCGAGGGGGTGTGGAAAATGAACGCAAACGCCACGCTCAAGGCCAGGCATTCGGAGTACCTGCTGGTCGGGCTCTTCTGCGCCGTCATCATCCACGCGGCTGCCTTCGCTTTCTGGCCGGAGTATGTGCCGAAAGTCTACGCGCTCAGGCAGTACGTCATACCGCGGATGGTGCCTGTACCTGATTATCCCGTTGTGCCGCCGCGGCCTGAAGAGATCGAGCCGCCCGTGCGGCCCGCCGTGATCATGCCGTCGGACGATGCAGACCTCGATGAGACCATAGCGCCTACACTGCTGGACAACTTCGCGCGTTTGCCCCTCATTCCACCGCCGCCACCGGTGGAGCCTGACTTCATAGCCTTCGACGACCCTCCCGAGCTCGTGCATGCCGTCAAGCCTCTATATCCCGATATCGCGCGTAAGGCCGGAGTGGAGGGGCTTGTCGTCGTGATCGTGCTCCTGGATGAAACAGGCAGGGTGATCTCGGCCGAGATCGGGCACTCCGACGCGGCCATACTCAGCACGGCCGCCCTGGAGGCGGCGTACCGGCACAGGTTCAAGCCAGCCTACCAGCGCGACATACCGGTCAAGTCAAGAATCAGCCTCCGGTTCAGATTCGTGTTGAACGATTGATGAGCGCGACAGGGCTTAAGGCTCGCTGCGCATGAAGAGGCTGAGTGATTGACGCGCGTGACATGGCTGAACGCTTGACGCGCGTGACAGTGAAGAGGACCGGACCTAAGCCCGGCCCTCTCCGACTGCATGTGCGGTAACCGGGGGATTTTCCCCCAATCGCTGCTATTGAACGACCAACAACTTGCGTGTCAGTACGCTATAGCCTGAAACCAGCCGGTAGAAGTAAACACCCGGCGATACCCCGGCCCCGTTGGAATCGGAACCGTTCCAGGTGACCGTGTGGTAGCCCGCTCCGTGGACGCCCTCGGCCAGGGACACCACGCGCCGTCCCGTGACGTCGTAGATGTCCAGCGAGACGGCCTGAGCACCCGGCAGTCCGAATTCGATAACGGTCGAGCCTTCAAACGGGCTCGGCCGGTTCTGCATCAGGACGACGGTCGCCGGCACGCGCCCGGGCTCGACGCCCGCGAGACTCAGAATCTCGAAGTCGGCGTCGGATTCGTCATGACCCTCATTGTTCGCCGCGTCGACGCAGACGACCTTGATCCTGCACGTCTCCGATTCATACGTGACGGGAACGAACCAGTCGTAGGGCGAGGTCAGGGCCCCCGTGTCGATGGTGTCGGGATAGGTCGTGCCCCCGTTCACCGAAAGGAGGATGTGGGTCGCGATCACGCCGACACCGTCGGAGGAAGTCCACTCGATAGGATAAGGCGTGTCATCGCCCCCGATGAAGAGCTCGCCGCCGTTGGGCTCCGTAACGGTTACCGACGGGGCCGTCGTGTCCCCGCCCGCGGCGCAGCCGACAATCGAAAAGTCATCGATGCCGGCCTCGACAATAGATCCGCCGCCCTCATCGCTGGCTATGAAGCGGAATTGCACCTGGGTCGTGAGGTCGATGTGATCGCCGAGGTTGAACTCCATCCTGGTCCAGTGGCGATCGCTCACGTTGGTGTTCTCGAGTTCATCAAAAGTCGCCCAGTCATCGTCCGTGACCTGGACGACCCAGTAGTCGGTGCCGGGCTCGGACCCCGTGTCATTGGAGTACCAGCGATAGTATGTGACCCTGGCGGAGGCATAGTCCGACAGGTCGAACATGGGCGACTCAAGCGTGGTCTTGCCGCCGTCAACGTCATAGGAACCCTGTCCCGAGCCCGCCGAGCAGCCCGTGATATAGGCGTCATAGAGAAGGCCCGGGGTGTGGTCGTCCTCGGGCTGGGCGTCCGTGGCCTCGGGATTGCAGCGATCCCACATGCCCGTGGTCGCGTCATCGCCCGGCATCCCGGCCGTCCATCCGCTCTCCGCTTCGAAGTCGTCTTCGACGACCATGTCGTAGCCGACGCCGAAGCCATGCAGGCTCGCCGGAGCGGTGGCCGGGTCCGTGGCGCTGTTGGCCGCGTCGTCCTCGGCATATATGTAGTACTCGACGTCCGTGCAGGCGACCTGCGCCGGAATGTAGCCGACGTACTCATCGGGAGTCCCGGTCGAGGTCATGGCCGAATCGACAAAGGCGCCGCCGCCGACCCTGAAAGTCACCCGGCACGAAGACGGGACGACCGTGCCGCCGCTCGAAGTGATAATCGCCATCACAGCATAAGGCGTCGTCGTGTTAGCCGTGTTCTCCAGCGGTGTGTGATCTATGACGACGCCCGCCGTTATCGCGGGGCATGAGAAGGCGTGATTGGCGGCCGCTATGCAGAAGTATGGATGGTGGGGGGTGCCGTTCGCCAGGTTGCCGTCATTGTCATCCGCCACGAAAGTCCAGTACACCTGGTCCGGCTGCGTCTGGGGCAGCCCCAGCTTCCGGCCATAATGCCACGTGTTGCCCGCCACGCTGTCGGCATAGGCCTGGGGATACACGGCAAGCATCTCCTGCCACGCGTCCCAGTGGAAGCCGGCGATCACCTGGCCGCATGTATGGCCCGAGCCGGTGCAGGGATACGTCATGCTGTTATCCGAGTTGCGGATGCCTGAGACGCAATTGTCGAGGTAGTAGCCGAGGCCCATGATGCTCTCGCGCGTGAGGTAATTCGATACGATATCCGAATTTCCTTCGTGGAGATCGCTGGGCGGATCGTAGAGACCGTAGAGGAAGTCGGTTATGGCGTGGCCGTACTCGTGATAGACGACGTCTCCCATCCTGCCCGTATTGCCGTAGTCGACGCTCTCCTTACAGAGGTTGATGCCCGAGCCGTCCCACCAGGCATTGCCCGGGCAGTAACCGTCCGTGCGCTCGACGGTGGCCAGCATTTCATAGTCTATCCCCGTCCAGGCGGGGTCGATATTCTTGAGCCAATCGTGCTCGCGGTTGACGTAACCGAAAACGTCCCTCTCGCTGTCCATGGAATCGGATGAGTCCCAGTCGATGGTATAGGGGGTGCCGTCGTATATGGTGCCGGTGTGGCTGGCGTTCGTGCCCGAGTAGCGGTCCAGGTTCACCCAGTAACCGTTGAAACCGGCCGTGATCGACCTCGAACCGCTGGTTCCCGAAATCGAGAAGTCGCCGGCCTCATCCGAGTAACACGTGCCGACCCCGCCGATCACTATGCGCATGTTCTTGAGGGCATCGTCATAAGTATAGCCATCGCAGTAGCCGTCCCACTCGACGTCGCCCTGAACGTGGCCCGTGTAATCGGCGAACCTGATATGATTCTCTCGCCAGATTACCTCGCCCGTATTAGCATCGACCCAGGTGGCCCAGATTCCGTAAGGATCGTCCACCCTGAGGTCGAAGC
>CAZSBE010000015.1:0-8742 GCA_964604955.1 uncultured bacterium
CCCTGGCCGACGTTATAGTCCCAGAGCACCTGGACATTGGCGGGTATGAGGCCGCGCTCGTCGGCCAGCTCGAATATCCGCTTCACCGACGGGATGTACTTGCCCATGACCATGGCATTCTCGTGTACGGACTCGCCGCTCCCGAGCGGGATGAAGCTGATCATCGAGCTGAGCGACCGGCCCCTGGCGAGCTCGGACCCGATCTCGTCGCGGAGCCCCGTGGTATCCGAGTCAAGGGCCGCCTCCTCGAGCTCGCGCTCGAACTCCTCGGACTCCAGGTCAGCGGTCATCTCCCTGATCTCGACATGCAGCGACTCGTCCACGGTGGCTATCAACTGCCTGAACTCGTCGCCCTCCTTGAGGAGCCTGTACTCCAGCAGCGCCATCCGTCCCAGGAGCTCCTTGGCCCGCTGCTCATCCTTGACTCCGGCCAGCTGTACCACGAGACGGTCATTGCCCTGCTTCTGAATCAGGGGCTCCGAGACCCCGAACTTGTCTATGCGGTTGCGGATAACGGTCTCGGCCTTGCTCAGGGTATTTTCGAGGTCGCCCTCCTCTATGGCCGTCTTGTCGATCTCGAGGACTACATGCATGCCCCCCTGAAGGTCCAGGCCCAGATGTATGGCTCTATTGCGGAGCTCGGCGTAGTCTTCGGCCGGCATCGCCGCCTTCTCCTCTTCGGAGAGGGACGCAACCTTCAGGGTGGGATAGAGATAGTAAAGCGCGACTATCACGACTATCGCGATCAGGATTACACGCCACTTCACACTGCCCATGTGGAAACCCTTCTTTTTAAGTTCGCTTCAGATATGCAGCTAACAATAAGAGAGCCGCAGGCGGCTCATCTTCAAGGAATTACCGAGAAGATAGTCTAAGGCGCGGTATGGGCTGTGTCAACAGGTAAAATCCGGACGGATTCGCCGCCCCGGGCCCTCCTTACGCCTATTCGGCGAGCATTATCATCTCCTGGACGGCCTGGTTGAGACCGACCATGACGGCCCTGGCGATGAGGGCATGCCCGATGCTGAGCTCCTCGATCTCGGGAATATCGGCTATCGCCCTGGTATTCCAGTAGTTGAGGCCGTGTCCCGCGCTGACGCCCAGGCCCCCTTTGGCAGCGAAGCCCGCCACCTTGGCGATCTTCTCGAGCTCTATGCCGGCGGACTCCTCGCCCCTGGCTTCTGCATAGGCTCCCGTGTGGATCTCGACTATGTCCGCCCCGGCCTCTATGGAGGCCTTGATCTGGGCTATGTCCGGGTCCACAAAGCAGCTTACCCGTATTCCGGCGTCGCGGAGCTCGTTTATGGCCTTCGCATACAGGGGCAGGTTACTCTTTACGTCGAGGCCGCCCTCGGTGGTGAGCTCCTCCCGCTTCTCGGGAACAAGCGTGGCGACATCGGGGCGGACTTCCTTTGCGATGGCAATGATCTCGGGTGTGGCCGCCATCTCGAGGTTCAGCTTGGTCTTGAGGAGCTCCCGGAGGAGCCTGACGTCGCGGTCCTGGATATGCCGCCTATCCTCTCTCAGGTGGACGACTATCCCGTCGGCGCCGGCGTGCTCGCATAGCACCGCGGCCTCCACCGGGTCGGGTATGGTTATGCCGCGCGCCTGGCGCAGGGTGGCGACATGGTCGACGTTGACTGCCAGCTTAGCCATTCAAGTGCACCTCCGGCTACTTTATGCGCTTCTCGAGCTTGATCTCGCATACGAGGCTGTCATTGCTCGATATACCCAGGGTCAGGAACTTCTTCCGCTTCCGCTCGTCATAAGACTCTATACCATAGAGAACGCCGCCTCCAGCCTTTTCTACAGCGCGCGTCACCTCGAGATTGGCCCTCAAGAGGGACTGCGTCCGGCTGAGCCTGACATAGTCGTAGCGTATGCGCCTGCCGTCCATATCCACGCTCGAACGGTCGACTCCCAGCGGCTGTATTCGCACGTACGCGCTTTCGACCGCCGCGCCTATGGCCGCGCTGTCCGGAACCCCGGGCGACACGACCCGGCCCATTGAGCCGCGCGAGAAGTAAACAAGAGCCGCCAGCGCCACAAGCACGACGATGGCGGCTATCAGTCTGGTTATGCCCAATCTCTGGACCGTTCTCCCTTGCCGGCCTCGCCGGCCGGTTTATGATGGATCCTTAAGCGACTCCTCTATAGCCTTGAAGACCCAGAGCGTCGAGTCGTAAGGGTCCTCGACGATCTCGACAACGAACCAGCTTGCGAACACGAAGTAAATGGTCGGCTCGACGGCACCCGGCTCCTCGACCGTGACCTTGATAGTGGGCTCGAGGCGGTAGCCGATGCCGTCGTCGGTAGGCCACGGCGCGCTGTTGAGCGGAAGGTCCATTTCGATCTTGGTGACGGTCGAGGCCTCGAACATGTTCTTCGCCGTATTGACGTCGGGAGTCTTGCCCCACCACGGCTGGTCGGGCGGAAGCCCGAGAAGGTCGGCGTCGTCACTGGTAAACGTGAACAGGAAGTTGTCGTGAAGCGACTCCGAGTATCTGTCGATGTCCTTCTTCTCATATGCGTCCGCGAAGAACTTGATGAGGTTCTCGGGAGTCTTTCTGTCGCGATCCGGCTTGACGGGGTCGCCCCCGCCGCCGCTTACCGAACAGCCGGCCATGTAAGCCGCAATGCAAATCATCAGAACCACCCAGACCCATCTTCTCATACCGCTATCCTCCCTTACATTCTCGCTCTTGTTTCGCCCTTCAACCGGCCCCATGAGGGGTCCCGGTCATCGTTGAGATAGTCAACCCATGTCTCTATATACCAATAGCCGTCGAGCGTCTTCCTGAAGAAGAAGCGCACGCGGCCGTTGTATCCGACGAAGGCCTCGAGCTTGAGCACGAGGCTGTAATCCTCCTGGAGTACATAAGTGGTATCCGTGAAGTCAACGATGACTTCGTTCTCATAGAAGAACTGCAGGTTGGCGTACCTGCATCTTACCGGGTCGAGAATATACTCCATGACCGCGGTCTCGACATCCTTGTTCCAGTCCGCATACGCACCCGGGAAGTTCTTCTCCACCTCAATCGAGTCCGACTGGTCCGGTTTGAAGAAGAAGTCGTCCGTGAACAGCTCCTCATATGTTACCGGCTGCTGGTTGTCCACCGCGAGCTTCATATTGTAGAGCACGTCCCATGCCGTAAGCGGCAGCACCGGCGCGTTCCCGACCGTGGTGGGCGGAATGGCTTCCCTGGTGCTGAAGCAGGACGTGGCGAGCGCCGCCAGGGCCAGGCAGGCCGCCATAACGCGCGCCGGCCGGGCCGCCCTAGAAAATGTGCTTTGCACTGATCTCGGCATTCCAGTACTCCCTGAAGGCCTCATTCACACGGTCGCCTTCCTTCCGGTTGTGCTCGAGGTGGAAGGCGAACTCCGAAGCGTCGTTGATCCTGTAACTGAAGCCCACCCTACCACTTATGTCGGTATTCTGGACCACATAGTCCAGAATTTTAATGCCGTTCTCAAATCTCCACCGAGTGTCCGTGAAGAAGCCCTGCCTTATCCTGAAATTGAGGTACCTCCCGACTTTGTAATTCAGGGCTATGCTGAGAAGATGCGACTCGCTCTCAGTCGCCTGGGCATAAAGCCTCTGGCCGCCCTCTTTACGGTAGCTGCCCTGGTCCTGGTACTTGTAATTGTGCCTCACATTGAGGCCGAGCTCCCTCACAATCTTGACGTCCACACTGGTGGTGATGTTGGAGTTTCTGACCAGGGTGTTCCTGGCATCATCGTAGTGATAATCGGTGAAGACCGACGAGATCTCGTATCGCTGGTTGAGGCTCACCCTCTGCCATGTCTTGATGTCATACGAGCCCGTCATCCTGTATCTCTCGGTGTCCTTGTTGTTCGCGGACTGCTGGGACCGCGTGTAGACCGACCGCTCATTTGAAACCTCCCCGCCCAGGCTCAGGTTGATTCGCGGACGGAGCTTATAGTCGAAGTCGGCCCTGAAGCGGTTGCTCAGCATGTCCCTGTCCTTGGGATTGGCGAACTTGTCGTCGTATTCGATGCTCGCGAGATCGGAAAGCGCGCTGAAGTTGAAGTCCGCCTTCGGACCGATCTTCTGGGCGAACTTGAGGCTCATCGACTTCTGTATGTTGTTCCCCGTGTCGGCCGTTATGTAAGCCGAGCGCGTGTCTCCCCACTTGCCTCCGAAATTCAGGCTCGCCCCGCCCCAGGGGATCAGTCTCACGCTGCCGTCGATAACGGCGGTGTTGATGTCGCTGTTCCTGTCCTCCCTTACCAGGAACCTGCTCTCGGCCCGGCTCAGGTTCACCGATGCATCCCAGTTGAAGCGGTCGGTGGGCCTGAAGTCCGTGGCAATCGACACACCCTTGCGATTGCGGAACTCCGTCTCCTGCACCTGGGCGATCTGATCGGGGCGCTGCTTCCGCTCGTCATTGGCATAGAGGTTGGCGGTCACCCCCAGCCCGGGGAAGACATCGAAGCTGGTGTTGAAAGTGAGATTCTGCGAAAATGTCTTGTCCGCGGTTTCGAGAACCAGCACTCCTGCCGAGTCGAGCTCGGAGTTCAGGAATATCTGTTTGCCCGTGTAATCCGCCGACGCCCTGAAGCTCGAACCCTCCGGGTTATATGTCATGGATGCGCCGATGTCTCCCTGGTTTCCCGAGTTCCTCACGTTCGAGTAAGAGTTCTGCGTCGCGCCGCCTCCCAGGTGTACCGTTACACCCAGTCCGCTCGTAAGGTCCTTCGCGAGGTCCGAGGCCACTGTGAAACTGCCGCGCTTCTTCCTGTCGTCCGGGGCGCCCCCCCCGAGGTCATACCAGTTGGCCAGAACGGTTGAGTTGTAGTTCACCGAGAAACCGATGTTGTCGTTGAGATCGTACGAGAGCGAGGCCGTGGTGCCGTCATTTGCGTCCGCGCGCTTCAGCGTGGAGTTGGAGCGGTTATGCAGCCCGGCGTTGAGGCGCACGTTGAACTTCCCGCCGAAGGGCTGGGCCAGGGCTATACGGGAGTCCCAGTTGGTGACGTCCTTTTCCTTATTGAGGGTGAACTCGACGGACGGGTGGGTGGCGTCGTACCAGCGGTCGTAGGAGGTGGAAATCGAATCGGGAAGCGCGTCCGGAGGCGAGCCCAGAAGCGAATCCGAGAGCGAGTCCGGGAGCGAGCCCGACACCGAGTCGGGCTCCGCGTCGTCATCCGTCGCCGCAATCGCCGGGAATACTCCGGCCGTCAGAAAGACGAGAAGGAACTGTAACGCGATAAACCGCGCCATCACCCCACCACATCCTTCACCGCGTTCGCCAGGCTTGCGAATTCCTGGATTGAGAGGTCTTCCGGTCTTCTATCGGATCCCACGCCCGACATGCGACTAACGATTTCTATCGTTTCCGGCGTTAGCCCTGGTATCTGCCTGAGGCTCCTTCTCAGAGTCTTCCGCCTTTGCCCGAACGCCGCTCTTATAGTCTGAAAGAAAAGCCCCTCTTCTCTCACATCAACCCCTGGTCGTTCGAGCACGCTTAAACGCACGACGCTAGACCGCACGTCGGGACGTGGGAAAAAACTTGTCTGCTTGATCTTGAACATGACTTCCGGCTCAAATCTGTATCTGATCAATATCGAAAGCGAAGAATAGTCCTTGCCGCCCGGCGAGGCGACAATACGCTTCGCGAATTCGTCCTGCACGGTGATTACGCAGCACTTGAAATGCTCCCGCGCGTCTATCAGATGCAGCAAAATGTTGGTCGTAATGTAATAGGGCAGATTGCCCACGACCTTCCACCTCTTTATATCGGGATATTTCCCGATGAGATTACCGAAGTCGATCTTGAGTATATTGGCCTCCACGATATCCACATTGCCGTTTGTCTGCTCGCGGAGGGCGGAGGCCAGCCGGCCGTCTATCTCTATGGCGATCACGCGCGAGGCCCGCGCCGAAAGCACGGAGGTAAGCGCCCCCAGGCCCGCACCGATCTCCACGACGCCCTCGTCAGGCTCCAGCTCGAGGGCATCGACGATTTTACGCGCGACGTTGGCGTCGGCCAGGATATGCTGGCCGAGACTCTTCCTGAGCCTCAGGCCGTGCTTCTTAAGGAGGGCAATCTGGCTCAAGGCAGCACCGGCAAGGAGAGCGGGAATAAGGAGATGCGTGGAATTCAGAACGGAAAAGAAAATGCCAGCGCTCTCTGCCTGCCAGAGGTTCATGTTCAGACCTTCGGTTTTAGATCTTCAACTCGACTCCCGTGAGTCTCAACCTCTTAGCAAGCTGTCGCTGACATCACCTCGCTTTGGTTTTTTGACCATGTGTAGTATAACATAGTAATTTAGGAATGTCAAGCGGATTGGGTATGTGAAAAACCCTGCGCATCCGCCCCGGGACACCAGTATTCTAGCGCCGCGGCGCAATCTTAAAAGGGAACAAAGCATCAGCACCGTGTTCGCCAAATGCGCGGCTCATATTCGGTAGGCGTAATACGTGCCGGAGGTCTTTTGGGACCTCTACCTTGACGCCGGCGCTGCCGATAAATACAATGTCCGCAAGGGGGGGGTTGGGGCCTATGCCGAGGTTGCCTCGTTATTGCGAATTCGCAGAGCGGTTCCGGAGCGAACTGGATTCCTACATAAGGCGCTGTCACGGGAATCGCCCCTGCCGCAAGCTCCGGTCCGAGATGACCCGCGCTCTCGCGTGCACGCTTTTCACCGGAAAGGCACAACGCAGGACCCTGCCCGGCGGCAATCTCCAGAGGCTCCTGGGCGAGATCGGGAAGCGGATAGCCGCCGACAGGTACAACCTGCAGCGCGCATGGTACGAGAAGTGCATCTATGGGACGAGCAAGGGCACTATCGCGTCGCGCTGGCGGGTTCACAAACGCGAGATCGGGTGCCTGGAGGGCCTCTGGTCCGAGCTCAAGTTCACGCGCAGCGAGTACAGGCGGCTCATCCAGGACAGCAAGACCTCCTGGCGTTTTGCCGTCGACGAGCTCCACGAGGACATCACCATCCGGCTGGAGGACCGCGCCATCGGCGACCTTCTGCTCCTGGCCTTCGAAGGCTACGCCGTTCCCAAGGGCAAAGGCACTTCGTTCACGGAGGTTTACGGAATATGCCTCGGCTCGACCCGGTCCAATGAGGAGAAGCGCCGCGGCCACGGCAAGCACGTCTCTCACTACGTCTACATCCGGAGCGTGCGAACCCAGGTACGGGCCGAGGGCTTCGCCGACCGGGTTGACTACGATCTCCGCAGCATCGAGGCCCAGATGGCCGTGGTGAATTTCCTGATGCTGGGATCGGATATCGTTGCGGACTTTCACACCCACCCCTATGAGAGCGAGAAGGATCTCATCAAGATGAGGGGGTGGCGATTCAGCAGCGCCGACCAGGCTACCATGGTGCCGTGGACGGATCAGCTCCGCCAGAAGCACTTCCACCCGAGGGCGTCACTCATAATGGCGATCGCCAGGGGGAAGCGGAAGATGAGGGCGCCGGGGCATATGAAACCCAACCTGGTGCGCTTCTCCATCGACAGGTATCACTTCTACCTGGCCGCATACCGCATTTGCGGCGACCACTACACGAGCTACGGCATCAATCTCAACGCCGACGCCCTGCCCGGCATCTGACCTCTAGTCCACCATACCCGTAAGGAAGCCGATCCCCATGACGAACATCATGATGAGCATCATGAGCACGCCCAACAGCATCAGTATCCCCTGGATCAGGAAGTACTTGTTGAGGCGTTTCAAGTATTCCACAAGATGGCCGCTCATCCCCGCCGCCGCCATCTCCGCATCATTGGCGGCCTTGAAGAGAATCACGCCGAGCCATACAGGCAGCCAGGCGATCACGATGCCTATGCCCATCGTTCCCAGGGTCAGGAGGATCGCATAGATTATGAAGACCACTCCGAGGAACTTCAGCCATCCGGAGCTTCGGGGGGCCTCCTGGCAGGCTTTCCTCAGGGTCTCGTCGGAGCTATCCTGACGCTGCTGCATCATCTCCATCGCACACCTCCTTTAGTCCCGATTCTAAGAGAAATGCCGCGCCCCGGTCAAGCGAATGGGCAACCGACGGGGTCAGGTCTTGAAATGCACAATCCGAAGGGGCCAGTCCGAAGGGGTCGGGTTTAAAGATGCACCGTCCGCAGGGCCGGCTATGAGCGGCCGGTTGAAAACAGGCCCCGGTCGTGATGACCGGGGCCCGCTGCCAAAAGGCCTGCTACGGATTCCTACCTGGAAAATACGACCTTATGTGTCACTTCTTCAGATCCGAAGCGCAGTCTGACGAAGTAGAGGCCCGTCCCGACCGCCCCGGCGTTTTCCCAGGTAACCGCATGGTAACCTGCTGAGAACGCCTGGTCGACGAGCGTTTCTATTTCACGGCCGCTTACGTCATAGACCGCCATCCGCACGTTGCCGTCGCGGGGTATCCCGAACCTGATGTCCGTAATCGCGTTGAACGGGTTGGGCGAGTTTCCGGTTATCACCACACTCGACGGGAGATCCGCAGTAATATCGGTACCCGCCAGAGCGTCGTAGATCTCGAAGTCCGCATCACTCGCGTCCTCTCCGCTGTTCCCGGCGCCGTCATACGCCACGACTTTGATGCGCGCCGTCGTCGTGGCTGCCTGGGTCACCTCCCAGGAGTAGACTCCGTCGTTCGCCTCCCCCGTCGCCAGCGTATCGTCATAAGACAACCCGCTGTTCAACGACAGCACGATAGTAACAGATGTGACACCGATGTCGTCCGTGGCCGTCCAGGTAACATCGAAGAACG
>CAZSBE010000015.1:8842-39972 GCA_964604955.1 uncultured bacterium
AGTCGATGTCCCATATCTCGCCGCCATTGGGAGCGGTGACCGTAACCGACGGGTCGGTGCCGTCGGCGATCGCGAAGTCGGCGTCGCTCATGTCCTCTCCGCTGTTCCCGGCAGCGTCATAGGCTATCACCTTGACCCGCGCCTGCGTCGTAGGCGGGACATCCACCTGCCACGAGTACACGCCGTCGTTGGCCTCGCCCGTAGCTATCGTCGTCGGGAACGTCGCTCCACCATCAGATGAGAACAGAATGTCGATAGACGTCACACCGATGTCGTCCGTGGCCGTCCAGGTAACATCGAAGAACGAGTCGATGTCCCATATCTCGCCGCCATTGGGAGCGGTGACCGTAACCGACGGGTCTTCGGTATCTCCCGCTTCCTCGACGGTCGCAGAACTCTGATCCGGAATGTAATTGTGCTTGCTCGCAGTCACATACATGGTGCCTGTCGTTGTCGGAGAAGGACTGAATGTCACCTCGCCCGACCCGTCGGTCTCATCCACGAGATAGACCTCGGTCCCTTTCCACAGGCACACCGTGGCGCCGGGAAGAGGGCTCCCGCCGGAAGTGACCGTCACCGTGAAGGATGAAGGTCCCACCGGAAGCGTCCCATCATGACTGGCCGCGAGCGCCGTGGGGCTGTCGGTGTAGACGGGAAGCTCGGGGTCGCCGAAGAGGTTGGAGGAGAACATGTTCTTACGCGACGCGTAATCGATGTCCGGGCCGTAATCCCCGTCGTAGAGCGTGTTGAAGTCAACTGCGTACTGGTACTTATTGTCACCATGGATCTGGCCCATGTGGGTCTTGCCGTTGGCGAATATCTCCTGCCACCACCTGTATTCCTGGCCCTGGTTCCATGGCCAGTCGGGGTCGTCCCAGCCTATGCAGTAGTAGCTGGTCCTGCTCGAGGCCACCGCGCCCATGCCCCAGTTGGCTATGATGAAGTCACCGAGACACGGCGCTGTGCGGTCGAACTCTCCCGCAAGGCACGCGCCGACAAGCACGTATGGCCTCTCGTCTCCCGTCGAAGGGTTGTAGCTCTGCGTGCAGAGGTCCGCCCAGGAGCCCTCGCCGTCCTGGTAATAACCGTCTCCGTTGTCATACGACCAGATGAGGCGGAAGTTGCCCTGGTAGTTGCCGTGCCCGCTCGGGAAAGCGAACCCGCAGCCGTAGCCAACCTGCGTCTCGAAGTTGGTGGCCGTAAGCGGGTAGTCATAAGTGTAGGTCGTCGGAGATACTCCCGCGGCCTCGTACAGCCTGTCGTAGGTGACTCCCGCGGGATCCAGGAAATCCGCCCTGACATGCTCGGCTACGGCCGCCATATCGGTCGGGTCGTAACTGGTCGTCAGGTAGTTGGCAAACGCAGCGCCCATAACCGCCTTCGTAGGCCATGAGCCAGTCGGCGGATCGGTCTCGTAGTCGATGACCGCATCCACATAGTCCTGAACCTCGGTCGCGCTTCTGCTGGCCATGCGGCCCACGTAGTTGTCGGGAAGCCACGTGATAGTGTCGTCGAATTCGCCCCATACATGGTCGTTGTCGGTGTCCCAGTCGTAACCCGAGCCCACCGCGCCGTCGACCACGTCAGAGAAGTAATAGTCACAGGGCACGTCGTCGCCGTCCTGGGACCAGCAGAGCCTCGTGGGAACCGTATCGGTGTCTCCCAGGAGCAGCACGTAGTCGAAGCGAGGGGTGGACGAGTCGAGCCTCAGGAAGTTCCTGATCTTCTCCTGGGTGTCGTACCCTGAGTAGTTGGACGTGATCCAGGACACCAGGTACACCTCTGTCGGAACGCCTTTCTTGGTCTTCCAGTCGGCGAGGTCCTGGGCAGCGCTCGCGAAGGTCGACGTGGTAATTATCGCGTACTGCGGGTTGTCGAGGTCGTAGAGCGGTGCGGGCGGTTCTCCCGCTGACAGGCGCTCGTCGAACTCACCGTAGTTTTCGATTACGCCCTCTGCCAGGGGCTCGAATGCGCTGGAGCGCCGGCCCATGGCCATGGCCATGGACTCCTCGTCGCTGACCGCCATGGTGTATGACACCCGGATGCTGAAAGAGGAGACATAGGTTATCTCTCCCGAGGCGAAGTCGTAACGGAGAGGATAGAGAGTCACGCTTACCAGCCTGTGCCCCTTCATGACATCAACGCCGTTTATCCGGTAGAATTCGACAGGCGTGACGTCCGGCATCTTTTCCGGCTTCGCCGGGGGCCGGTAGCCTGGGTCCCCCAGAAGAAGCGGGGGCTGGCGCATCAGGTAGTTGTCGAACGCGCCTAGCACCTGCGCCGCGCCGGCCGAGACCATAACATCGACGTCCCGGGCAGCGAAAGGCACCTCATAGTGGACCGTCCTGGTCGGTAGCACCGGGTAGTAGGGATTCGTGCTGGAGCCGAACCCCTCGATGCTGTAATAGACGTGCTCGCCGGCTTGCCTGAGCTCCGGAACGGGCACTTCATAGGTATAGGCCCCGGCCGCCCCGAAGGCGCTGCCGGCGGCAAGGCCCATGCTTCCCAGCACGAGCAATACCAACAGGATACGGCGCTGCTTCATGGTCTACCTCCTCCCGTGAAAAAGCAAAAGCGCGGAGCAGTCTCCCGCGCTACAATTGAATGTCCCAATGGCGCTGCATAATAGTTGTTCCGGCAATAGGTGTTCTCTGGCTGCGATTTTGACTTGTTTCATTATACCACATCCAGAGGCAGATTTCAATTGAAGGCTGCCCGCAACCTCTCTCACGGGGCAGAAGCGGAATCTTCGACGGCGGCCAGGTATTGGTAGATGGATTCGGCCACAAGGCGGTGACCGGCCTCTGTCCAGTGGCGGTCCCCGGGGTAGTACACCTGGAGGCCCCTCTCACACCCGCCTCGCAGGGCCGCGGAGACGTCGACGAAAGCGACGCCGGTACTCTCCATGTATGCGAAGAGTTCCAAGGTCTCGTCATAGTAATCCCACGAGTCCGGGAGCGGAATGGCGATCATCATCATCCTTCCGCCGCGGGCCACGGCGGCATCATGCAGCGAGACCAGCAGGCGCCGGGTCAGCTCCCTTTCGGCCTCTTCAAGCGCGCCCTCATCACCGGGAACCGCGATCCGGCGCGCGAGGTCCCGATAATGATACCGGGCTACTCTTGACTTGATCAGATTCAGCAGGTGGGACCGCGCAAAGAAACTATTATATAGAGGTATCCATTCCGCAATCTGCTGGATTGTGCGAGCCCGGGTCTTGGGCGCATCGTGTTTGACCAGCCGGCCATCCTCTATGGAGTAGAGCCCCGACCTGGCATTATCCCAGTAGTCGGTTTGCTGCGAGAAGCAGAGCAGGACAATGTCGGGCGAGTATTCAAAGCCTTCGGCGTTGAAGAAGGCCAGCTGATGAGCCGTGCCCGTGCTCCCCACGCCGCCGTTGAGCACCTCCCAGGCAACGCTGTCGTCTGAGTCGCTGTTGAGCAAACGCTCGAGCACCTTGGGGAATGTCTGCTCGGCCTGCACCCCGTATCCGGCGGTGAATGAACCACCGAGACAGAGTATCCTGCGCGTGTTCGCAGGTTTCTCAAGGGAGAACTCGCGGTCGCGAAGGCCCCGGGAGTTGATTATGAGATCCATCTCGTATACCTCGCACTTCACGAAGCCGCGGCCCCCCGGGATATGCCTCGTGCCTGCCACCCGGTCCCAGGTGTTGACCGTCGCGGCGAAGTGCTTCCGCGGCCAGAACAATCTAATACCGCCCTCGATCAGACCCAGTGTGACAATAACGGCTACGACCGTAACCGCAACGCCGGTGAGTACGCTCCTCAGTCGACCATCCATTCTCGTCCTCCAGCCGCCGGCGGGTGCACAAATGCGGCTTCTTATCGCACCGGCCGGTCCGCACACTCAGAAAAGCGCGTAGATGAAAGGAGCCAGGGCCGAACCCTCGGTCAGGACTATCAACATACCAAGCAACACCAGCAAAACGACTATAGGGGTCAGCCACCACTTCTTACGCACCCTCAAAAACTCCAGGAATTCTTTCGCAAGCCCGAACTTGCTCATCCAGTCATACCCGCTTTCCTCACGACAGGAGCCCGAACTCAATACTCCTTCTCGTAAGATCTGTCATCCATTTCGAGTTGTATCCTCTCCCGCCAGTAGGTCGTCGCCGATGGGTCCATATCCATCTCGAGAAAGCGCTTGCCGAGAAGCCTCCCGATGACCCCCAGAGTCGTGAAACCCAGATAGAACACCAGGGCCAGTATCACTCTTGTCATGAGCCATCCCATTGCCTCAGCGACCCTCATCCACACGCGCCGGACGGGTCTCAGGAGCCCCGGCGCCAGAAGGCCCGTCAACACGAAACCGGACGCAACGCAAAAGAGATAAGGATAGAGTCCTTTGCCGCGCCACAGGGCAAGCGCCCCGAGCACTGCGAAACCAGCTCCCAGCGTCAACCCGAACTTTCGAAGGTCTTTGCGGCTCACCATACCAGCCCCTCCTCGAGCATCTTCCTGTAGATTTCATCACCCATCATCGCGCTCGCCCGCGCATTCGCATGATGGTCTTCGGCGCTCACCCAGAGTGATTCCGCTTCGCAGCCTGCGAGCGCCGGACGCAGGTCGAGAAACGGAACACTCCCCGCCTCCGCCAGGCCCTCGATGAACTCCGTCGCATAGGAGAATCGATAGTCGGCCGCATCATGAAGTTCCGGAATACTGACAATGAGCATTCCGATGTGCCTGCCCCTGCACAGGGAGATGAGCTCCTGCACCGATGCCTTGCATCGAGCCATGTTCTCAGCGTTTTCCGGCGAGTAAAGCGCGGCGTAATACTCGTCCCACCTCCTGCCCCTCACCAGACGCGACCGGATCCGGCTGATTCGGTCGAAGAGGAACGCGGAGAAATACGAGTATTTGATCATGCTGTAGACCGGGTATGGCTTGCGTGCGGGAACCGGTTCGGTGTCATTGATGAAGTACATCAGGACGACGACATCGGGATCCAGGTCCAACCCCTTCCACTTGAACAACTCGAGTTCCATCGCCGTGTTGTAGTTGCCGATTCCCAGGTTGATTACGCGGTACCCGCCACGGGATGCATTGATGGCGTTCTCGACATGCCGGGTGAAAGTCTCCTCATATGAGACGCCCCAGCCCAGCGTAAAGGAGTCGCCGAGAAACACGATTCGCCGCTCGCCCCCCGGCTTGGGCTCGGCACATTCCGAATCCCTGAACCCGAGCGAATTGGTCTTGATTTCCACCCCGTAGTAAGTCCCGCACCGCCCGGGGCGGTGATGAAACGGAAGATCGTCCCGGTCCAGGGGTTCCTTGAGATCGGCGGCGTATCTCCACATCTCCATATTGTAGTTCTGAAAACGGCTGTAGAAACCCCTCACAACAATCTCCCCCCCAACTATGCTCGCAAGTACCACGTAAATCACAAACGCGAGCCCGCGGAGTTGTCTGTTCATCAGTCCAATTCGAACCTTTCCACAGGGCCTTCGGCCACCCTCCGGCCGCCGACTTCCTTCTTGTCTATAAGGAAGTTCCCCAGGACGAGACAGTCCATATCGGTACGCATGAAGCACTGGTAGGCGTCTTCCGGCGTGCAGACAATCGGCTCGCCCCTGACGTTGAAAGACGTGTTGATGATCACGGCGCAGCCATGCTTCTCCTCAAACCTCGCGATCATGCGGTGGTACAGAGGGTTATCCGCCGCATCGACGGTCTGTATTCGGGCCGAGTAATCGACATGAGTCACGGCCGGTATTTCCGAGCGGGCGACATGCAGCTTGTCGAGGCCGCAGAGGCCGGCTTCCTCATCACTCAGGGCCCTGCATATGCATTTCTTCACCGGCGCCGCCAGCAGCATATACGGGCTCTCGCGGTCGATCTCGAAGTAGTCACCGGCCTTTTCGCGGAGCACCGACGGTGCGAACGGGCGGAAACTCTCACGGAACTTGACCTTCAGGTTGATCACCCGCTGCATCTTCGGGGACCGGGCGTCGCCCACAATGGAACGGTTGCCGAGCGCCCTGGGGCCGAATTCCATTCGACCCTGGAACAGCCCGATGACTTTCTGGTCCGCTATGAGGTCGGCAACGACGTCGGGGATGTCATCGTCCTCCAGCGCGGCATGGGGAACGTGATTCTCCTCCAGGAACGCGGCTATGTCCTCGTTGCTGAACTCCGGCCCGAGATATGAACCCTGCTGGGAATCGTTCCGGTTATCTGCCGCGCGCGGGTTCTCGAGGTACTGATACCAGGTGAACAGCGCGGCACCCAGGGCCCCACCGGCGTCACCCGCGGCCGGCTGGACCCATAGATTTTCAAAGGGGCCTTCGCGCAATATCCTTCCGTTACCCACACAGTTCAAGGCGACGCCGCCGGCGAGGCAGAGGTTCTTCATGCCGGTACATCTGGAAACGTGTCTCGCCATTCGCAGCATCACTTCCTCGGTTACGGCCTGTATGGACCGGGCGAGGTCCATGTCCCGCTGAGTAAGTCTCGACTCGGGCTTCCGCGGCGGTCCACCGAAGAGCCGCTCAAACCGCCTGTTTGTCATCGTCAGGCCCCCGCAGTAGTCGAAGTACTTCATGTTCAGGCGGAACGAGCCGTCCTCTTTGAGGTCAAGGAGCTCAGAGAGGATGGTATCCCTGTAAACCGGTTTGCCATATGGCGCCAGGCCCATGAGCTTGTATTCGCCGGAATTCACCCGGAAGCCCGTGTAGTAAGTGAAGGCCGAATAGAGGAGACCCAGCGAATGCGGGAAATGCATCTCGGCCAGAATGTTCACTCTGTTGCCCTTGCCGATTCCATAGCTCGCCGTCGCCCACTCTCCCACTCCGTCCAGTGTCAGAAAAGCCGCTTCCTCAAACGGCGACGCGAAGAAAGCGGAGCCCGCATGCGACTCGTGGTGCTCCGTGAAGATGATCTTGCCGTCGTAGCCGAGCTGAGCCCGTATGAGGTCTTTGATCCAGAGCTTCTGCTTGATCCAGAGCGGCATCGCTTTCACAAAGGACTTTATCCCATGCGGCGCCGTGGCGAGGTAAGTCTCCAGAATGCGCTCGAACTTGAGGAAGGGCTTGTCATAGAAGGCTACGAGGTCGACATTCTCACCACTGAGCCCGCCTTCCTCAAGGCAATAACGGATGGCGTTCTCAGGAAAAGAGTGGTCGTGCTTCTTGCGGGTGAATCGTTCCTCCTGGGCGGCGGCGATGATGCAGCCGTCACGCACGAGGCAGGCGGCGCTGTCATGGTAGAACGCCGAGATTCCAAGCACGTTCATAGACTTCCGGTCTCCAATTAAACGCGGCGAGAGTCCTAAGTCAATGTCCGAACCGGATGCGCCCGGCCCCATGGATGTGAGTTGACTGCCCGTGGGCCATACTACGCCGGGCCACCCGCAAGCTCTAATGAACACCTACATCATACCCTACATCAGGTTCAATTTCAAGCTCGCTTGGGGTCAGGTCTTAAAATGCACAACACTTCGCCACAACTCGCCGGAATCGCACCAGTTTAGTATTGTGCCATTGAAACAGAGGGTGGTAATTTAGGAGCATGGAGCAAAAAGAGCGCTGGGACGAGATATGGGAGAAGAAGGGCGAGCACCAGCGGAGCAGAATCCCGGCCGCCGCGGGCAAGGACATTATATACCGGACCGTATCCGCGATACTCAAGCGAGAGCTCCCCGACGCCAGGGGGAAGAAGGTCCTGGAGCCGGGATCGGGGCACGGGCTCGTCTCCCTGGGGCTGGCCAAGCGCGGGGCGGAGGTCAGCCTCCTCGACATAAGCGAGACCGCCCTCACGCTCTCCAGGGCCTGCTTCATGTTCGAGGGCTATCATCCCGAGACTTATAACGCCTCCATACTCAACATGCCCATGGACGACGATACTTATGACGTCACCTGGAACGGCGGCGTGATCGAGCACTTCGATGAGACCCAACAGGTACGCGCCGTGAGCGAGATGCTTCGCGTCACCAGGCCCGAAGGCAAGGTTGTAATCATGGTGCCATCGGCCGAGGCCCGCATTTACAAAGCCGGCAAGGCCTACGCCGACCGCATGGGTCTGTGGCAGCCCGGCTACGAGATGCCCATCGCGACCCTCAAGGGGCTGGAGGGCAAGGTGCCCGGGCGCCTGGTCCGGGAGTACCGCATGGGCTTCATCGCCGAGCTCCACTTCCTCAAATACTACTTCGCCAGGGTTCCCATATTGAGGGTGGCGTGGCTGGGACTCGTCGAGGTCCTGGGCTACATTTTCTACCCGTGGAACTTCCTGCCGGGCTACCTGCTGGTCTCGGTGTTCAAGAAGGAAGGTTAAAGAACCTGCGCGCATTCTCGTCGGTGATCGCTTCCACTTCTTCGACGGCTTTCCCCAGAAACTGTGCTGCGCGTTCGAGCACGTACTTGACGTAGGCAGGCTCATTCCGTTTGCCGCGGAAAGGGACAGGCGCAAGATAGGGGCAGTCCGTCTCCACAAGGAGCCTGTCTGCCGGCATTTTCCTCATGATGTCGCCCGCCCGGCCCCCGTTATAGGTGATCGGCCCCGCGAAGGAGATGTAAAACCCCAGGTCCAGAGCCTGCCTGGCCAGCCCCATGTCGCCCGAGAAGCAGTGCATCACGCCATTTGAGGCGTTCTCGCCTTTTAAGATCTCCATGACCCGCCGGTGGGCCTCCCTGTCGTGAATGATGACCGGCAGGCCGACCTTCCTGGCCAGCGCCAGCTGTTTGACGAATATGTCTTCCTGGACGCGCCGGGGCGAGAGATCGCGGTAGAAGTCGAGCCCGATCTCCCCGATCGCAACGACCTTGGGGTCTGCGGTCAGCTCCTCGAGGTAAGCGAGAATGTAATCGTCCACCGTTTCCGCGTCATGCGGGTGCACGCCTACCGCGGCGAACAAATCGGGATGCCCCTGCGCCAGGCCGACGCTATCGGCGCTGGAGTCGGCGTCGAACCCGATGTTCACGATGGCCCGGACACCGGCCCCGCGGGCGCGGTCCAGCACCGCCTTCAGGTCGTTCCTGTATTTCCTCATGGTGAGGTGGGCGTGAGAGTCGATCAAGGCGTGTCCTCCGGCGCCGGCCCTGCGGCCTAGGAAATCCTGGAACCCGGCGCGGCGTCCTTCTCGGGCATCAGCAGAATGACCCTGCTGCCGTCCGTGGCGGCGAGCAGCATGCCGCGCGACTCAACTCCCCTTATCTTCGCGGGCTTCAAGTTCGCGATGACGATGATGTTCTTGCCCGTAAGGTCCTCCGGGGCATAGTGCTCGGCAATGCCGGCGACTATAACGCGCTCTTCCCCGCCGATGTCGATGAAAATCTTCATCAGCTTCGACGTCTCGGGTACCATGCTCGCGCTCTTGATATGGGCAACCCTGATATCGAGCCGCTTGAACTCTTCATAGCTTACCAAGTTGTCGTCTGCTTCCGGCATTGTCTTATCCTCTTTCTCCGGCTTCCCGGCCCGCTCGCCGGCCTTCACCTTCTTCTTGTCCTCAACCGCTCCCGCTTTCTTCTCCTCTATGCGCGGAAAGAGCGGTTCGCCGATCCGCACCGCCCGGGAGAGGCCGTCCCAGGAATCGCGCCAGGCCAGGCCCGCCTCGAAGCTCGTATCCGCCATGCGCGCATCGATTCCGAGGACATTCCAGATGTCCTGGGCCTTGGCGGGGATGAAGGGGTAGAGGAGCAGCGCCGTCCGCCTCAGGATCTCGCTCACCTCGAAGAGGACCCTGCCGGCCTCATCCTTGCCGCCGGGCTTTTTCATAAGCGCCCACGGGGCGGACTCCTCTATATACCTGTTGGCCGCGCGTATGATCTTGAAAACCTCCGAGATGCCGTTGTGGACTTCGTACTTGTCCATCGCCGCGAAGTAAAGCCTCTCGGCCCCGGCTGATTCGGTCCTGATGCGGCCGGCGCCCTCACTGTCCCAGGAACTCCCCGCCGGTATCACGCCATCGAAGTACTGTTTGAGCATGCCGCATGTCCGGCTCAGAAGATTGCCGAGATCATTGGCGAGTTCGGAGTTGTAGCGCTGTATGAATTGCTCCCACGAGAAGTCGCCGTCCTTGCCGAAGACCACTTCCCTGGCCAGGTAGTACCTCAGCGAATCGGGACCGTAGTTCCTGGCAGCATCCAGCGGCTCGACGATATTGCCGAGCGTCTTGCTCATGCGCTCTCCCTTGAAACCGATGAATCCGTGCCCGATGATGGTCTGCGGTAGCTCGATCCCAGCGCTCATGAGCATCGAAGGCCACATGATGCAATGGAAACGCGTGATATCCTTGCCCACCAGGTGCACGTCCGCCGGCCAGTACTTCGCAAACAGGCCGCTCTCATCGGGAAAACCCAGCGCCGTTATGTAATTGATGAGCGCGTCGAACCACACATAGAAAACATGATCGGGGTCTCCGGGAACCGGTATGCCCCACTGGAGCCCGGAGCGCGATATGCTGACATCCTGAAGGCCGCTCTCGATGAAACTCACCACCTCGTTCTTCCTGACATCGGGAATGATGAAGTCATCATGCGACCTGATATGCTTGAGAAGCGGCTCGGCGTATCTCGACAGCCGGAAGAAATAGTTCTCTTCCTCGATCCATTTGGCCGGCATCTTATGCGTCGGGCACTGGCCGTCAACCAGGTCTTCCTCCTGGTAGAACGCTTCGCAGGATATGCAGTAACGGCCGGAGTACTTGGACTTGTATATGTCGCCCCTGGCCTGGATCCTCCGGAATATCTCCTCTACGGCCCTGGTGTGGCGGTCTTCCGTGGTGCGGACGAAGTCGTCGTATTCAATCCCGAAGGCCGCCCAGGTCTTTTTGAAGACCGCGGCCATCTCGTCGCAATAGCGATGCGGGTTCTCACCCTTGGCGACAGCGGCTTTGCACACGTTCTGGGAGTGTTCGTCGTTTCCCATAGTAAAGCGCGTGTCCCAGCCGCCGAGTCTCTTGTACTTGACGATTATATCGGCGCAGATCTTCTCGTAGGCGGTTCCCAGGTGGGGGAAACTGTTCACATAATCTATGGCCGTGGTCAGGTAGAACTTGCCCGCCATCTCACTTGCCTTCCGTGCCGTCAGGCTCATCGCCGGGGGGAGCGCCGTCTGTTCCCGGCCCGGCCCCACCGTCTGCGGGCTCCTTCTCCGCCTCTTCAGACGCCGTCCCGGTCCCAGCCGGCCGGCCCTGGGCCTGGGCGGCTTTACGGACCTGCTCCAGCGTGAGGCGCATTTCTTCGCCGTTCGCGTCTTCCGCGATCACGGCCTGCGCGAATATGTCGATCTTGGTCACGGTGACCTCGCCGTATGGAGTCATGAGCCTGCGGCCCACCTTGGGGAGCTGTCTGGCGACTTCCATGTAGTATTCCCGCTCATACGCCAGGCAGCACATCAGCCTTCCGCACGCTCCGGATATCTTGGTGGGGCTCAGGGAGAGCCTCTGGTCCCTCGCCATGCGGAGCGTTACCGGCTCGAACTCCTGCAGGAAGGTCGTGCAGCAGTACTTGCGGCCGCAGGAGCCGTAGCCCCCCAGGCGCTTGGCCTCGTCTCTCACTCCTATCTGCCTGAGCTCGATGCGCGTCTTGTAAATGCCGGCCAGGTCCTTCACAAGCTCCCTGAAATCCACGCGCTCGTCGGCGGTGAAAAAGAAGGTTATCTTGGTGCCGTCGAGCTGGTACTCGACTTCGACCAGCTTCATCTTAAGGCCATGCGCCGCGATCTTCTCCTCGCATACGCGCCTGGCCTCTTCTTCCTTCCTCTTGTTCTCCTCCCACTTGCGCATGTCATCTTCCGAGGCCATGCGGAGCACTTCCTGCTTGATGGGCCGTATGTCGGGTATCTTCTCGAGATCTTCCCCGCTACGGACGACCCTTCCCGTGTCGCGACCGCGCTCGACCTGGACGACGACGTAGTCACCGTCACCTATGGGGAACTTTGTTGCATTGAGGAAGTAGGCCCTGCGCTCTCCCTTGAACTCGACCTGTACGACGGTCGGGACCCTCACCGGCTCAGCCTCCCGGTCGGCGGGCGCGGCTGGGGGTTGGGCCACGGACGGCTGCGGCTGGGGTCCGCCGGGTCGGTCTCCCGGCGGCTGCTCTCCGGCGGGCTGCGGCGGCGGGCCTGACGCCGGAGCATCTATATGTTCACTTTGCCGATTGTCGCGTTGCTCTTCCATAATCTCCCAGCCCTATCTCAGGAGCCACTTGCCAGGGTCGAGTGGCGCTTTTCCCTTCCGGATCTCGAAATGCAGCACCGCACCCTGCGGGGTGCTCGTCTCTCCAATATAACCTATTGCGGCGCCTTCGCCAACCCTGTAGCCCTGTGTGACCAGCAGAGATTCCAGGTGGCCGTACAGCGTGTAGAAGCCGTCACCATGCCCGACGATGATGCAGTTGCCGAAGCCCGTGAGGGGCCCGGCGAAGCTCACCTCGCCCGGGGCGACTGCGCGAACCTTGCTCCCCGGGCTCGTCTTGATATCTATGCCGTTGTTCTTGACAATCGTGCCGAAGCGCGGGTGCGTTTCCATGCCGTATTCAGATATGACCTCGCCGTCGCATGGCCACATCAGCGTTCCCATACGCCCCGCGAACGTGGTGTCCGCATCGGCCAGCACCTCCGCCCGGCTCTCGAGCGTCTCTATGACGGCTTCGAGATTCCGGCTGGCTTCCTCCAGCTCGCGGGCGAGGTTCTCATAGTAATAGCGCTTCTCCTTGAGTTGTGCCATCAGGCCGTCCCTCTCCTCCCGCTTGAGCCTGAGGTTGTCCGCCTCCATCCTGGCCTCTCTCTCGTTGGCCTCTATCCTCGCCTTCTTGCCTTCTATGTACTCCACGAGGACGCGTTTGGATTCGACCTGCTCCGCGTAATCACTCAGTATCTGCAGGTCGTGGTCCGCTATTACCGCCAGGTAGTAGACCCGCTTCGCGAGGTCCGCGAAAGTCTTGGATGTGAGCAGTACTTCCATGACCTGGCCGCGGCCGAACTTGTAAATGCTCCTCAGCCTCTTGTTGAGGAGATCTCTCGACCCGTCAAGCGTGACCTCCGCAAGCCCCAGGTCCCGCTGGGAGTATTCGAGGTCGCTTCCGAGGGTTCTCTTCTGCTCGGCAAGCTTGTCTATGAGGCTCCTGTTGAGCCTCATCTCCTCGTTTATCCGGGCAAGCTCGCCCTGGATGTCGCTCTCCTCACCGGCCAGCTCCTCCGCCCGCTTGCGCTTCTCGGCGAGCTCGGCCCTTATGCGATTGAGCTCCTCCTCGTTGCGCTGCAGCTCCTCGTCTACCTGCTCCCTGGACATTGACGATTCCTCCTGGCCCGTTGCGCCTGCGGAGGCGCCCAGGATAATGAGGAAAACGATCGTCAGTACGCAGAGAGATCTCACCGGACCCACCCCTAGTCTTTTGCCCTCAGGAACGTCTTGAGCGAAACCCAGCTTCCCAGAACCGCAGAGAGTATCCCGAAAACCGCGAAGAATAGCATCATGCCGGACGACATGAATACCGCCTGGGGAATCCTGACCTCGATGACGCGGAAGGCCCCGTATACGACAACCAGCGATATGAGTGCCGAGACCAGGCCATGTATGACACCCTCAAGGAGGAATGGAAGCATTACGAACCAGTCGGTGGCCCCGACCAGCTTGAGGACCCTTATGTGCTCCTTGCGCGCGTACAGCGTGAGCCTCACCGTATACGACACCGTCACTATCGACGCAACGGCCACAACGAACCCCACGCAAATGTCTATCAGGGCGAGCATCTTGACGATACTCTCGAGCTTCGTTATCCAACCCCGCCCGTAGCTCACATCCTCGACGCCGGGCAGCTTGACTATTCTCTCGGCGACGCTTATGACGCGGTCCTTGAGCCTGTATTGCGGCTTCAGCGTTATCTCGAACGACGCCGGCATCGGGTTGTCCTCGAGCGCGTCCAGGATGAAGCTCCGCGTTCCGAACTCCCCGCGGAGCTTCTTCAGGGCATCATCCGGGTCGATGTACGTTCTGTTCTGAATGAAAGGTATGGCGTCGAGCTCGGCTGTCAGGGAATCAAGGCCGCTCGTCGTTATGTTGTCTTCCAGAAAGACGACTATCTCCACTTTCTCATGCGCGTACCGCAGCACTTCCCTTAAGTTGGCGGTCGCCAGCAGGAAAATGCCGAATATGAGCAGCGAAAAGGTAGTGATAAGAATGCACGCGACCGACATGAACCCGGCGCGTTTTATTCCGGAGAACGCCTGCTTCAGGAGGTACAAGATTCACCACCTTCGTCTTCTTGCAGCCTTCCGCCGACCAGCGTGATTATCCGCTTGCCCAGCCGCCCCGCCATATCGTGTTCATGCGTTGCGATAAGCACCGACGTCCCGCCCCTGTTGATATCCAGCAGCAGTTCGAATATCTGTTCGGACGTGTCGGGGTCAAGGTTGCCCGTGGGCTCGTCCGCCAGGAGGATGGGCGGCCTGAGCGCCATGGCCCTGGCGATCGCGACCCTCTGTTGCTCCCCGCCCGAGAGTTTCAGCGGGAACTGGTGGCGCTTCGAGGAAAGGCCCACGGAGTACAGCACATTGCTTACACGCTTCTTGATTTCGCCCCGGCGTTTGCCGACAGCGCGGAGCGGCAGGGCGATGTTCTCGAACACCGTGAGGTCCCTGAGAAGCCTGAATTCCTGGAAGACGACTCCCACCTGCCGGCGCAGCATGGCGGTCTTCCTGTCGTTCATCGATTTGGAGGAGTAACGGCCGACCAGCACTTCGCCGCTCGTGGGATATTCATCCATGTAGATCATCTTCATGATGGTGGTCTTCCCCGCGCCGGACGGGCCGACCAGCAGGACGAAATCTCCCCTGTCTATGGTCAGATTGATGTCTTTGAGGGCCATGTGGCCGCTGGCGTAGGTCTTGCTGACGCCGCGGAATTCAACGAGCATGTTTCATCCTCTTCGCGATCCTCGCGCATTCGATGGTCGCGGCAATCATGCCGCGGTGGTCGGCCGCGCGCCTGGAGGCGATATCGAACGCCGTTCCGTGTCCCGGCGATGTGCGCACAATGGGGATACCCAGAGTGATATTGACGACTTCTTCCTGCCTGACCATCTTAAGTGGAATCATACCCTGATCGTGGTACATTGCAACAACAGCGTCAAAGCCCCGTGCCTGATTCTTCCCGAATATTGAATCGGCAGGATACGGCCCCTCTATAAGGATACCTCTCCTCCGCGCGGCGCGGATGGCGGGAACGATGATGTCCTTCTCCTCAGCGCTCAGCACACCGCCCTCGCCGCAATGCGGGTTCAGACAACAGGCCCCGAGCCTGGGGCGCCGGATTCCCATGTAGGTCCTGAGATACTCGTCGCCGATCATGATCTTCTCGACGATGCCGCTTTTCTTCAGATCGCGGGCGATCCTGGAAACGGGGATATGCGTGGTCGCGAAGATCACTCTGAGGTCCCTGCGCGCCAGCATCATCGCGTAGCGCTTCGTCCCGGTCAGCCCGGCGAGCATCTCCGTATGCCCGACCATGCCGTATCCGGCCATCGCCAGCGACTCCTTGGAGACCGGAGCCGTGACCACGCCCCCGACCGCTCCCGACGAGGCGAGGTCGACGGCCGCCTCAATGGCCCCCGCCGCGGCGCGCCCTCCCTGCGCGGTCGGCTTTCCCTGCGTGACCCGTCTCGTGATGCCGCCCGAATCCGCGACGCGCACGGCCCTCGAGCGCGCGGAGCAGTCGGGGACAACCGCCAACCCCAGTTCCGCCGCGAGAGCGTCCAGGTAATCGATATCGCCCACTACAAGCGGGTCGCATGCGCGGCGCACCGGCGGAGCTACCGCGGTTTTGAGGGCGATCTCGGGGCCGATGCCGCCGGGGTCGCCCATGGTAATTGCGATCTCAGGTTTTGCGGATTTCCTCATTTTCACCATCGCCGACAAAGGGAGGGGACCGTCAGGAAAAGAGGTCGCACTCGGCGCGCTGGATAATCCTGTAGAAAGCCTCCCCGTCCTTTGCTCTGTAATTCCGCCCGGGGAGGCCGGTGATTTCTATCTTCAGAATCACGCGCGTCAGCTCGATCTCGAGAGTTCTGCCGGGAGAGATCTCCTTCCCGGCTCTCGCTGTTCCGCCGTCCACCCTCACCCTGCCACCGTCACACAACTCCTTGGCCAGCGTGCGCTGCTTGCAGAGCCCGACCCTCTTAAGAAAAACATCGAGTCTCAAGGCGCACTTCTCTCAATCCGCATAACGTCTTACGAATATCTCCTCGCGCGTGCGTTCCAGCCAATTCTGGAACTGGCGTTCGCGCACACGGCTCTCGAGAACGTTCCGGATCCACTCCTTCGAGTCCTCGTATGAGGCCTTCCTAGTCTCGGCCCGCGTAATCAGCTTTATTATCTGGAAACCATAATCCGTCGGGAGGACGGGTGAGACTTCGCCCGGGCTCATTGCCCCCACCACCGAAGCGTGGGGCTCCCCCAGGTCCTCGATACGAACCTCGCCCACGTACCCGCCGGCCTCACGCGACTTGTCGTCGTCGCTGTACTCCCTGGCGAGATCCTCGAAACTCTCGCCGGACACCGCGCGTTCCCTCACGTCGCGGGCGAGTTCGGCCGCCGCCGCGGTGTCTGCCGCGGTCGTGACCAGCTTGAAGAACAGGTGGCTCAGCGTCAGCTTCCCGTCCACCTCGTCATCCACTCTCAGGATCTCATAGCCGTACCTGGTGCGCGTGGGGGGCGATATCTCTCCGGGCTCAACCGTGAGCACAGCTTCGGCGATCTCCGGGCCCAGGTCCTCGCGGCTCACGGTTCCCAGCAGGCCGCCCGCCTCGCGCGTGAGCGCGTCATCCGACATGTCCCGCGCCACGTCGGCGAATGTCTCGCCGCCCGCCAGCCGGTCGAGCGCGCGGCTCACCCTGGCCAGAACGTCCCCCTCTTTCTCCGGCGAGGGCTCCGGCACGATGAGAATGTGCGATATGCCCACCACCGCAGGGATCTCGGGGATCGAATCGTACTTGGTATCGTAAAACTCCCGCACCTCAGCCTCGTCGACGAACGCCGAGGCGAATGCCGATCGCATGAACTTGGAGATGATAAGCTGCTCCCTCAGGTCCGTCCGGTAACGGTCTTTGAGTCCCTTGAGGGTCATGCCCTGGCGCTGGAGCTCCGCCATGAACGCCTGCTCGGAACCGGCCGATTGCATCAGGTCCACCACCCAGCTGTTGAGGGCGTCCTCAACCTCGGGGCGCGTGACCTCGATGCCGTCCTTTCTCGCCTTCTCGAGCACTATTCTCCGGTCGATCATAGCGGTCAGTACGTCTTCGCGCAGCTGCTCGAGCTCGGCCGGACCGGTTGGCATGGGCTGGCCCCTCATCTGTCGGAGGTAGAGCTCTTCTGCTATCGCCGCCTCAATGTCGCTCAAGAAGATGGGGTTCTTTTCCACGACGGCGAGGATACGGTCGGCGGGCTCGGCCGCCCGGGCCGTTCCTGCGAGCGCGCCCAGCAGGAGCACGGTCAACATGGTCATGCGCAGTTTCATTCGGCCTCTCTTAGAGCGATGTGAAATCGATAGAAGCAAGGACGTCCGGATTGATGCTGACTTTCTGCTCCTCCATCTTCCCGGCAAGCCAGGCGCTGAAGACCTTGTCCTGCTCCAGCCCCAGAACCCGCGAGCCCAGCGCTTCCTTGATCTCGTCGAACTCGAGCTGCCTGGGTTCGGCCTTTCCGATGAGCTTCATCACCATATAGCCCTCAGGCCCCCAGGTGGGGGGCAGCAGCATCGGCTCGGTTATGTCACCCTTATTCATTTTAGAAACGGCGTCATAGACATCCGGGAACTGCTGGAGCGTGCTCGCGGCAAATGTCTCTTTTATCTCGCCGCCCTGGTCCCTGGTCCTGGGGTCGATTGACCTGGCCTTTGCCAGCGCCGCGAAGTCGGCCCCGCCCCTGAGTTCTTCATAGACATCCTCGGCCCCGGTTTTCGTCTCCACAACGATTATTGCCATATTGTATGCGGGCTCAGATACCAGCTGTTCCCTGTTCTCTTCATAGAAACTCCTCAGCGCCGCATCGTCCACGCTCACGTCCTTGACGAGCGAGTCATGAAACGCCGTCACCATCACCCTCTCGTATTCGCGGTCGCCGGCCCGCACCACGTCATCCCACTCGCCATAGCCGAGCTCAAGCGCCTCCAGCACCCAGAGCTCGCCCGTCATATAATCCCGCATAATCGACTTTATGAATTCGGCATCGGCGCCGTAGGACGGCCTGCCGAAATCCCTGACGCCGGCTATCCGCTCCATATACTGACCGATGGTCCACTCGCCGCCGTCACGGGAGGCTATTACCATACCCAGCTCCTCGTCAGAGAACCGCGGGAGCTGTCCCGCGGGGCCACCTTCCCTCCGATTGGCATCGCGCGTCCGCGCCGCCACGAGCTCGAGAGCATCGTCGTTGTACGTAACGTGGTACTTCTCCCTGTACTGGGCGGCCAGCATTTTCTGCCGGTCGGTTATCTTCTTTGACATCAGCATCGACTCGAGCCCCACCCTGGCGCTCTCGAAGTCCATCTGCTCGCGGTCCTGCTTCTCGACCAACTGGATAACGGTGTAGTAGCCGTCGTAGGGAAGGACTTCGCTCACGTCACCGGGCGACATGGCCTCAATGGCTGCCTCGACATTGGCCGGCATTGTCCCCAGGGGCGTGAACCCGAGGTCGCCGCCGTTAGACCGCGACGGGTCTATCGAATAGATGCCGGCGACCTCACCGAAGGGCCGGCCCGATTTGATCTTCCCGAGCGCGGCCTTTGCCGCGGCCTCGGACCTCGTGAATATCCAGGCCAGGTGGTAGGCGACCCGCTGCTTGTCGTACAGGGCGCGCATTTCCTCGTCGCTTATGCTGATCTTGCCCTTTATCTCCTGCTCGTAATAAGCCTGCCAGGCCCTGTTCTGGATTGCCATCTCCCTTGCCTCCAGGGCTTCCGGGAGGTCGCCGAATCCCGCCTTCTCGGCCTCGAGGCGTATCACTTCTTTCGCGACAACGTCTTTTGCGAAAGCCTCTTTCTCCTCTATGGTATCCAGCCTGGGCCGCGCGTGCTGGGAGATGGCGAGGTACTCGTTCTTGATCTTGGCGACAGTGACTTCATGGCCGCCGACCTCGGCAACCACCCTGTCCTCCGTGGACGTGCACGACGCAAGCAAGACGAGCGCCAAACAGGGTATAATGAGCCTTAGTTTCATCGTAGACACTCCTTTCCTCTGCCGCAAACTATCACAATCAAAGAAGCGCATTCAATACCTTTCTGGCCAGCGCAAGCCGCTCGCGGGGCCTATCGGGAACACCTTTGACGCCGATGCCCGTCCGCGCACCAGAGAAGAGCTCGATGTCTATTCCCTTCTTTACGACGTTTTCTATCTTCGAAACCGAAAGGTCCGCGTCTTTTCCCGCTTCCAGGAAAACCGTAGAGGACTTCACGGCGACGCGTTCTATTCCCGCCATTGCCCCGAGTATCCGCAGCTGCTGGAACTCGAGGAGGTTTAGCCCCTCGAAGGGGACGCGTCCGAAACGGTCCAGAAGCTCCTGCTCGAGGTCGGCTACCTCTTCAAGTTTCCTGGCCTCGACGAGTTTCTTGTAGAATATGACCCTCTGTTTCTCGTCGCCCACATAGGTCTCGGGGATGAAGGCCGGTATGTCGGTCTCTATCCGCGTCGCTATTCTCACCTCTATGGGCTCTCCCTTGAGTTCCTTGACGGCTTCTTCGAGGAGCTTGACGTAGAGGTCGAACCCGACCTCGGCGACGTAGCCGCTCTGCTCGGGGCCGAGTATGTTGCCGCAGCCCCTGATCTCGAGGTCCCGCATCGCGACCTTGAGCCCCGACCCGAGCTCGGTAAACTCGGTGAGCGCCCTCAACCGTTTCCGCTGCACATCGGTCAACCTCTTCTTCCTGGGAACCAGGAAGTAGGCATAAGCCCTGTGCCTGGACCTCCCCACGCGCCCGCGGAGCTGGTAGAGCTGGGCCAGACCCAGCGTCTCGGCCCGGTTTACAACGATGGTATTCACATTGGGTATGTCGAGGCCCGACTCGACGATCATGGTCGAGATGAGCACGTCGTATTCGCGGTCGATGAACTCGAGCATGACCTTCTCAAGCTGGCGCTCCTTCATCTGGCCGTGCGCCACGGCGAACCGCACATTGGGCAAGAGCTCGGTCAGATGCGCGGCGACCGTGTCGATGGTCTCGACCCGGTTGTGCACGAAGAAGACCTGGCCGCCCCTGTCGAGTTCCCTCAGTATGGCGCTCACGACTATTTCCTCGTCGTACTTGGCCACCTCGGTGTCCACCGGGAGCCTGCCCCGCGGCGGGGTGTCTATGACGGACATGTCTCTCGCGCCCATGAGCGCCATGTGCAGAGTGCGCGGAATCGGGGTCGCCGTGAGCGTGAGAACGTCGACCGTCGCCCTCAGGTGCTTGAATTTCTCCTTGTGCGCCACGCCGAACCGTTGCTCCTCATCGATCATCACGAGCCCGAGGTCGCTGAACTCGATGTCCTTCTGCAGCAGCCGGTGGGTCCCGATCACTATGTCCACCTGGCCTGTCTTGAGCTCCTCGACGACTGCCTTTTGCTCCCCGCGGGTCCTGAACCTGCTCAGCATCTCCACTCTCACCGGGTAATCGGCGAGCCGCTCGCGGAAGGTGTGATAATGCTGCTGGGCGAGTACCGTGGTCGGCACCAGAAGGGCCACCTGCTTGCCGTCCTGCACGGCCTTGAAGGCCGCCCTCACCGCCACTTCGGTCTTGCCGTAGCCGACGTCGCCGCATATCAACCTGTCCATGGGCTTGTCGGCCTGCATGTCGCTCTTGATTTCCTGGGTGGTGCGCAGCTGGTCCGGGGTGTCGTCGTAGATGAACGAAGCCTCGAGCTCGCGCTGCCACCGTGAGTCCGGGCTGAAGGCGAAGCCCGGCCGCGCCTGGCGCAGCGCGTACAGTTTTATGAGTTCCTCGGCCATCTGCTTTATAGCCTTCTTCGTGCGCGCCTTGACTCTCTCCCAGCTCGCCCCCCCGAGCTTGGAGAGGCTGGGGGGCTCGCCGTCCTTGCCGAGGTACTTCTGAAGCAGGTCGAGCTGCTCGATGGGAACGTACAACCTGTCGCCTGCCTGGTAGTTGATGAGCAGGCACTCGGTCTCGCGGCCGTCCACCACCAGCCGCTCGACCCCGCCGTACCTGCCGATGCCGTGGTCTATGTGCACGACGAAATCACCCGGATTGAGCGCCCTGTAACTCTCCACGGGCCCCTCGCCCTTGAACCGGGGATACCTCGGCCGGCGCCGGTAGCGCCCGAATATCTCGTGGTCCGTGAGAACCTGAAGGTTGGCCTCCGGGAAAACGAATCCCTCGCTCAGTAGCCCTATTCCGATGGTGACCCGCGCATCCTCGCCGGGCACTATCTCCTCGAGCCGCTCGGCCTGGCCTACGTTGTCGCACAGAATGAAGGTCTCGACGCCCCGCCCCGCCGACTCCGCGAGGGCCTCCCTGAGGATCTTGAGGCTGCCCGCGAACGGGTCCGGACTCCGGATGTCGAGGCTGTAATCGTCTGCGGCCGTCTTGAGCGGCGAAACGCCCACCGTCGCCCGCCTCTCAAGCGATTTGCCGGCTGCGGCCCATTCGAGGTAAATGTCCTGCGGAAGCGGGAGCGCCAGTTTCCTGGACTTCTCTCCGTATATGGTCTCGGCCTCTTCGAAAGAGGCATCGGCTTTCTCGGCCAGCATCTCGGGGTCGAGAAGAACATAGAAGGCATCGTCGGGAAGATAGGTTCCCAGGGTCGCTTCCCCGGAATAGAAATAGGGGGCATATGCTTCTATGCCGTCGAAAAAGAAGCGCTCCTTGACATGCATGATGACGTCTTCCATCCGCTGCTTCTTGAGGTCGGCGCGCTTGATATGCGAGAGCAAGCGGCCGGTGGCGTCATCGCCCAGCACGACCTCTCTCGAGGGAAGCAGGCTCACCTCATCGATCCGCCCGGTGGAGCGCTGGCTGACGGGGTCGAACTCCCGGATGGACTCGACCTCGTCGCCGAAGAACTCTATCCGGACGGGGTACTCCCGTCCCTGGCAGTAGACGTCGAAAATGCCCCCCCGCATGCTGAAAGTCCCGACGTCCTCCACTATCTGGGCCCTCGTGTACCCGGTGCTAATGAGATTGGAAATGAGTTCGTCCGGCCTTATGGCCTGGCCGGTAGAGAGGTTGGTAATCGCCGCGCCCAGGTCGGCCGGCGGGATTATCTTGCGGATAAAGCCCCGCACCGGCGCGACGACCACGCCGCGCCTGCCCCCGAGCAGGGCCGCGAGCGTCCTGAGGCGCGTCCCAACGATTTCCTCGTGCGGGGAGAATTCGTCATAGGGAAGAATCTCCCAGTCGGGGAGGTGAAGAACCTCGTCCCCGCCGAGAACGCTCTCCAGGTCATCTCTTATCTTCTCCGATTCGCCGGGGCATATCACGACGACCGTTCTTCCGATTTCGCGGTAGAGAAGCGCAGCGAGCATGGCCCGCATGGAACCCGGCACCCCGCCTACCCTGGCAGCCACCTTTCCGGCCGCGAGATCCTCCAGGAGCGCGCTCAGAGATTGGCTATGCCTTAGTCTTCGAGAGATGCTCGAGAGCATCGTTGTCATCCGCCCCCCTGAACCTGTCTAAGAGGTCCGACGCGATCACGGTCTCCACCAGCAACAGGATAAGAGCCAGCCATATGAATGTATGGGAGAGCTCCCGCCCTCTTCTCAAAACCGAGATCGATTCGCCGAGATCCTCAACGCCCCGGATTCGCCTGATGTCGAGCCCCTCGATGCCGGAGGCCATATCGCTCTCCGAGATCTTGGCGAGGTCGCTTTCTGCGGCATCCACGTTCACGGCGAATACGGACAGCGTCTCGTCCGCGCTCTTTAAGAAGTATACGCCGGGAACGGCGGGCGGGTCTATCCTGTAGCCCTGCCCGTGGCCGACTAGCTGGGGAAACACAAACGAGGTGCCGGTCGGCCCGTCGAGCGCTGTGTCGCCTTCATGGCGCGCGACCCTGACGACCACCTCCTGGCCGACGGTGTAGTTCTCGCCGAAACCCATACTGGATGAGAGGAAGAGGCTCACCTCATGAATGAATGGAAGGAACTGCGCGGCCAGGGGAAAGTCGGTCCAGGAATCGCCCGCGGGAAACGTGAAGAGCACTACGCGTTCGGCCACCTCGACCACGGCCGGCGAACCGTCAGTGAACCTGGCTATGGCGTTTCCGCCACCGGGGTTGACTTTCATGAAGCTGTAGAACCTGATGTCTTTGAAAGGGTTCTCGTCCGACTTGAACCTTGCAAAGACCGGGTGCTCCCGCTCGAATCTCTCCATGGCGTAGTAACCGCCCTCCCCGCCGTAGACGCCTTCGATGGTAGCATCTCCCAGGACGGGTAGGATGTTGTGATTGTAAGCCCCGGTATCCACGCGGTTTCCCAGGAATATGAGCACGCTTCCACCGCCCTCTACAAACTGCGAGACCGCTTCGGTCTCCATGGGAAGGAGCCTGACGACGTTGCTCAGGACCAGGATGTCCATACCTGCGAGCACTTCGTTGCTCAAGGTGCCCTCCTCAATCTCGACGGGCCGGAAGAGCCCGCCCCCTTCGGGGCTCAGCGCGGTCTTGATGTAGTACGCGTCGCCTACGATCCCGACCCGCCGCGTGCGCGCCATGAGCGCGAAAAACCTGACGTCGTCGGCTTCGAGCTTGTCGGCCGCCAGCCTCACTTCTCCCCACGCCAGCCCGGCCGACGGCGGCAGCCCGAACCTCTCGCGTTCCTCGGCCCCCTCGCCGGGCGAGAATACCGTGCGCTCGAGCAGCGCCCCCTTGAGGAACACCTCTGCCACCCTGCCCTGGGCCGAACCGCCGCCCGACCGTCCGAAGGTCGCGTCCATATAGAGCGCGTCCGTTCCCGACGGTATACGGAACGACAGGTCCTTGACGAAAGAATTGCCGATCTCCTCGCCGAGATCCACGATCAGCAGCTTCGCCCCCGAGCCCGAAGCGTCTATTTTCCTAGCGAGGTCCCGCCATCCCGCCCGCTGCATATCGGATACCAGGTATATCTCCCTGTTGGGGTTCGTCGATTCACTCACGATCGTCGCGGCGCGGGCGAGCGCCCCGGGGATGTCCGTCCCGGCGTAGCCGAGCTCGATCTCCGAAACCAGCCGCGCGAGCCTCTCAACGTCGCCGGTCCCGGTTTCGTTCATGGCCCGCCCGCCGGCAGCGGCTGAGAGAATGAAGACTTCGTCGTTCCTGTCGAAATAGTCGAGAAGCTCGAGCGTCTTCTCCCTCGCCACATCGAACAGCACGCGGTTGGCCTCGCGCCTTCCCATGCTGAAGGAGTTGTCCAGCACGATGACCGCCGTGGTCGGCAGGTGCCCCCTCGCCGCGCTCCCGCTCATGAGCGTCGGGCGGGCCAGGGCGAGCGCGATGAAGAGAACGGTCAGGGTTCTCACGACCAGGAGCAGGAGCTGTTTGAGCTTGAACCGCCTGGTCTTCTTCCTGAGCATCTTGCGCACGAACTCGAGCGAAGGGAATTCCTCTATCTTGACCCGTTGCCGGTGAAGCAGATGGATGATCACGGGCACCGCGGCGGCAATCAGGGCGAATAAGTACAGGGGGTTGAGGAAATTCATGAGTCTCTACCCTATCCCATCCTCTGTCTCTTCTCAAGGTAGGAGAATAGAGCAACATCGAAAGTGGTCTCGGTGTTTATGGGTACGTAGTCGATGCCGCTCTGCCTGAGGACCGACCTGTACCGGGAAATCCACGCCGACACCTGGCTCCTGTACTCCCGCCTTATGTTCCAGGGAACCGCCGGCACCTCTTCGCCGGTCTCCATATCCTTGAGTATGACCTCATTCTCGAAAGGGAAGTTGACCTCGAAGGGGTCGAGCACGTGGAATACAATCACTTCGTGCTTCCTGTGGCGGAAGAGCTTCAGCCCCCTGACGACCTTGTCCTCGTCATCGAGAAGGTCCGAGATGACTATGATGAGCCCGCGGCGCTTCACCCTCTGCGCGAGTTCGTAGAGGCTGACCCCGAGGTCAGTTTCCTCCGCCGGGGTTATCTCCGTGAGCTCCTTCAGGATCGCGTGCAGATGCCGGCCCACCGACCTCGGCGGGATATATTTCCTTATCCGCGTGTCGAAAGTGAGTAGTCCCACCGAGTCCTGCTGCTTGAGCATGAGGTAGGCCAGCGACGCGCCGAGATAGCAGCCGTATTCGAGCTTGGATATGCCGCCCGACGTGTAGCCCATGGACCCGCTGGCGTCGAGAATGATATAGGCCCTGAGGTTGGTCTCCTCTTCGTATTCCTTTATATAGAAGCGGTCCGTCTTGCCGTAGACCTTCCAGTCTATGTGGCGTATGGGGTCGCCCGGCATATACTGCCTGTGCTCGGCGAACTCCACCGAGAAGCCCTTGTAGGGCCCCCTGTGGAGACCGGTCACGAACCCTTCCACCACGAGCCGCGCCTTGACATCTATGCCCTTGAGCCGGGAGATGACGGCGGGGTCGAGGTACTTCCTGTAAGCCTCAGTCACCTTTGACCTCTGGTATCTCCTCGAGAAGACGCTTGGTTATGTCTATGGTGTTGATGCCTTCGGCCTCGGCGTTGAAGTTGGTCACGATGCGATGCCTCAGCACCGGTTTGGCGACCTTCCGCACGTCGTCGATCGAAGGCGCGTAGCGCCCCTCGAGTATCGCGCGCGTCTTGGCGCCCAGTATGAGGTACTGGCTCGCCCTCGGGCCGGCACCCCAGCTCACCCAATCGGTTATGAACCCCGGCACGCCGCCCTTGCCCGGGCGGGTGGCCCGCGCGAGCCTCACGGCGTACTCCACGACGTGTTTGGGAACCGGGACCCTGCGCACGAGTTTCTGAAGCTTCATGATGTCCGCGGCTGTGAGCACGACCTCGAGGTCCGGGGCGTAGGCGCTGGTGGTGGTCTCCACGATCTCCACTTCCTCATCATAGGACGGGTAGTCCACGTAGATATTGAACATGAACCTGTCGAGCTGGGCCTCCGGAAGCGGGTAGGTCCCCTCGAGCTCGATGGGGTTCTGCGTGGCCAGAACGAAAAACGGCAGGTCGAGCTGGTAGGTCTCGCCGGCCGCCGTGACCTGTCGTTCCTGCATTGCCTGCAGCAGCGCCGCCTGGGTCTTGGGCGGCGTGCGGTTGATCTCGTCGGCAAGCACTATGTTGGCGAACACCGGGCCCTTGACGAAACGGAAATTCCGTTTGCCGGTAGTGCGGTCTTCCTCGATGATGTCGGTACCCGTGATATCCGATGGCATGAGGTCGGGGGTGAACTGGATGCGGCTGAAGCTGAGATCGAGCACCCGGGATATGGTGCTGATGAGAAGCGTCTTGGCGAGGCCGGGAACGCCCACGAGCAGGCAGTGCCCGTCCGAGAGAAGCGCTATCAGCATCTCCTCAATGACCCTGTCCTGGCCGACAATGACCTTCTTGACCTGGCCGAGTATTTTCTCCCTGGCCTTGTTAAGGTCTTGAACGGCATGAATGTCCCGGCTATCATGGTGCTTCTCGTCCACAGCGTTCCTCCCTCAGTCCACTATTCCGAATTGCCTCTCGTCAGTCTCAACCGGCGGCCGCGTCATCAGCAGGCCCCTGACCCGGTATCTACCCAGCCGCGGCAGCGTCCCACCGGCCAGCTTCCCGTCCCAGGTGTAATCGTAAACCAGCGAATCGCCCCGGGCCAGCGACAGTATCCCCTGCGACCCGGCGAACGTCCTGCCATCAGACCACGCCCACACGCGTTCTCTGTCTCTGCTTATCACAAAATCAAAGCGCTGAGCATCGGGGAATGTGAGGCGAAGCGCCCTGGCCGAGATGTTTCTCACGACCAGCCTCATGGGAACCGGCTCGAGCGCCGCGTAGCCCATCTCCCTCAACTCAACATAAGCTCTAACCGAGTCGGCTCCAACCGGTTCCGCCGGGGCGCCCGGCCTGTCACCCTGCGGTTTGCCGTCGCACGATATCCCGCCGGGTCCGGCCAGCAGGCAGGCCGCCGCAATCGCAATGACGGGCAACCGCATTGGACATGTCATCGGCCGCGCCTTTCAACTCAGGGGATAGCCCGAACGGTATGACTTCTAACGTGAAAGGTAACAGCCCGGGCGAAGACCTGTCAAACGCAATAACCTGCGCGCAACCTTGAACCGCGGCGGCCGGGGTGGTATAATGGAGCTACCTTCAACCCGGGGCGCTGCTGCCCGGCCCGGGTCTAAGCATTTCCGCGGTTGATATGTTCCCGGAACCGTGGTATGATAGGGGCGAATCGGTGAGGGTATGATGTCATGTCTGAGCTGCGCTCCGGTCTTCAACCAGGGGTGTGGAATACCCCGACTCTCCCGATACAACCGCCACTCTTTCGCCGGTCCGGCAGGGACGCTGGCCGGTTCATTCCGACTCCGGGAATCCCCGCAAGGAGGTCGCCATGAAGACCATGTCCGAATTCTCTGCCGGGAGGCATTCCGCGGTCGCCGCGCTGGCCCTTGCCGCCATTCTCGCCTGGGCCGCCTCAGCCGGGGCCGCGTGGTTTCCTAATTCCAGACTCACCAACGATCTCGGGGCATCGCAGACGCCGCCCAACAACTCCTGGGCTGTCGCCGGCGATGATTCGGGCTATGTCCATGTGGTTTGGTACGACACCAGGGACGGCAATGCCGAGATATACTACAAGATGTTCGACGGCTCGGTATGGACGGCCGACCAGCGCCTCACCGCCGACGGCGCCACGTCGGCTTTCCCGTCCGTTGCGGCGTACGGGAACAAAATAGTCCACGTTGTATGGCATGACCTCAGGGACGGCAACTTCGAGATCTATCACAAGATGTTCGACGGCTCGGCATGGTCCGCCGACGAGCGCCTGACGGACGCCGCCAATACATCCTGGAACCCGAGCGTCGCGGTCGGGCCCGACGGCAGCGTCCATGTCGTCTGGCAAGACACGCGCGACGGCTATACGGAGGTCTATTACAAGAAGTATGACGGCGTTTCATGGGGGGCGGACGTGAGGCTCACGGTCGCGGCCTACGTCTCGGCCAGCCCATGTGTCGCTGTGGATGATAGCGGGCACGTGCACGTAGTGTGGAATGACTTCCGGTATTTCAACTCCAAGATCTATTACAAGCAATACGACGGGACGTCATGGGGCCCGGACACGAGACTTACCGACGAGCCCGATATCTCGCAGAAGCCCTGCATAGCGGCCGGCCCGGGCGGCAATCTGCATGTCATCTGGGAGGACCAGCGCGACGGAAACTCGGAAATCTACTACAAGCACTTCGACGGGGCGGTCTGGCAGGCGGACGAACGCCTCACCACCGACGCGAGCGTTTCCGGGAGCCCCTCCATCCTTGTCGCGCCGGACGCAAAGCCTCACGTCGTCTGGCAGGACAGGCGCACCGGGAGCTATCAGATCTTCTACAAAAAGAGCAACGGCGTCACATGGGGACCCGACAGACAGGTCACTTTCGCACCCGGCGACGCGAAGTACCCGTCGATCGCCGTCGCCGCCGACAGCATTCTGCACGCCGTCTGGCAGGACAACCGTGACGGCAACAACGAGATCTACTGGACCAGAACCTACCGGTCGGACCTGCCCCCTCCCGAAATCGCCTGCGTGGAACCCGATAGCGGCTACTGGGGAACCACCGTCCACGTCGATTCGCTCGCCGGGAGCAACTTCCTCTTTCAGGCTTCCATCCGGCTCCAGCGGGCCGGCGAGCCGGACATCGCGGCCACCGACGTCATCCTGCACAGCGCCGAGCTGATTACATGCAACATCAATCTCTGGGGCGCGACGGCGGGATACTGGGATCTCGTGGTAGAGAACCCGGACGAGAAGTGCGATACCCTGGCCAACGGCTTCAGGGTGGTCAGCCTGCCCGAGCTGGAGGTTTTCGCGATCGAGCCGGACAGCGGGATGTGGGCCAGCGTGGTGCACATCGACAGCATCACCGGAAGAGGATTTCACGACTCGACCCGGGTCTGGCTGGAGATGGACGGCCAGCCTGACCTCATCCCGAAGAACGTCGAGATATTTCCGCCGGACAAGATCACGTGTGACCTCGCGCTCATCGGGTCATTCCCGGGTTACTGGGACCTGATAGCTGCGCATCCGGACGGCCAGGCCGATACCCTGCCCGCCGCCTTCTTCGTAATCGGTCTCGAGAAGCCCGTCATATATTCCATAACACCCGATCTGGGTCTAGCCGGGGAATCGATACATATCAGCGACCTGGCCGGCGCCGAGTTCGCCGCCCCCGCCCGGGTGTGGCTGGCGAAGGCCTCGGAGCCCGTGATATCCGCCGTCAATGTGACGGTCGAGTCCCCGTCGAGCATCACCTGCGACATCCCGCTCCACATAGGGGCCGGCGGCATCTGGGATGTCGTGGTAGAGAACCCCGACAGCCAGGCCGATACGCTGCCCGGGGCTTTCGAGATCACGCCGGGGCCCTGGAGCCAGGACGAGAGATTGACCGAGACCGGAGAGGGATCGTTCACGTCGAGGCCCAACGGCCGCTGCGTTGCCACCGACGGCTCCGACAACGTCCACGTCGTATGGTACGACTATCGCCACGGCAGCCCGGAGATCTATTACAAGAAATACGACGGCGAAGCGTGGGGCGCGGACCAGCGCCTGACCTGGGACGGCGAGAGCGCCGAGTACCCCAGCGTGGCCGTGGACCCCGACGAAAACGTCCATGTCGTCTGGACCGAGTGGACCGATAACAACTATGAGATTTACTACAAGATGTACGACGGCATGGCCTGGGGCGACAAGGTGCGGCTTACGACCGCCCCGCGTGACTCGCGTATGCCGGCCATCGCGGCCGACAACGCGGGCGACCTCCACGTGGTCTGGTATGACGAGAGGTCGTCCGACTGGGACGTCTTCTACATGAAGTACGACGGCGCCTGGAGCCCCGACACCATGATAAGCGCCTCAGGGGATGGCGCATACTCGGCCCTGCCCGCAATCGCGGTCGATGAGGCCTTCAATGTCCATGTCGCCTGGTACGACTCCCGCCATGGCGATGACGAGATCTATTACCGGAAATTCAACGGTTCCGTCTGGGAGCCCGAAGTGCGGATATCGAACTTTTACGGTGCCTCCTGGAGTCCCACCATCGCGGCCGTGGGCGGGAAGGTCTATATAGCCTGGCACGATTACCGCTACATGGACTACGAGATCTTCTTCAGGGCGTTTGACGGCGCGACCTGGGGCCCCGAAGAGAGGGTTACCCACTCCGGCGGCGTGTCCGGAAACGCCAACCTGGCAGTCGATGACAGCGGCTATGTCCACATCGCCTGGCACGACGACCGCGACGGCAACCTCGAGATTTACTATAACAGGCATAACGGGACGGCCTGGACGGGGGACCTTCGGTTGACGACGGCTTCGGGAGCCTCGCAGCGGCCCTTCATCGCGTTTGCGTCAGCCCGGAGGCTGCACGTCATATGGCAGGACAAACGTGACGGCAACTTCGAGATCTACCACAAGACCATGGACCCGGGCGACCTCGCATCGGTCCGGCGCGACGACACCGGCCCCCGGCTCCGGCATGACGTGAGGATTGTCCCCAATCCCGTCGCCTCGGACGGTTTGATCGTCTTCACGCTTCAGGCGGAGGCCGACGTGAGCATAGTCATTTACGACATCGCCGGCAGATTGGTATGGGAGAACAGGATCGGCCAGGCGGCCGAGGGCTCCCACCGGATAGCCTGGGGCGGACTCGACAGGAGCGGCCGGCCGGTATCCAACGGCGTGTACTTCGTGAAGGTGGCCTCCGGGGGCAAAACGTCGACAGCCAAACTAGTGGTGCTCAGGTAGGGCAGGCCCCGCCTCCCTCAGCGGGGTCCCGAAACGACGTTGCCGAGGGCCGGACCCCCAGCCTTCCCCGCCTCCCCGGTGGCGTAAATCCTGAGGTTCATGGCCCGGGCGGCCGTGAGGCGACCACCGCCAGGGGCCAAACGCTATCTGGAGAGCGGATTCAGGGCCCTCCCGGCATAACTCTCTCTCAAGTAGCAAGGTGTGGAAAACGCTTATGAATTTGCTTGTAGATTCATATGAAAGCTATTGAAACTAAACATGTTACCCACTTATCCACCTGGC
>CAZSBE010000016.1:0-39948 GCA_964604955.1 uncultured bacterium
CGGCCAGGGACAGGCACGTCTCGCCGAGCTCCCTGAGCCCCTGCTCGCCCAGCCAGGCCATGTAAACCGTTGCGCAGAGAGCGTTCAGCGCCTGGTTCGTGCAGATATTGGACGTGGCGCGTTCGCGCCTGATGTGCTGCTCCCGGGTCTGCAGCGTGAGGCAGAAACAGGGCTTGCCTTCGGCGTCCACCGTTTTGCCCACGATCCTGCCCGGCAGCTTGCGCATGTGCTCTCTCGTGGTCGCCATGAAACCCAGGTTGGGCCCGCCGTAGTTCATGGCATTGCCGAGGGCCTGCCCTTCTCCCACCACGATGTCTGCGCCGAAGACCGGCGGCGGGGCCAGTATGCCGAGCGACGTCGGGTCCACCGACACTATGAGGAGGGCCCCGGTCTTCTTGACGGCCCTGCCTATGGCGTCGAGGTCCTCGACGAGGCCGAAGAAGTTCGGGCTCTCAACGACCACGCAGCCCGTATCGCCGTCTATGAGCGAGGCGACCTCGTCAGGCCGCGTGCTCCCTCCGTCCCTGCCGCTCGCGACGACTGAGGTGTTGCCGCCCTCCAGGTAGGTGCTTATGACGGCCAGTCTCATGGGATTCACGCAGCCGCTGACGACAACCCTGTTCTTCCGCGTCACCGAGAGCGCCATGAGCACGGCTTCGGCCAGCGCCGTGGCGCCGTCATAGAGCGACGCGTTGGAGACTTCCATGCCCGTCAGCCGGGCGATCAGCGATTGGAATTCGTAGATGCTCTGAAGCGTACCCTGGCTTATCTCCGCCTGGTAGGGGGTGTATGCCGTGTAGAACTCCGGTCTCGAAGCGATCTCGCCCACTATGCTCGGGACGTAGTGGTCGTAGGAGCCGCCGCCCATGAAGCAGGCATAGTCGTCGGCGGAAGCATTCCGGCCGGCCAGGCGGCAGAGCCGCTGCCTCGCCTCGTACTCCGAAATCCCCGGCTCGAGGCCGAGGCCGCCCTTGATGCGCACAGATTCGGGAATGTCCTCCAGCAGGTCCTCGAAGCCGGCGGCGCCGGCCGCCCTGAGCATCTCATCCCGGTCTGCGTCCGTATTGGGAAAGTAACAGGCTCCGTTCATTCCTTGATTATCCCCTTGTAGTCGGCGGCCTTGAGCAGCGCGTCGAGTTCGCCGGCGTCGCTCATCTTGATCTTGACCATCCAGCCGTCGCCATAGGGTGACTCCTTGATCTTCTCCGGCGTTGATGCGAGGTCGTCGTTCACTTCCAGGATCTCGCCCGATACGGGGCTCATGATGTCGCTTACCGCTTTCACGGCTTCGACCGTGCCCATGGGCGCATGGGCGGTGACCTCGTCGCCCGCCTGCGGCAGCTCGACATAGACTATGTCACCGAGCTGCGTCTGGGCGTAATCCGTGATCCCGACGGTGGCGACGTCTCCGTCCACTCTCGCCCATTCGTGGTCCTTCGTATAGTGGAGGTCGTCCGGGACTTGCATCAGATGCTCCTTTCCGGTCTGTCCTACCTGTGGGAGGCCTCGGTGTAGAAAGGCCCCTTCACATACTCAGCCTTGATCTTCTTCCCTCTGACGTCTATGCTGAAATCCGAACTCTTCTTCGCGGAGGGCCCGGCGACATAGGCCAGGGCGATGCCGCATTCGAGCGAGGGCGAGAAGCCGCCGCTGGTCACCGTTCCCACTTCCTCCCCGCCCGCCCAGACCGGGAAACCGTGCCTGGGAAAGCGCCTTGTCTCGCTCCTGAGCCCGACGAGCCGCCGCTTCAGGCCCTTCTCCTTCTGGCTCGCGAGAACGTCCCGGCCGATGAAATCGCCCTTGTCCATTCTGACTATCCAGCCGATCCCGGCTTCGAGAGGCGTGGTGGTCTCATCCATATCGCTTCCGTGCAGCCTGAATGCCATCTCGAGCCGGAGCGTATCCCGCGCGCCGAGCCCGCATGGAACCGGCTCGGGTCTGCCGGCGAACACCGCCGCCCACACGTCGGACGCGCGCGACGCGTCCACGTATATCTCGAATCCGTCTTCGCCCGTGTACCCGGTTCTCGATATGAGGCAGGGCACCCCGGCAATCTCGGAATTCATGGAATGATAATAGCCGAGGCCCGAAACGTCATCCCTGAGCATGGGGGCCACGAGGTCTTCCGCCTTCGGCCCCTGGACGGCCAGCTGGCCGACCGTGTCCGATATGTTCTTAAGCTCGACGCCGCCCGTGAGCCTGCCGCTCAGCCATTCGAAATCCCTGACGGTGTTGGCCGCGTTCACGACGAGCAGGTAGTCGGCTGGCCTCCTGTAGAGGACCAGGTCGTCGATGACGCCTCCTTCATCATTGAGGATTGCGCTGTACTGGACCTGGTAGGGCTCGAGTGCGGAAACGTCGTTCGTCGTAACCGCGTTGAGGTAATCGAGGGCGCCTTCGCCGGACACCGTGAACTCCCCCATGTGCGAGACATCGAACACGCCCACGCTTTCCCGGACCGCGCGGTGTTCCTCGACGATTCCCCTGTACTGCACGGGCATGAGGAAACCCGCGAACTCGACCATGTTCCCGCCGTGTTCAATATGCCTGTCATAGAGCGGTGTCTTTTTCGCTGCCAACTTCATCCCTCCCGGATTGGACTACGGAATACTAACTCGCGGCCCTCCGCTTTTCAAGTCTATAGGTCCTGTTCTCGTTCTCGAAAACCTGCCGGAGGACTTCGCCCGTGTAAGACCCCCTGTGGCGTGCGACCTCCTCGGGCGCGCCCTCGATCACCACCCGGCCTCCTTCGTCTCCGCCTTCGGGCCCGAGATCGATTATCCGGTCGGCCACCTTGATGCAGTCCGGGTTGTGCTCGATGACCACCACCGTGTTGCCCAGGTCGACGAGCCGGTTGAGGACTTCGAGCAGCATGAGCGTGTCCTCGAAATGGAGCCCCGTCGTGGGCTCATCCAGTATGTACAGGGTATTCCCCGTGCTCGTCTTCGAGAGCTCCTTGGAGAGCTTCACGCGCTGCGCCTCTCCCCCGGAGAGCGTCGTGGCGGGCTGGCCGAGCTCGATGTATCCGAGACCGACGGCGTAGAGCGTGTCCAGTTTCTTCTTGATGGCGGGAATGTTCTCGAAGAACTCCCTCGCCTCGGCCACCGTCATAGAGAGCACGTCGGCGATGTTCTTACCGCGGTAGCGTATCTCCAGGGTCTCGCGCTCGTAGCGCCTGCCCTTGCACACGTCGCACCTCACGTAAACGTCCGGCAGGAAATGCATTTCGATCTTTATCACACCGTCGCCGCGGCAGGCTTCGCACCTGCCTCCCTTGACGTTGAAGCTGAACCTGCCCGGACTGTAGCCGCGCATCTTGGCCTCGGGCACCTGGCTCAGCACCTCGCGTATGGGGGTGAAGGTCCCCGTGTAGGTCGCGGGGTTGGAGCGCGGCGTCCGCCCGATCGGGGACTGGTCGATATCGATGACCTTATCGACGTGGTCGATGCCGTCTATGCCGTCATGAGCGCCGGGCTCCTGTTTGGCGGAATAGAAATGCCTGGCCAGCGCGCGGTAGAGAATCTCATTCACCAGCGTGCTCTTGCCGGAGCCCGAGACTCCCGTGACGCATGTGAAGGTTCCCAGGTCTATGCCTACGTCGATATTCTTGAGATTGTGCTGGCGCGCTCCCCTTATCACCAGGCGCCGGCCGCTTCCCGGCCGGCGGATCTCCGGCGTCGGGATGCGTTTCGCGTCGCTGAGGTATTGTCCGGTGAGCGAGTTGGCGCTTTTCCTTATCCTAGCCGGGCTGCCCAGGGCTACGATCCGCCCGCCCTCTTTGCCCGCGCCGGGCCCGAGGTCGATGACGTAGTCGGCGGCCATTATGGTCTCGCGGTCATGCTCGACGACGACGACGGTGTTTCCCATGTCGCGGAGGCGCCTCAAGGTGTCGAGCAGCCGCCTGTTGTCCCGCATGTGCAGCCCTATGCTCGGCTCATCAAGAACGTAGAGCACTCCGACGAGGCTCGAACCTATCTGCGTTGCCAGCCTTATGCGCTGCGACTCTCCGCCGGCGAGAGTGGAAGCCTGCCGGTCCAGCGTGAGATACGAGAGGCCCACGTCCATCATGAAATGCAGCCGGTCTTCGATCTCCTTGAGTATGGGCGTGGCGATCGTCTTCATTCTCCCCTTGAAGGAGAGGCCCCTGAAAAACTCCAGGCCCGCCCCTACCGACAGCGCGGTCGCCTCGGCAATCGACCTGTCGCCCAGTTTGACGGCGAGGCTCTCGGGGCGCAGCCTCGCTCCGCCGCACGACGGGCAGGGCTTCATGGACATGAACCTGCCGATCCAGATCCTCATATCGTCCGAGGCGGTCTCCACGAAGCGCCGCTCGAGATTCGGGATCACGCCCTCGAAGGGCGATGTGTACTCGTAGCTGCGCCTGCTCTTGCTGTGCTTGAGATCGAACTCTATCTCCTCTTCGCCCGATCCGTAGAGCAGCGTCTGCCTCTGGGCGCGCGTGAGGCCGCCGAAGGGTTTCCCCATTTCGATGCCGTAACGGGCGGCCACGGAGTCGATCATGGACCAGGTGACGTTGCTTCGCCTCTTGCCCCAGGGTACGACGGCCCCGCCCTCGAGGGAGATCGAGTCGTCGGGCACGACCAGCCCCGGGTCGATCTCCAGCCGCTTCCCCATTCCGTCGCATGTCTGGCATGCGCCGAACGGGCTGTTGAAGGAGAACATCCGCGGCGAGACTTCGGGGAAGCTTATGCCGCAGTCGATGCAGGCGAAGAGCTGGCTCATCACGATCTCTTTGTCCCGCCCGGCGCTGACGTTGACGACGCCTTCTCCCACCCTTAGCGCCGTTTCGATGGAGTCGGTCAGCCGCCACCTGAGATCGGGCCCCATCTTGAGCCTGTCCACCACGACTTCTATGCTGTGCTTCTTGTGGCGCGCCAGGTCTATCCTGCGGTCAAGGTCCACTATCCTGCCGTCCACCCTGGCCCTCACGAAGCCCTGCTTCCGCGCCTTCTCGATGAGCGCCCGGTGATGCCCCTTCTTCCCCCGGACGAGCGGCGCCATGATGTGGACAGCCGTGCCCTCGTCGAGCTCCAGGAGCCTGTCCACCATGGCCTCGGGTGACTGGCGCGATATCTCCTTGCCGCACTTCGGACAATGCGGTCGCCCGGCGCGCGCGTAGAGGAGCCGCATATAGTCGTAGACCTCGGTGATGGTGCCTACCGTGGACCGCGGGTTGGTGCCCGTGGTGCGCTGCTCGATGCTAATGGCGGGCGAAAGCCCCTCGATATAGTCGACGTCCGGCTTCTCCATCTGCCCCAGAAACTGCCGGGCGTACGTGGACAGCGACTCGACATACCTGCGCTGGCCCTCGGCGTATATGGTATCGAATGCGAGAGAGGATTTACCCGAGCCCGAGAGGCCCGTTATGACGGTTATTTTGTCCCGGGGGATCTTCACGTCTACCGACTTCAGATTGTGTTCCCGGGCTCCTTTGACAACGATGTAATTCCCCGACATCAACCCTCCCCGACAAGTTCGGCGAGTCTCTCATACGAGGCTTTTCCCCATGTGGATTCGCGGCCGAAGACTTTCACGTTCTCCCCGTAGATTAACTTCGCCGCCTCGCCCAGGCCAGCGCTTTCGCACTCCACTCCGGCCCGGTAGCGCGCCGTCCCCGCCCAGGCCTCCTCGCCGGGGTAGAAGAAGCCCGTCCTCATGAACTCGAGCGCCGCCTCCAGGTGATACCCGGCCGCGGCCAGGCACTCGCCCAGCCAGAAGTTGGCTTCCGCGCGCGTTTCGGGGCTCAACGCGTACTTGAGGATGATCCTGTACCTGTACCCTGCCTCCAGGGGGCGTTTGTCCTTCTCGAGGCAGTAGCCGCTGCGCATGAGACCTCTTTCGAACCTCTCCGAGAACGGGAACTTCACGGCGAGCTCGAAGAAGGCGTCGCTCGCCGCGGCGAGGTCACCGCCCTCCTCCAGCGCGAGCCCGAGATTGAAGAGAGCGTCCTCCAGGAGCGTGACCTTGCCCTCATCGGCGGCCTGCCTGAAGAACACGGCCGACGAATCATAGGACTGCATCAGGTAGTAGGTCGTTCCCAGCTTGAAACAGACATCGGGATAAAGGCGCGACTCCGGGAAGTGCTGCTTCATTATGAGGAAGGTCTGCCTGGCCTGCTCGTTCGCCTTATCGAGAAGGAACGAAATCCCCTTCCTGTAAACGGCTTCGGCGAGGAGGTCGTTTCGCATACCCTGTTTGAAGAGCGCGTCGGCGATGGCGTCGGCCTTGCCCACGTACATCTCCCGGTACAGCGACGTCGCGCGCAGGGCGTCTATGTTACGGGCCTCGCCGGCCGCAAGCGGGAATCGCCCGGCGAAGAGGTCGCGCGATCTCACGCAGTCTTCATCGGCCTCGCCGGCGCAGGCGACCTGCGCTTTCAGCCGGAGGTGCGAAAACACGTCCAGGGCGTCCCTGCAGTTGGGCCCGAGATGCCGCGCGGCGGCCTCGAAGAAATCCTCGCCGCCGCCTTCCAGGGGATCGTAGGCGGACAATATGGTCTGGCAGTGGAGCCCCTCCGCGGGTGCGCTCTGGGAGTCCCCCAGCAGGCGAATGGCGAGCCCGCCATAGCCGAGCGATGCGAGATCGAGGGCCCTGAGGAGCCTGCGGTAGGGCGCGAGCTCCGCCCTGAAGTCCGGAACCACGCAGCCGCGCTCGAAGGCCGGGGCGGCGGGTACGCCGCGGACCCTGGCCTCGGAAACGGCGCCCACCATTCTTGCGGCTGCGGAGATATCGAAGGAGGCATATCGTGCCAGCGGGGCGCGGCCTCCCTCCCACGCGCCCAGGACCTGGTTGCATCTCGCCTTCCTCAGCGCCACCGCCGAGGCATCGCCGGCCCCGGCATAGTACTCGAGGCCCTCACGGATTCCCCCCCTGCCGACAAGGCAGTCACCGGCGCCGAGATTGCAGAGGCGCTTGAGCGTCCTGCCGCGCAACTTCTCGAGGCAGGCCTTGTGGACCTCCAGGCTGCCGGCGTAGTCGCCTGCGGTCAGCATGAGGCGCGCGCTGAGGAGCGAGACTTCGCCGGCCGCCTCGCCGGACGAATGCTCCTTGAGGAAGCGCCCGATGAGGCCCGTGCAGAGATCGAATGCCTGGGCGTCGCCGCGCTCATAGAGACGGAATGTGACGCGCGCGAGCTCGTGCAGGTCCCCGGCGCCCAGGTCGTCGCGGGCCGATAGCACCCGGGCGACCTCCGTCGCGCGGAAGAGGTCCACTTCCAGCCAGTCGGTCGAGAGTTTGAGAAGGTCTATGACGTCGCCGGCCTCGACCGAATCCGCTCCGGCGAGCAGAGAAACCAGGTTCATGGCCCTGTCCCTGTCCGCCGCCGGCCCTCCCGTCAGGTGCGAGTTCGCAAGAGCCCTCGCGCGTTTCATCATTATGCGGTCTCGCTCCCGGCCCGCAGGCAGCCCGGTCAGCGCCTTGCCGTAATACTCCGCCGCCTTGCCGTAGTCTCCGATCCTCTCATCGAAGACCTCGGCCAGCCTGAGGGCCGACGGGCCCTCTGCGGCGACCTGTTCTATTACCGCGCTCACGTCCTGTCCCTCGGGGGGCCTCAAGGAGTCCAGGTATATTCTCTTCTCGCTGCCGAAGACCGCCCTCGAGGGAACCGGCGAAGCCGAGATCTCGCGGTAGAGCGCAAGCGCGCCTTCCCGGTCACCCGCCCGCTCGAGAAGGAGCGCGATGTCCATAAGAGCACGGTCGTCGAACCCTGCCACGAGTCCCTCCCGGAGCCTTGCGGCTTCGGCGGGCACGCTCTGGCCGAGCCCGTTTCGGACCAGGAGATCGAGCCACGCGTACATCTCGTCCGGGCCGCCGTTCTCCCTGAGATATCGCGTGACCGCCTGCGTATGGGGGAGGTCTCTGACGAGGAGAGCCGTATCCGCCGCAGCCAGGTGCAACATCGCGGCCGAGGCCTCGATCGATAGCCGGGGCTCGGCGCCATCCAGCAGAGCGGCGAGCGAGTCGAAAGCCGCCCGCGTGCTGCCCGGTACAAGGGCCCTGGCATACCTCAAGCGGCCGCGCTGCATGCGGTCCTTTGTTCTCGGAAGCAGCACGCTGCATGCCGCCCCGACGTCGACGCCCCGCCCGGCTGCATCGCCGAGGCCGGCGATGAGGTCCGGCGAGGGCACATAAGTCGTGTCCGCGGTGAGGATGGCCAGCAGCGAGCGCCACAGGTCGGGGGCGGCTTCGCCGGTAAGGCGCATAAGCTCCTCGATGTCTCCCCGCGGCATTTCGATGCCTTTTATGAGGGCCTCCCGCTGGGTATCGACGGCCGCGTCGAGTTCTCCGCCCCTCAGGTGACAGCGGATCAGCCCCGCCGTTCCAACGCCCCGGCCCGCATCATGAGCTTCAGCATAAATGCGCCTGGCTTCGGCTATGTTCCCCAGTTCCTCCTCGCACCTGGCGAGGTAATGGAGGACGCTGAACCTGAGGCTTCCCTCCAGCTCGTCCTGGAGGGCCCTGAGCTGCAGGCGGGACTCCTCGTACCTGCCGAGGTCATAGAGCGCATTGCCCTTGAAGTACTGCAGCTCGACGAGAAGCGGGCGCGACGGGAAGGTTGGCGTGACGCTGTCCACGAGCGCGATCGCCCTGTCGTCCAGACCGCGCTGGAGCAGTCCTTCGACGCGGACCAGGGCGCGGACGGCGTCGATGTCACCCGTTTCGGTGCCGACGCTCTCGGCGAATGCCGCTGCCCGCTGGTAGAGGCCCGCGCGCTGGAGCAGTCCGCAGTATTCCCTGAGCGCGAAGAGGCTGCGCTCATCGAGGGCCAGCCTGCGCAGTTCGGACATGTAGAAGGGGCGGAGACCGTCTGCGGCCAGGTATTCGATGAACGAGGCCGGCGGAGCGGCCTCCTCGCGCGCAACGGTCGTCACCGGCGCAAGCACGACCATCAGGCACAACAGTGCGAAGACCGGTTTCAATCCCATTCTCCTACCATGCAAGTGATACAGCAGTGGGCGCGCATATGATAACCGCCGGCCGGGGCGTAATCAACAGATTAAATCCGGGCGCTGCGCCTGCCGGCGCATGGGCTACTGGATGATGAGAAGAATGATGCCGGCGGGGATGAGATAATAGGCGAACATGTAGAAACGGTTCTTGACGACCGACCTGAAGAGCAGCGCAATGGCGAAATAGCCGGAGACGAAGGCCGCCGCAAAGGCCGCCGCGAGCAGCTGCCCGCTTCCTTCCAGCCTGCCCCCGAGGAATTCGAAGAGAGCCGCCCCGAGTATGACGGGGATCGATAGCAGCAGCGCGAATTCAAAGGCCCTCCTCCGCTCCACCCCGAGCGCCAGACCGCTGCCCACGGTGAGCCCCGACCGGGAAATCCCGGGCAGTATCGCCAGGGCCTGGGCCACGCCAACCACCAGGGCGCGCCCGGGACTGAAGAGCCTCTCGCCGCGGCCGAACCGGCCTGCAAGATAGACCAGAACGCCCGTGACGATTAGCATTCTCGCCGTGCCCTCCACGTCGCTGAATAGACCTTCCACGCGGTCTCGCACGAGGAATCCGACCGCGGCCGCCGGGACGGAAGCTATTATGAGCATTACGAAGAGGCGCACGTCTCTCTGCTGGGCCTCGGCCAGGCCGGCATATCCTTTCCGGAACATGCTGAGTACGGCCCCGAGGATTGTCGCGATCCGGAGGCGCATGTAGATGATGGCGGCCAGCACGGTCGCCGTGTGCGTGAGCACCTCCATGGTCAGCCCGGCGTCCTCGATGCGGAGGTAGTGCTTGGCTATCACCAGATGCCCGCTCGATGAGACGGGCAGGAACTCGGTCAGCCCCTGCACTATGCCGTATATGCAAGCTTTGATTAACGCAACCATACCGCTACCTTACATCCCTTCCCTATATTGCTCCAAGCAGAAAAGCGAGCAGGCCCACCGGCATGACCGCTTTCAGTATACCGGCGACGCGCCCGTAGGCAGGAGAAGCCGGCCGGCCGTACCATCGCTGCGCGATGATGAGATATATGCAGAGGGCGAGCAGGGGCTCCATTGCAAGCACCGGCACCAGGTAGAGAAGCCCGTATAGCCCGGCGGCGAAAGGCAGGATGGCGAGCGCCATTACCGCGGCGATGGACGCCGCGCTGAGCATCGCGCTCCCTCTCTCTCCCATCCGCACGGGAAGCGTCCGGACGCCCGCCCGGCCGTCGCCCTTGACGTCGACGGCTCCCTTCACGATTTCCCTGGCGAAGTGGAAAGCGAATCCCAGGGCGAACGGAGGCAGGCCCGCCCCCGCGCGGCCCCCGAGCGCAGCGCCCAGGACGAAGCCCGAAGATGAGACTGCGCTCACCAGCAAGGGGCCGGCCGCGCCGGCCGACTTGAGCCTGAACGAATACAGCCAGAGGAGGATCATACACGCAAACGCGAAGTCGACGGCCACGCGGCCCGCGAAAAGCGCGAGCCCGAGCCCCGCCGCCCAGCATGCGGCTGCGAGCCCGCAGGCGTCCCGCTTACCGAGGCGGCCGGATGGCAGCGGCCTGAAGGGCTTGTTCACGGCGTCGGTCCGGACGTCATAGACGTCGTTGAGGGCGTAGCCACCGGCCGAGATGAAGAGGGCCACAGAAGCGCCCAGAAGTGACGCACGCGTCAAGGCGGGGACTGCCAGGAATGAGCCGATCAGTACCGAGGCCGCGGCCAGGAGGCAGTTGTGCAGCCGCGTAATCAGCAGTATGTCCCTGAGCGCGGTCCGGGCGCTCACCCGCGAAGACTCTCCGCCTTCTTGTAAGCGGCCCTCGCCTTCTCGCTGTCGCCCTTGTGGTCGTAAGCGATGCCGAGCTGGTAGTAGCTCTTCCAGTCCATGGGCTGGATGGCGATGGCGCGCTCGAAGCTGGCGATGGCGTCCTCCACCTGGGACTGGCCCAGGTAGCCGACGCCGAGATGGAAGTAAGCCTTGGAGTTATCGGGGTCTATGTCGAGGCACCTGGTAAGCGATTTGACGGCCCTGTCATGCAGTCCCTTGCGGGAATAGGCTACGCCGAGATGGAAGAGCCCCTTGGCGGACTTGGGCTCTATCTCCAGCGCCTTCTTGAATTCGTCTATTGCCCTGTCGACCTTTCCCCGGTTCACCAGCGCGACTCCGAGGTTGTAGTGCTCCTCCGCCCCGTTCCCGCCGAGTTCTATCGCGAACTCGAACTCGCGGACGGCCTCATCGTACATGCCCTCGTCACCATAGACGGCCCCGAGATTGCAATGCCATTGCGCGTTGGCCGGATCCTTTTCGATCGCCTTCTTGAGCTCGTGCATGGCACTGTCTTTCTTGCCCTTCTTGTCGTAGATGAGCGCCATCTCGCTGTGCGCCTTGGCGGAGGACTGGTCGTACTTGAGGCATTTCTTGAAAGCCGTGAGGGCCTCGTCGTACTTCTCGTTCCTCAGGTACGTCTTGCCGAGGCGGAAGTAGGCCTCCGCGCAGTCGGGCTCGACCTCGGTGGCCTTGTTGTGTTCCTTGATAGCTTCGCTGTACATGCCGCTGAAGTCGAGCACCCTGGCCAGGTTGTAATGCGCCTCGGCCGTCGGGTAGGTCACGCAGGCCCGCCTGAAGACGTCGGCCGCGGCCGGGTAGGACTCGAGGTCGATGAGGATCTCGCCCTGCTTGATCAGGGCCCTGTACTCATCCGGGTGCTCCGCAAGATAGCGCTCGATGAACGAAATGGCCTGGTCGTACTTGCCCTCGGCCCTGAGCGCTTCAACGAGGTCGAGCAGCCCCTGGAGGTCTGCGGGCTTCTTCTTGTGCTTGTCCCTGAGTCCCTTAACGTCCTTTGCAAACATATCTCAAATTTATCACATACCCCCACCTGCACAAGCTAATTTGAAGGGGTCAGGTCTTGAAATGCACAATTGGACCTCGGCAGTCTCCCAGTGGCTTCTTCAAGATGACGAAGCCTTGGGAGACCGCCTGCGGTCCGCACACCGGAATGTGCATTTCAAGACCTGACCCCCCAAAAAAGCTGCCCCCCCAAAAAAAGGATGGGCACCCTTGCGGGTGCCCGCGGGAAAGCCGGAACCTTTGCCGGGCGGGCTCGCCGTGAACTCACCCCCCCGGCTACCTGATCACCGATCAAGTATCTTCTTCGTCAACCAGTATCTCCACGTCGACGGCGAAGTTGACAATGACATGCGCAGGTTTCCCGTTACCCTTCACCCTCACGGGTATCCTGAGTTGCGCCTCGCTGCACCCATTGAGAGCCGGACAGTCTATGGCCCCCTCAACATACTGATTGACGGCTCCTATGGGTTCCTCGAGAGCAGTGGATACCGCGCATCGGCTATCCTCCGGCGGACAGAGGTTGGCGGCCTCGCCGAGAGCAGGGGAGAATTCATCACCCGGGGAGGGGACGTTTGGGGATGTGCCTTCGGTCAGGGAGGAATCCGTAGCCACCTGACTCTCGGCATCCCGGGCTGGATCCGGCCCGTCAATAAGGCCGAGCTCAACCTCCTGCCCGCCAGAATCTTTCGCTTCACTGCCTTTGTTGGTGCTTTCTCCGAGTTGAGCGCGCAGCTGGTCCATCACGAGCTTGGTAGCGGCCGAAAGCGTCTCGAATACACCGTCACCGTTGGTTGCCACGCCCTCAAAGTGCGGAACGCTATTCGGGTTCAGCTCCTCTTCCAGTTTCTCAACCGGCAGGGCCGACTCGAGATCGCGCTTGTTATATTGAATCACCCAGGGGATATCATCCAGAGTCTTCCCGTACTCTTTCAGGTTCTCCCTGAGGTTGTTTAGACTCTCTCTGTTTGCCGGGAGCTCGTCGGACTGCGAGTCGGCGACGAATACGATTGCGTCCGCGCCCTTCAGCACGAGCTTTCTCGTCGCGTTGTAATACACCTGCCCCGGCACTGTGTAGAGCAGAAACCTCACATCGAATCCGGCAATCTCGCCCCCTTCTATGGGAAGGAAGTCGAAGAAGAGCGTCCGGTCCGACTTCGTCTTCATGGAGACCATCTTCCCGCGAAGGTGCGCCGCCATCTTGTCATAGACGTGTTCGAGATTCGTGGTCTTTCCACTCAGGCCGGGTCCGTAGTAGACCACCTTGGCGTTTATTTCTTTCCCTGAGTAGTTGAAGAGAACCACTTCGCAAACCCCCTCCGTCAGCACTTAGTTCATACCGTCCGCCCCTTCAGTTGAGCAACATGCGTGCCAGCAGTGGGCCATGATAGTGCAGAAGGCGATGAGCTAAGGACTTCGGCTGCATGAGGCCTGCGGGGCATGCAATAAGCGACGCAGACAGGGGGGCCGGACGTGTTGCAGGAGGCAACGATTTAAGCAAATTGCAATTGCAGAACTAGCCCCTGGCCCTCACCCATACGCCGGATCGCTCTTCTATTCGAGCCGCGAACCTCGAGTGATTGCAGGGCCCTTCATAATGCAGGAGGAAAGCGGGTCTGATGTCGGAGTAGTCGGACTCGGGGAAGTAGCGGACGACCTTATGGAACATGCGGTCTCTATCCGAATAGACCCACAGGCTCAACCTGAGCACTTTCTCATAATCTGAATCGGAATAAGACACGTGGGGGTCTCCGTCTATGTCGAACCAGAGCGAAACCTGTTCCTCGAGGATCTCAAAACCATGGCGTGAGGTCATGAGGTGTTTCCAGAGGTCGAAGACGTCGAGAGGTATGTATCTGATGGACTCGACAGGCGGGCCGCTGCCGTTCTTGGACACCCTGCAGCGCACTACTTTCTCTTTAGCCATTGCTCACCCCCGGCAGAGAGTAGTTTTTTGCGCCTCGCCTTGTCAAGTGGCAAATAATTGCCGCTATTGGACTTTCCTTGCATCGCCTTACACCTCCCCCGGGCGCCCCCGGAGATTGCCCCCGCCTGGCTGATAGGACGCTCAGGCCTGGGCTTTGCCTGCGCCAAACCGCTCTCCGGAGTGGAAATCGCGGGGGCACTTATGTATTATCACGTTTAAGGACAGTCAGCGGACACAGGCGAGGATGCAAATGGGCGCAGCACAACCGGGAGCACAGAGAGCGGTCGAGGCGGAACCCGCGAACGTCCCCCTCGGGGATTCGTTCAAGGCCCTGTTCACGGGCCAGGTTTCCTCCATCTTCGGGGACCGCATCAACAGCATCGCCCTCATTGAGATCATCGCCGTAAGGACCTCTCGCTTCGCGGACACGGGCTCGATCTTCGAGATCTCGAATCTCACACTCGCCATGACCCTCCCCTCTCTGCTCTTCGCCCCGTTTGCAGGCCCACTGGTGGACCGCTGGAACAGAAAGAGGGTACTGGTCATGGTCAACGTGCTCCGCGGCCTGGCTGTGCTTTCGATTCTGTTCTTGAGGCCGGACGTTCCGCTAGGGACCTATTACGCGATTGTCGCCTTCCTCTATATGATGAACATCCTCTACGTCTCCGCGCGGTGCACCGTCGTTCCGGAAATCGTGCCCAGGCCCAGACTCCTGAGAGCCAATTCCATACTCACCGCCGGCGCCACCGCAGCTGCCATTGGCGGCTTTGCCATAGGGGGCGTGATCTCCACCAAGCTGGGCTGGAGGACGGCCATCTTTATCAATGCTCTGGCCTACCTTGGCTCGGCGGGAGCGATGGCGGCCATCAAGTTGAGGCCGCGTACGGGTGAGCAGCTGGGAGGGGAATACCACCTGCCCTACCTGAAGTCGATCGCCGCCGGAGCCAGTGAGATAGCCCGCTCCGCCAGGGTGAGACTGAGCGTGCTCGCACCGCCCCTGGTCATCATAGCCGGGACGGTCGCCTTCGTCATAGGGGTCCCCAACATCGAGGGCCTGAGCGCCGACGCGACCATGCATATCGGATTCCTCACGGGCCTGGCCGGAATCGGCATGGCGGCCGGAAGCTACATGACCATGAGGGCCCTGTCCCGGGTCAACTGCTACACCATCTCGGGAGTCGGCACGGTCGCCGTGTGCATCGTGCTCTCGGCTTTCGGCTTGACGACCGGTTTTGCGGTGCTGGGGGCGACCGCGCTGCTGGCTGGCCTTGCGGCCGGGCCAGTCTACGTGAGCAGCGAGACGACCATTCAGGAGGAGTCCACGGAGAAGAGGCGGGCCACCATATTCGCATTCCGCGATATGCTCATGAAAGGCGTCGCGGCTGGAACGGCGCCGCTTGCCGGCCTGCTCGCCGTGAAGATGGGGACGAGGCCCGCGATACTCCTCATGCTCGCTGTGACGCTAGCGCTCAGTGTTCTGGTCACGCAGGGAAGCAAGCGGAGCTGGGAGTCTAAGGCGGAGCGTTAGGGTGGAACCCGGATCGACAGGATCCTGCGACCAATGTCTAGTCCCAGCCGGAAATATAAACGGGGTCAGGTCTTGAAATGCACATTCCCGTCTGCGGACCGCAGGCTGTCTCCCAAGGCTTCGTCATCTTAGAGAAGCCACTGGGAGACCGCCGAGGTCCAATTGTGCATTTCAAGACCTGACCCCATCAACTGATGCAAGGCCTCTATTTCTCTTCCTCTTCCTCTTCGGGTTTCTCGACCACGATCGACTCGGTGGTGAGGATCAGCGCGGCGACGCTGACCGCGTTCTGAAGCGCGGTTCGCGTGACCTTCGCCGGGTCGATGATGCCGGCCTTGACCAGGTCCTCATACTCGTTCTTCGCCGCATTGAAACCAATGGGGCCCTTCTCGGCCTTCACCCTCTCGACGACGACCGAGCCCTCGAAACCCGCGTTCTCGGCGATCATCCTGGCAGGCTCCTCGAGCGCGCGGGCTACCAGGTCCGCCCCGACCTTCTCGTCGTCGGTCAGCTTGAGTTTCTTGAGCGCCGCCCCCGCGCGCAGCAGCGCGACACCGCCGCCCGGCACGACACCCTCTTCGACGGCGGAACGCGTGGCGGCCAGCGCGTCGTCCACCCTGGCCTTGCGCTCCTTCATCTCGGTCTCGGTGGCGGCACCTACCTTGATGACGGCCACGCCCCCGACCAGCTTGGCGAGCCTCTCCTGGAGTTTCTCCTTATCGTAGTCCGAAGTCGCGGATTCTATCTGCTTGCGGATCTGGGCGATTCTCTGCTTGATGTCCGCCGCCTTGCCCTTGCCGCCGACGATGGTGGTGTTTTCCTTGTCGATCTCGACCTTGCGGGCCGCGCCGAGATCGCTTATCACGACATTCTCGAGCTTGAAACCGGTCTCTTCCGAAATCACGCGCCCGCCGGTCAGGACCGCGATGTCGTCCAGCATCGCCTTTCTCCTGTCGCCGAACCCTGGGGCCTTCACCGCGCAGCACTGAATCGTGCCGCGGAGCTTGTTGAGCACGAGCGTCGCCAGGGCCTCTCCCTCTACGTCCTCGGCGATGATCAGGATGGGCCTACCGGCCTGGGCCGCCTTCTCGAGAATTTGAACGAGGTCCTTCATGACGCTGATCTTCTTGTCGTGAATGAGGATCATGCAGTCTTCGAGTATGCACTTGAGGCTTTCGGCGTCGGTCACGAAATAGGGCGACGAGTAGCCCCTGTCGAACTGCATGCCCTCGACCACCTCGAGCGAAGTCTCCATTGCCTGGGCTTCCTCCACGGTGATCACGCCTTCCTTGCCGACCTTGTCCATGGCCTCGGCGACCAGCCCGCCGACCTCTGCATCGTTGTTGGCCGAGACGGTGGCCACCTGGGCGACCTCCTCTTTGGTCCTTATGGCCTTCGCCTGCTTCTTGACGCCGTCCACGACGGCGGCCAGGGCCTTCTCCATCCCCCGCTTGAGGGCCACAGGGTTGGCGCCGGCCGTCACGTTCCGCAGGCCGTGGGTGACGAGGGCCTGGGCCAGTATGGTCGCTGTCGTCGTGCCGTCACCGGCCACTTCCTGCGTCCTGGTCGCGACCTCCTTGACCATGGACACGCCCAGATTCTCGGCCGGGTCCTTGACCTCTATTTCCTTGGCTATGGTTACGCCGTCATTGGTGACGATGGGAGACCCGAACTTCTTGTCGAGCACCACGTTCCTCCCCTTGGGGCCAAGCGTAATCCTCACCGCGCTTGCAAGCCGGTCCACGCCCCTCTTGAGAGCGGCCCTTGCGTCGCTGCCGAATTCCACCTGCTTAGCCATGTCAGACCTCCTTTTGCAATTTCCATGGTAGGATAAGAATCATGCCGAATTGCCGTCGAAGCCAAAATACAACCCGCAATATCGATTCGCAAGCTATTATTGGGATGCCGCGCGCGTCCCGCAGTCTCACAAAGCGCGCCGCGGCCTGAGCCCTGGCTCGACCGCGTACGCTATTCCCTTGAGCGTGAGCTGCGGCGCGAATACCGCCTCGAACGCCAGGTCGTCCTTGATGAGTTCGCTGTGGCCGCCGGTGAATACCACCAGGCACTCGGATCCGACCTCTTCCCACATCTTCCTGATGATACCCTCGACCTGCCCAACGGTACCATGGAAAATCCCCGAACGCATGGCCTCTATCGTAGTCCTGCCTATCACGCTGTCCGGTTTCCCAAGTTCCACTTCGGGAAGCATCCGGGCCCGCTCCCAGAGGTCCCTGGCGCCGGACACGATGCCCGGGGCTATCAGGCCCCCCCTGTACTCGCCGCCAGAGGTCACGAAGTCATAGGTCGTCGCCGTCCCCATGTCGACGATAATGACCGGACCGCCGAACTCGAAGAAGGCCCCGGCGGCGTTCGCGATCCTGTCCCCGCCGACTTCAATGGGATTCTCGGTGGCGACCACTATGCCGCAGTCCAGCCGCCAGTCCACGCGGCTGACCCCGACCCCGATGTCCGCCGCCACCGCGTCGGTTATGGGGGTCGTCTCGGACGGGACCACGGACGATATGCCGGCCATGTCGATCGAAGACGCTTCGATGCCGGCCCTCGACATCAGAGAGGAGATGAGCAGCGAGTACTCGTCCCGCGTCCTCTCCTCCGTGGTAATGCGCCATGAAAACCTGACGTCCACGCCGTCCAGGACGCCCAGCATCGTCGTCGTATTGCCGACATCGAAAGCCATTATCATTGAGGTTCTCCCCCCTAAATCAGCGTCGCGTCACCCGCGACCACTTTTTCATTGAGCCCGTTTTCCCCTCTTATGATGAGCGCCCCCGTCTCGTCGATATCGATTGCGACGCCCTCGGTGGTGCCGTTGCCTGTCAGTACCCTCGTCATTCTCCCCATCAGGCTCGAAAGCGGCAGGATCTCGCGCCTGATGTCCTCGAAGCCCTTACGGCACAGATGGCCGTATTTGTCCTCGACCGCGCGGAGCACGCGCGAGATGACCTCAATCCTGTTCACCTCTGCCCGGCTCTCGACCGAAATGGACGTTGCGACGGCCCGTAGATCTTCCGGGAAGTCGCTTTCCGCATGAAGCACGTTGATGCCCACACCCACCACGACGAACTCGACCCTGTCTTCGCGGAACTCGGCCTCCGTGAGTATACCGCAGACCTTCCTCGGACCCACGAGGACGTCGTTGGGCCACTTGATCCTGGCGTCCACCCCGTATGAATCCCTGATGACGCCGGCAACCGCCAGGGCTACTGCCAGCGAGACCGTCGAAGACTCGTGGGGCGTTATGTCGGGGCGGAGGACTATGGAAAACCACAGGCCGAGCCCGGGCGGCGAATGCCAGTCGCGGCCCAGCCTGCCCTTGCCCCTCACTTGCTCTTCTGCGATGACCAGCGTCCCTTCGGGCGAGCCGCCCCGGGCCAGCGAGAAAGCTACGTCGTTGGTGGAAGTCACCCGGCCGAAGGGAAATATCTCGCGTCCGATCAAGGACGTATGTAGCGCGGCCCTTATCTCGCAGCCGTCCAGAACGCCGGGGACGTCCACGAGGCGGAGACCCTGTCCCGGCACTTCGTCGATCCTGTATCCGCGCGCACGCAGGTCGTCGATCGCACCGTCCAGCTCGCCCGCCGCCGCATCGAGCCCGGCCGTGAGCTCGCCTCTTGTTATGTACCTCGGCGACGATTTGAGCATGAGCACTATGCCGGTTTCAAGATCGCTCAAGCCCGGCCTCCCCGGCCCAGGTCCTCGAAGTCAAGGCCGATGTCGAGCGCGGGCGCCGAATGCGTGATGTAACCTACGGATATGAAGTCGGGGCCGCACTCCGCTATTTTCCTCACATTGCCCGTATGAACGCCTCCCGAGACCTCCACGAGGGGCCTGTGGGGAAGCGACTTGACGTACGAAATCGCGCGCCGCAGCCTGCGTATGGGGTAGTTGTCCAGCATGACAATGTCGACGCGCAGGTCCTCGAGTTGGCGGAGGTCCATGCCGGGGGCCATTTCCACCTCCACGAGAACGCCCTTCCGCCGGCGCGCTCCCTCGACGGCCTCCCTCAGGCCGCCCGCCGCCCTGATGTGATTGTCCTTGATCATGATCAGGTCCGAAAGCGTCGGCCGGTGGTTGAAGCCCCCGCCTTTAAGGACGGCGTATTTCTCGAGGAGCCTCAGCATGGGCGTTGTCTTACGCGTGTCGATGATCCTGGCTCCGGTTCCCTTGACCCTGCTTACGAATTCGGCCGTCTCGGTGGCGACGCCCGAGAGATGCTGCAGGAAATTGAGGGCCACGCGCTCACAAGTGAGAATGCTCCCGGCCATTCCACGGACCTCAGCTATGGCGCTCCCTTTTCGGGGGCTGTCGCCGTCGCTGCACATGAACCTGACAACCGTCCCGGGATCGTATGCCTTGAACGCGGCCCGGAAAACCGCCAGGCCCGCGATCACTCCCCTGGCCTTGACGCGCGCCACCGCCCTGGCCTTGCGCCTCCGCGGGACGGCCGAGGCCGTCGTGATGTCGCCGCGGTCTATGTCCTCCACGAGCGCGGCCTTCACCGCTTTCACTATGTATGCGTCCGGAACCTTCACACGGAACGGGAATCCCATCATCTTCTCCTTCCCTTCTTCCGCCGGGTCTTGCTCTTGCGCTTGCCCTCGCTCTCGAGAGCGGCGAGCGCGAGCACGTCCTCGATCCTGTCGCGTATCGAGGCGGCCTTCTCGAATTCCAGGTTCTCCGCGGCTTTAAGCATGTCGCGCTCGAGCCTTGATATCATCTCCTCATAGGATACACCGTCGGGCCTGCCGTCGGGGAGTTCCTCGGCGTCCTGGCGCGAGTCGGCGACCGATGTCGCCTTGAGGATCTCCTCAGCCGTCTTGACGATGGTCCTGGGTACTATACCGTGTTTCTCGTTGTACGCAACCTGCAGCTGCCTTCGCCGTGACGTTTCCTTCATCGCCCTGTCCATCGAACCGGTGACGCTGTCCGCATAGAGAATCACCTTGCCCGAGACATTTCGCGCGGCCCGGCCGGCCACCTGCACCAGCGAGGTCTCGGAGCGAAGGAAGCCCTCTTTGTCGGCGTCCAGCACCGCCACCAGCGAGACCTCGGGCAGGTCGAGCCCCTCCCGGAGGAGGTTGATGCCCACTATGACGTCGAAGTCCTTGAGTCTCAAGCCCCTCAGGATCTCCATCCTCTCGATGGCGTCGATGTCCGAGTGAAGGTATCTCGCGCCTATGTCCATGGTGAGAAAGTACTCTGTCAGGTCCTCTGCCATTCGCTTGGTCAGGGTCGTGACCAGCGCCCGCTCGCCCCTGGCCATGACCTCTCTTATCTCCCCCACGAGGTCGTCTATCTGGCCCTTTACGGGGCGCACGACGATTTCGGGGTCCACCAGGCCCGTGGGCCGGATTATCTGCTCCACCACCACCCCATTGCACTTCTCGAGCTCATAGGGCCCGGGCGTCGCCGAAACGAATATGACCCGCGGCACTTTCTCGATGAACTCCTCGAACTTCAGGGGGCGGTTATCCAGCGCGGAGGGCAGCCGGAAGCCGTATTCCACCAGGGTCTGCTTGCGCGAGCGGTCGCCCCGGTACATGCCTCTGAGCTGGGGCAGCGTCACATGCGACTCGTCGATGATGACGAGGAAGTCCTCGGGGAAGTAGTCAATCATGGTGCATGGCGGCTGCCCGGGCGCTCTCCCCGAGAGATGCCTCGAGTAGTTCTCGATGCCCGGACAGTAGCCGACCTCGCGCAGCATCTCGATGTCGTACCTGGTCCTCATCTTGAGCCTGTGGGCCTCGAGGTCCTTGCCCAGGCCGGCGAGTTCCTCGAGCCGCTCGGCGAGTTCCCTCTCAATGCCCGCGAGCGCGGGTTCAATGCGCTCATAGGGCATCACGAAGTGCTTGGCCGGGTAGATGTTGACCGACTCGCGCTCGCGTATGAGGCTGCCGCTGACCCGGTCGACGACGGATATGCGCGTGATCTCATCGCCGAACATCTCGATGCGGATCGTGTCCTCTTCCGAGGACGGCTTTATCTCTATGGTGTCGCCGCGGACGCGGAAGGTGCCCCGCGCGAAATCGATGTCATTGCGGATGTACTGGATGTTCACCAGCCGCCTCAGCAGCTCATCGCGCGGCACCTGCTGGCCCTTCGAGACGCCGACGAGCATGCCCTTGAAGTCGTCGGGAGAGCCGATGCCGTAAATGCACGAGACGCTGGCGATCGCGACGGTGTCCCTGCGCTCCAGCACCGAGGCGGTGGCCCGCAGCCGGAGCTTGTCGATGTCTTCGTTTATGGAGGCGTCCTTCTCGATATAGGTGTCCGTGGTCGGAATGTAGGCCTCGGGCTGGTAATAGTCATAGTAGGAGATGAAGAACTCGACCGCGTTCTCCGGGAAAAACCCCTGGAGCTCCCCGAAAAGCTGGGCGGCGAGCGTCTTGTTATGCGAAATGACGATGGTCGGGATGCCGAGCTGCTGCACTACATTGGCTATCGTGAAGGTCTTGCCCGAGCCCGTTACGCCGAGCAGCGTCTGCCAGCGTCGCCCCTGTTCAATCCCCTCCACGAGCTCGTCAATGGCTCGCGGCTGGTCTCCCATGGGCTCGAATTTCGAAACGAGTTTGAACTCCATGTCCACGTCAATCGTCGGAGGGTAGAGGTATTACGAAGTTCGATACGTCCTCACTGGATGAGCCGGGCAGGCGGACTCTCTCGCCGTCCTGCATAAGGGTCCAGGCGCCCCGTTCGGTGAGGGCGACGACAACGAAAGAAGTCTCCGAGTAAAAGCTGTCCACCCTGCCGCCCCTGAAATAGCCGTCATATATGCTGCTTCCGCCGCTTGCCAGACTGATATAGGCCCCCCTCCTTGCCGACACCACCAGCTTGTGCCGCCGCGGCCCTGCCCCGCCATCGGCCAGGGGAACCATGGGTTCGATCTGCGCCTCCCCGGGAGTCTGAGATCCGCCGGCTTCCGCCCGGTCCGCCGCTTCGCCCGTCGCCGCCGCGACTGCTTCCCCTGCACCGGTCCCTTGCTCCCCGGCGTCATCGCGCACCGCACCCCCTGCCGCCTTCAGGCCGCCGCCTGGAGAGGCAGCCGCCCCCGGCGGGTCGGGTTCCCGCCGCTCCGCGGCCGGTTCGCCGCGAGCGGAGTCGTCCTCGCCGGCTTCGTCTCCGGAGGTATCTACCCCCGGGGCCGGTGGGGGAACCGTCCCGTTCTCAGGACGGTCGCCTCCCGGATTGCCCGGGTTGCCGCCTTCGGAAACCGCTCCGGCCTGAGAACTCGCCGCCGAAGTGTCCCGGGCGGCCGTGTCCGGCCTCATGACGGCCCGCAGAGGGCCTTCCCCGGACCCCGGGCCGGTTTCCGGCGCGCGTTCCCACAGGAAGCGGTCGACCACGATTAGCAGAACGACCGCGAGCACGATGGGAATCAGGATGTACAGGACCTTCCTGGGCAGCTTCCTCCGGCGCTTCGGCTTGACTCTTATGCTCCGGATGGCCTCGAAGGCCCTCTCTTCTTCACTCTTCTGCTCCCTCACTATCTCCATTGGATCGAGCTCGAGGATCACGGCATAGGCCCTGAGGAACGCGCTCAGGTAAGCCTTTGCGGGAAAGACACCCGACCGTCCCTCCTCTACGGCGCGAATGATCTCGGGACGATACCTTATGGACTCGCTCACGTCCTCCAGCGTCAGGCCCAGCTCCTCTCTTCTCCTGCGGAGCCTCTCCCCGATTCTCTCCATGAGTGGTCTCTCCTAGTAGCTTCTCTTCACAGTATATGTCAGAACGGCTTCGCCGTCGACCTCAACCGGGACGGTGAACTCCGCAAGGTCGGCTTTCTTCTTCTCATACTCATGTGACGACTTCCTGATGCTCCAGTCGCCGTATATGTGCTCGGAGACTATGACTTCCACGGCCTCCTGCTTGTGGTTCCGGATCTTGATCTCGTAGGACTCGATGACGACCCTGTCGCTCACGCGGTCGAACTCGGTCCTGTTTCTCTCCGGGACGATGTCGAACGCGTCGCCGACGTACACCTTCACGTCCTCATTCCTGGGCGTGTGGTCTATCCTGTCCTCCCCGATGAACTCGAGGCTGCCGTCGTCATCGGCCTTGTACAGCCTGACCTTGCCCGCCGGAAGCGGAACGCCCAGGTTGTTGTCTTCGGAGTTCTCGAACTCCATGACGACCCTCACGTTCTCGCTCATCTGGGCGTCGAAGTTATAGACCTTCTCGGCCTCGATGCCCGTCTCGGGCAGGAACTGGATCTGTTTGACTTCCCTGTCCCTGATCGTCGTAGGCTGCGGAACGGTGTACATGTGATATTCGAAGAAGGCCTTCTCCTCGATGGGCGCCGGAGCCGCAGCGCCCCTGGCGCTCACCGCCATGTCCGGCATCTCCAGCCCCTTCTTCTGCGCGCGGTGGACGTCGCCGGCGATGAGTTTCAGGCGCGCGTCCTCGTATGTCGCGCCCGACTTGTTGTCGATGGAGACCCATGACGATATGTCCAGGCTCTCGTCATACGCGCCCAGGACCGCAACGTACTCGGCATGCCAGTTCATGCCCTCGGTGATGTACGCGACCTCCGCGGTCGCCTTCGTGCCCCTCGAGGCGTGCACTTCATAGACCAGGGTGGGCTTCACTATCAGGCCCTTGCGGCTCGGGGGCAGGCTGATGTCGGTGACCTGGTCCCTGGAGACCATGGCCACTCCGCCCCCGTTCAGCTCGACGACGAGGTTGGAGCCGTCGAATCCCAGCAGCGTCCCCTCGAACTCCTTGCCGGTCTCCGTCACCAGGCTCACGCGGTCGTCCAGGTACTTCTCCAGGAGTTTGGTGGGGCTCAGGAGGTCATACTGGAAGCTCTGCTCGACCACCGTGATCTCGCCCTGCCCCGACAGGTTTACCCGGACGGACGTCGGGTCGATGCGCGCGGCGATGTCGACCATGGAGATCTGATTGTACCCGCGGTCCAGGTCGAAACTGCGGGTGTCCCTCACGACACCGATGTTCGAGTTGTAAACCGTAACTGCGAGGTCCCCGGCCCGGGCCGGAATCAGAGAGAGGAACATGAGAACAAGGGCGAGAACTCCAGGGAACGACTTGCTCATAGCCGCCAACCCCCTAGTCTGCGATCATTGAAAGACTCTTCTCGATCTTGACCCGCGCCTCATTGAGCTTCTTTACCTTGTCCTCCTCCTTCTCAACAACGTGGCCAGGGGCCTTGGCCCTGAATTCCCCGTTCTTGAGCTTGGCCTCGGACTTCTCGAGAATCTTCCCGATTCTCGCAAGCTCCTTCTTGAGCCGGGCCTTCTCGACTTCTATGTCTATGACATCCCCGAGCGGCACAGCGATCTCTGCCTGCCCGACCACGCTCGTCGCGACCGGCCTCTCCCGGTCCGAAGGGCTTCCTTCAGCGATGTCGCTCACTCTTGCCATCTTCTTTATGTATGAACTGACCGCCAGCACGCGGTCCCTCTCTGCATCGCCCGGGAACTTCATGTAGACCTTCACCTCGCCGGAAGGGTGCACGCCCATCTCCCCGCGGATGTTGCGGACGGCCTCAATAATACCGAACACGTCTCTCATTACGGCTTCCGCCTCCTCGTCCTCCGGGAAGCGCATGCCGGGGTCCGCCCCCCCGTCAATGAGGCTCCTATCCGACAGGCCGAGCCCCGATGTTATCTCCTCGGTGACAAAGGGCATGAAAGGATGCAGGAGCCCCAGCGAGCGCTTGAGCACTGCGCGCGCCACGCCGAGGGCCGCCGCCTTCCCGGCCTCGTCATCCGAGTAGAACCTCTCCTTGGCGATCTCCAGATACCAGTCGCAGAACTGGTGCCATACGAACTCGTAGACAGCCTTGGCGGCCTCGTTGGGCTCGAAGTTGTCCATATGCTGTCCCACCTGCGCCGTCAACCTGCCTGCCGCGCTGAGTATCCATCGGTCGCAGACCTCCAGGCCGGCCCCTTGCGTGAGCCCGGGCGCCGCTGCGTCGCCGCCCGCCGCCTGGATAAGCCTGGCGGCGTTCCAGACCTTGTTGGCGAAGTTCCTGCCCGTCTCGACGAGCCTCTCGGCGAAGAGCACGTCCGAGCCCCTCGGCGTTATCGACACAGTGGTAAAGCGCAGCGCGTCCGACCCGTACTTGTCAACGAGCTCCGACGGGTCGGGGGAGTTGCCGAGCGACTTGGACATCTTCCGGCCCTCTTCGTCGCGGATGAGCCCGTGGAAGTACACGTGCTCGAAGGGGATGTCTTTCATGAAGTGGAAGCCCGCCATAATCATGCGCGCCACCCAGAAGAAGATGATGTCGGGCCCGGTAACGAGCACCGACGTCGGGTAATAGGTCTTGAGGTCGTCGGTATCATCCGGCCAGCCCAGGGTCGAGAACGGCCACAGCCACGACGAGAACCATGTATCCAGAACGTCTTCCTCCTGGCGGAGCCTGCCGCCGCACTTGTCGCAGGCCTCAGGATCCTCGATCTCGCAGATCGCGCTCCCGCACGCGTCACAGTACCAGACGGGGATGCGATGTCCCCACCACAGCTGCCGCGAGATGCACCAGTCCCTGATGCCCTCCATCCAGTGGTAGTACACCTTGGTCCAGCGGTCCGGATGGAACTTGATGCGGCCGTCCCTCACCGCCTCGAGCGCCGGAACCGAGAGCGGCTCCATCTTGACGAAGTACTGGTTGGAAAGATAGGGCTCTACGGCCACGCCGCAGCGGTAGCATTTGCCGAGCGAGAGCGCGTAGTCCTCCACTTTCTCCAGGAGCCCCTCTTTCTCGAGCCGCTCGACGAGGAGCCTGCGGCACTCGAACCTGTCGGTGCCGCGGTATTCACCGGCGTTTTCGTTCATAAGGCCGGTCTCGTCCATCACGACCACGCGCTCGAGGCCGTGGCGGTTGCCCATCGCGAAATCGTCGGCGTCATGCGCGGGGGTGACCTTGACCGCGCCCGTGCCGAACGCGGGGTCCACGAACCCGTCCCTGATGACGGGCATCTTTCTCCCGATGACGGGAAGAACCAGGGTCTTGTCCCAGGCCCACTTGTAGCGCTCGTCATCCGGGTTCACGGCGACCGCAGTGTCCCCCAGCATGGTCTCGGGCCTGGTAGTGGCGACGGTGATGTGCCCGCCGCCCTCGACGGGATAGCGTATGTGCCAGAGCTTGCCGGCGAGGTCCTCCCGCTCCACCTCTTCGTCGGCCAGCGAGGTCCGGCAGCGCGGGCACCAGTTGATCACGTATTCGCCGCGATAGATGAGCCCTTCCTTGTACAGGGTCACGAATGCCACTCTCACGGCGCGCGCGAGCCCGTCGTCCAGCGTGAACCTCTCCCTCGTCCAGTCGCAGGCCGCGCCCAGATGCCTGAGCTGTTCGGAAATCTTGTCCGACATCTGCTCTTTCCACTTCCACACGCGCGAGGTGAACTCCTCCCGCCCGAGGTCCTGCCTCGTCTTGTTCTCTCTCTGGAGGACCTTCTCGACGGCCACCTGCGTGGCGATGCCGGCATGGTCCTTGCCGGGGAGCCAGAGGCACTCGGTTCCCTGGATCATGTGCCAGCGTATGAGGACATCCTGAAGCGTCATGTTGAGCACGTGCCCCATCGTCAGGGGCCCGGTCACGTTGGGCGGCGGCATTACGATCACGAAGGGGCGGCCATCGGCGTGCCGTGGAGTGAAAAGGCCCTTCTCAAGCCAGGTCGAATACCACTTGGCTTCAGCCTCCGCAGGATTGTAGCGAGTTTCCATACAATGACTCCCTTGTGCCCGTGCTTTTCAGCGAAGTTAACACGAGCCCCGGCCCCAGTCAATCCCCTTGGCCCATATACCGCAGCATGTCGAGGAAGGCCTCCAGGCGCATCCTGGTCCTGAGGTCGATCTTGCCCGGCCTGTTGCCCTCGAGGGTCAGAACGGGAAGGTCCAGCTCCTTGCGGACGATGATGTCCTCTATCTGCCTGAAGCAGAAGGACTGCACGTAGTGTATGACTCCGTCCACATTCCTCCGCCGGATTTCCGTTTTGACGTCCGCCAGCCGGTGCTTTATGTGATAGGGATATGTGTAAGCCAGGTACTTGTCCACGAGGTCGCTGCACTCGAAGGGCAGGCTGAACTGCCGCTGCAGCTCGTTGAAGACCACGCGCCCGCCGTTCGCTTCTATGAATTCGTATATGCCGTTCACGATGGGCGGTATGCCGATGTAGGCGAGGCGGAGCGCCTGTTTGCGGGGCTCCCTCCCCGCGGCCCGGGAGAGAAACTCATCGACTTCGGCCTCGAAAGCGCCCGGGTCGCCATTCATGTCGCTGCAGCAGATCTGGAAGTAATGGTTCTCGAAGCCGGTGACGGTGCCGCCGCGCCACGTCATCTCGTCGACAGCTGCGACTTTCTTCCTGACGGCGTCGAGTTTCTCCGCTGCGGCCCTCACATCCGCCGCGCCCGCGCCGAAGATTCGGGCCAGCTTCTCTATCTCACGGGCCAGCATTTCGCGGTCCCTGTCGTAGGGGAACATGAAGGGAATCGTCTCGATCCCCTCGGTCTCCAGGGTCTCCATGAGCGCATGCGTGTTGCTGCAATCGCCCTGAGTGACGGCGATTACCGTGCGAAGGCCCTCGAGATGCACAGCCGAGTAGAGGCCCTTGATCCAGGCGCAGCTGGCCTCCGGGAAGCCCCTGCGCTCGGCCCGTTCGATCAGCGAGTTGCTGTCCGGATGATTCATGAATACGTTGTTCAGGTCCACCACGCTGCGCCCCGAAGCGTAGACGACCTCTATGGGGATACTGGAAGTGATTCCCACCCTGTCTGACGGCGCGGCATCTCCGTGGGGCATGGTCACCTCATCCTCATGATCTTGTGCATCTGAAGAGATATCCTGACGTCCCCGAGCAGCCGCAGGCCCTCCCGCACGAGTCTCATCATTCGCTCGCCGCTCACCACGGGCCGCGTCTCGTCGAACTCCGGCTGAAGGAAAACCGGGACATGCCGGTCGATGCCGGCCACCAGCCTGAAGGCGGCCTCCACTTCCCCGTCATCGCACTCGGGGGTCACGACTATCTTGACCGCCGCGGCCGCGGGCGGACTTCCGCCGGCCAGGACTTCAAGGAATGCGGCGTGCTCGGCGTTGAGGTTCCTGCCTTCCTGCGTGGACGGCAGCTTTATGTCCATGGTCACGGTGTCGAATAGATGCCGGAGGCCGGCCATCTCGGCGGCAAGTGTGCCGTTGGTTTCAAGGTGAAGGCTGAAACCCGTCTGCATGAGGAGGGGCGCGACCTCCGAGAGGAATTCCGCCTGCAACAGGGGCTCGCCGCCGGTGATACGGACGTCACGATACGCGGCGAAGTTGTCCCCCACGATACCGGACAGCCTGGCGGGGCTCAGGGGGTTCGCCACTGCGCTTTCCAGCTTCCCGACATAGAGGCAGAACGAGTCGGTTCTCAACCGGGCGTCCGCCGTGTCGCAATACGAGCAGCCCAGGTTGCACCCGGCCATCCGGACGAAGACAGCGGGCATGCCCACGCGGTCGCCTTCGCCCTCCAGAGACGCGAAAACCTCGGACAGGTAACCGTTCATTGCTAATCCACCGGGCGCACCTTGCGCGTGGCATAATCGACCGAGTCCATCTCTTCGACAAACCTCCTCATCAGCGCGAGCGCGACTTCATCCGGCTCGAGCCCGAGGTCCCGGAGGCTTGCGGCCTTAACGGGGACCCCCCGGTCCGTAATGTTGAGGCCCATGTGGATGAGACCCGATACCGGAGAGACCGTCGCGACGGAAACCGAGAGCTTGCCCCCGCCTGCGAACAGGTCGTCCCCCCGCCTCTCGACTGCGAGCCGGCCCGCAGCCGAGTCAATCACGTCCTTGGCGGAGGCGCAGAGCAGCCTCTGCAGTGCCGTCACATGCAGCAGACTGATTCCGAATATCTCGACTATGAAATGCATCATGTCGTCGCCCCAGACGGTCTCGCCCGCCTCGAAGTCCTCCAGGTCTACGAGTCGTTCCCCGCTTACCCTGCACTCGCCCCGGAAGGCGACTACCGCGTCGCCTTCGATCCCGAATCTGTCCCGGATGAAATGCGAGCGAAGTTCCGCGCCCGTGTAACCGATCTTCTCTTCAGCGAGTAGGTGTTTCACTTCGTATGCCTCACCTCGCGAACCTGGACGCGTGCTCGCCGAGTATGCCGTTGGCTTCGAGGGCCGATTTCAGGCGCACGCACGACTGGCAGTTCCCGCACATGAGCCCGCCCTGCGGCCTCCCGTAGCATGAGTAGACGAGGTCCAGCGGCGCGGCGTTCTCAAGCCCGAGCGCCACCGTCTCCCGCTTGTCGAGCGCCAGTGTGTAGCTCCTGACCTGGACGGCGCTCAGAGTCGAGAGTTCGAGCGCCGCATTGGTGCGCCTTACGAACTCCGCGGAATTGTCCGGATAGAGCCCCGCCTCCTCGAGATTGAAACCGGCGACCACGGCTGAGGCGCCCAGCGCCTCCGCGAAAGCCGCGCCGACGCTTACGAGGACCGCGTTCCGGTTGGGGATATACGTCTCATCCAGCATGAAGCGTCTCCCGGCCGCGAGGTCCTCTTCGGACACGGGGCTCAGCGTCCCGCTTCCCGTAATCGGATTGTCTATGAGCCGGCGGTACCAGCCGAGCTCGACCGTCTCAAGTGGAACGCCGTATCGCCTGGCGCATGCGGCCGCAGCCGCGGCCTCGCCGTCGAAGGCGATCTGGCCGTAATCGCACGTGACGGCCAGCACCACTTCTCCCTCGTCCAGCGCGCACTTGAAGTTGACGACGGAGTCGAGACCGCCGGAAAGTAGAACTACTGCCTTCAACACTCACTCCCCGTAGAAGACAGCGCAGTTGCGGGGGTTCTCCCAGACTTCCACCTTGCCCACCGAAACCTCCGGTTCCTCGATTCGCCCTGCGAGCTTTCTGTATATCCACTCGGCTATGACTTCCGCGGTGGGGTTGTTTTGCTTGAAGTGGGGTATGTCGTTGAGCACAGTGTGGTCCAGAGGCTGGACTATCTCTTCGAGAAGACCCTTGAGCCTGCGGAAATCATAGGTGAGTCCTTCCCTCCCGCGGACTCCCGTGACCAGCGTGGCCCGGACCAGCCAGTTGTGGCCATGCAGATTGGCGCAGTCTCCGGGATACCCCGCGATCAGGTGGGCCGAGGAGAATGAAACCTCGGTGGAGATTTCGTACGGCATGACCTAGCCCCTCCCCTCCGCGGCCGGCAGGCTGAAGAATACGGCGCGGTTCTTACCACCCCGCTCGGCCTTGGCCAGCGCCTTGTCCGCCTTTTCAATGAGATCTTCCCTGGTGACTCCGTCATCAGGGCAGATCGCCCCACCTATGCTTATGGTCATCCTGAGGTCCGCGAGGGCGGGATAGGTAATCGAGAAGTCGTACTCCTCCACGACGCGGCGCAGCCTTTCGGCCGTAACCGCCGCATGCTCGCCGATCGTATCGGGGAGGATTATGCCGAACTCGTCGCCCCCGTATCTTGCCACGACATCGATCTGCCTGACCTTGCCCTCGAGGAGGTGGGCCAGCGTGGAAAGAACGATATCCCCGACGGGATGGCCGTGGTCGGTGTTCACCTGCTTGAAGCCGTCGACATCCACCATGAGGAAGCCCACGGGTTCGTTGGTTCTTCTATACCGCTCGAGTTCGCGCTGGAGCTGGTCTTCCATGAACCCCCGGTTATAGACGTGGGTCAGGGGGTCGCGGAATATCAATGTCTCCAGATGCTCGGCGTTCCTTATCATGCTGCCCGCCAGCATCGCCAGGAGCGAGAGAAAACCGAGGTCGTCGGAGCTGAAGTGGGCTTCGATCCGGCTCCACACTTCCAGCACGCCGTAGGTCCTGCCCTCGCATGCGAGCGGCAGCACCACCATGGAGGCGAATTCCCTGCCCGCGTAACGCCTGAGATCCCCGCTTCGTCTGAGGTCGGCGACGTGGACGCAGAGGCCGTCCTCGACCACCCATCTGTCGGTGACCGACGGGGCGAATCTCCCCGGAGCGGCCGGCGACCCCGATGCGACCGATTCGATCGCGCCCCCCAGGGTTTCATCCGTGATGTATATGGCGGCGAAGTCCGCCGTCACCATCTCCCTTATGGTATCGAGCATGCTCATGAGCACTTTGCCGAGTTCGTCCTCCGACCTGCACGTCGCGACGGACGTGAAAAGGGACTGGATCTTGCCCGCATCCTCGCGCCTCACGAAACCCCGGGGCAGGAAGGGAACGACCTCGGCCCTTGTCGTCGGGGGCTCTCTCAGGGAGTAGACGTTGCCGTCTTCGGCATCGGAGAACTTGATGAAGCGCTCTCCGTCCTTCTCGGCGCTGCCAAGCCACCTGAGGCTCCCGGACCTGCAGAGCCCCTGCATTATGGTAAGCGCATTCTCCCATGCGACCAGCGGATCGGGCTCGGACATCGTGCGAACAGCCTCGCGCCTGATTTCCGTGTCGGTTATCTTGGGGCCCAGCACGTCGGTGAAGAGCTTCCTCAGGCTTATTCTCTCGGTTCTCATTTCACCTTCTATTCCGCCCGGCACGCTTCACCGGTTTCCGGAATCGCCTACTGAATATAGCCCACGGCTCTCAGCTGGTTCTCGATCTTCTTCCAGTCCTGGGAACCCAGGCCCGTAGGTTTCTTATACCCCGATTCCTCGGATTTAACAAGTATAACCCTGTCCCGGTACTCTTCCTTGAAAGCGGCCCGGGGAACAGTCCCGTCCATCTCGGCCGGCAGGGGCACGCCCAGATAGGTCAGAATGGTGGGCGTGATATCGATGATCCTGGCATCCACTCGCTGCCCCGCGGCCACCGTGTTGCCGTACATGAAAAGCGTGCCCATCCTCCTGTGAAAAGCGGAGAAGGCCCTGTCGGGGCTGGGACCTCGGTCAAAGAGCCTGAGGTCCGGCGTCACCTGCAGCGAGAAGAAGAGATAGTTCGGCGTTTCAAGACACAGCACGTCGGGAGCCTTGCTTACATATGGCCCCTCGTAGATATCTTCCTTAACGTAGATGGAGTCTATGATCTTCTGCCCGGTCTCCGGGTCCTCGAGCGCCTCGAGGCCCTCGATGAGCCGGCTCCGTATGTTGTCGAACTTCTCCTCCGCGTTCCGGCCCGAGACGTTTATCTTGAACTTGCTTCCGAAGAAATCGGCGCACAGGACGTCGTCGTTGTTTCCAAGCGTCCGCTGCAGGAAGTTGCGCGTATTTATGATCTTGTAGAGGGGCCCGAAACCGTGGTCCGACATCACAATCAGCAGGTCATCGCCCTCCAGCCTCTTCATGAACTCGCCGAGGAAGGCGTCCGCGCGCTTATAGGCCCACTCGACGCGGTCCCCGTAAGCTTCCCTCATCGCCGGGTCGTAAAGGGGATGCTCCTCATCCATGTACTTCCACATGTAGTGCTGGATCCGGTCGGTGAAAGTGAAGACGATCCAGAAGAGGTCCCAATCGCCCTCGTCAAAAAGCGTGAGCCCGACGTCAAGCCTGCGCCCGGATATGTCTTCCATGCTGCGCAGGAACTTCTCTTCCTGGCCCTTGGCGCAGGTTACCCTGAAAGCGTCGTACTTGTATGAGCCCAGGTATTTCTCGAGTTCGGGGGGCCAGTAGTGGGCTATCTGGTCTTCGGACGTATGTGGAAACCCCGCGATCATCACGCCGTTGAGGCTGTCTGCCGGGGAGGAGAGCGGGATGTTCACGACGCAGGCCCGCCTGCCGTACTCGCTCATAACGTCCCACACCGTGCTGAAACCGCGGTCGCGCGACGTGTTGAACACGGCCGGCCCCTTCCCGCCCTCGTCGAGCTCTTTGAGGAAGCCGTAGATTCCGTGTTTACCGGGGTTGACTCCGGTGACCGCCGAGGTCCAGGCCGATGCCGAGGAAGGGGGCAGCACGGTCATGCAATCGCCGTATGCTCCCTCCCGGATTATCCGGGCCATGTTGGGAAGCTTGCCCTCCTTGACATACTTGTCGACCATCACCGGCGAGAGGCCGTCAAACCCGACGACCACCACGCGCCCCACGGCCTCGCGCGGCCGCTTGCTGACACTTCCCTGTTCCGGCTGTCCGCAGGCGACAGACATGGCCAGGGCAGAGGCGAAACCCAGCATCAAGAGGCGTTTGAACATATACTTCTCCTTTGGCAAAGCGTACTTCCAGAGGAATTATAACAGACGCCGCCCGAGAGGGCAACACTCATGGTCCGCGCCGGCGGGCAGGCGACTGCATTTCTCGCGAGTTCGAGGCCGCGTATGGAGTTATGCGGGGGGCTTTTTCGGCGGCAAAAAGGGGAGGGCAGCTCCCGGGTCCTGGGAATCTGTATCACTTTTAGCTTGACGAATTTGGCCAATGCTGTTACAAGATACCAAAACTGGCAAGTTATGGGGCGATTGATGAAATGCGGAAGGAGGTGATTTTGCTATTAGAAGACCCTGCCTGCACTTATATCATAGGGATCACGAAAGGAGGAGTACGATGAGAGTACCCCTGTTGATCGGGCTTTGTATAGTAGTGGCGGCTTCGGCCGCGTTTGCCGGCGGCACTCCTAACACGGGTATGGGAGCCAAGCAGTTGGTGTTCGAGTTCAGCGGCTTGAGCAACCTGGGCCTTTCGCCCTACGCGGGTGGCTTCGGCTTCAGGTACTTCTATGCCGATGACACGGCCATCAGAGGTTCCCTGCGGTTTGCCTACGCCAAGGACACGGACGAGGCCGATCTTGAGGAAACCACGACCAGCTTCGGCGCCACCGTGGTCTGGGAGAGATACATGGCTGCCATCGCCAGCGTGGCCCCTTACATGGGCATCGGCGTCGGCTACTACTATACGAAGGTAGAGTCGGACGTGCCGGTCCTGGTCTTCGCGGATGATACCGTGAAGGCGGAAGAGACCACCAACACGCTGATTATCCCTCTGGTAGTCGGCTTCCAGTGGTATTTCACCGAGGCCATCAGTCTCGGCGGCGAGTACAGGCTTTCCTACACGTACGATTCGGGCGAAGTGACCGTGGACGGGAACAAGCTGGGTGACACATCCGGTAGCGCATTCGGCTTCTCGGCTGCCAGCGTGTTCTTCTCGGTGCATTACTAGTACCGGTACTTGCTTGATTTCAAGCGGGGTCTGACCCAGACCCCGCTTTTTTTATCCCCCGAGGGGGTCAGGTCTTGAAATGCACATTACTACTTGCGGACCGCAGGTGGTCTCCCAAGGCTTCGTCATCTTAAAGAAGCCACTGGGAGACCGCCGAGGTCCAGTTGTGCATTTCAAGACCTGACCCCTTCGTTTTTTGACCTCTTCGTTCTGGGGTGGAACGGGGCGCGGGCCGGCGGGTTCAACACTCCGGGAGCACAGGCCCCTAATTTGTTATTGTTCCGCATATTGCGCTTGTGTATAATGCAGCCCGAAACAGGAGGGTCAATCGGAGATATGAGATCCCAGAGGGGCTTTTGCGTCGTTCTTGCCGTCATCTGCACCGTATTTGCAGCCGGCCGGGAAGCCCGCGGCTGTACCTATGAAATGACCAACCAGCACAGGGTCACCCATGCGCCCGGCAATTCCCACACGTGCAGATCGAACGCGACCTGCATCTGCACCGACGAAAACAATGTGACCCACCTCGTCTATGAGGATATGAGAAGCGGGGAGTTCGAGATCTACTATGCCTCCGTAAGAAACGACACGCTCTCGAAGGAACTCCGGATCACCAACACCCGCGGAGAGTCATCCTTCCCGGCCATAGCCTGCGGGGGCGGCTCGGTTTACGTGCTCTGGCAGGAGACGGTCGGAAGCACTCCCGAGATCGAATACGCGCGCGTCGTGGACGGCGAAGTCGTCGCCAGGACCAGGCTGAGCAACAGCATTACCGAAGCCTCATGCCCCGTTGCCGCCTATGAAGGCGACGGGATTCTGCACGTGGCCTGGCATGAGGGACCCTATCATCAGACGGGCATCTTCTACGGCAGGGTCGCGAACGACAGCCTGATACACCTTGAGGAGATTCCGGTGGAGACCCCGGGCGCCTTCAGGCCCGACATCGCCTGCGACGGCAAGGGCAAGGTGCTGCTCACCTGGTTCGAGGGGTATGAGGTGAAGTCCAGGCTCTTTGACGGCGAAGCCTGGCGTGAGACCCATACGGTGGCGGTGGGCGGGCAGAAGGCCTGGCGCATGTCGGTCGCGTACATAGAGCCCGGCCGCTGGGGCATCTCGTGGTTCGACCGCACGGAGGACGCCGAGTACCCCGTTTACGCCGCCTTTTTCAACGAGAAGGAATGGTACGGCAGGATACGGCTCAACGAAGAACATATCGGCTACTACCCGAACGTCTGCGCGGGACGCAACGGCCTCTTTCAGGTCGTCTGGGAAGGCAAGGACATGGAGACCGACCACTACTCGCTCAAGCTCCGCTGTCACGACGGAAGCAAATGGCAGCCCACGGAGATGCTCCTGGTCGGAAGGTCCATGACGCGCTACCCCTCCCTCGCGCTTGACCAGGACGGCAACTTCCAGGCCGTATGGTTCTCAGACGGCCGGGGGACCTATGAAGTTTACTGCGGCGTTCTAAGGAGAGAATGACGATGTCGAAAAAGGGATACCTGATTCCGCTCGCCGTTCTGCTACTGGGCGTGCTCGTCCGGGTTCTGTTCACTCTTCAGGTCAGGGACATACCTTTCTATTATCACCCCGTGGTCGACTCGGGCTTCTTCCACCAGTGGGCGAAGTTCAAGGCCCAGACGGCATGGGTGGACGGAGCTCTGCCGTTCAGGGAGCCGGGCTATGCTTTCTTCCTGGCCATACTGTACCGCGTTTTCGGGGAGAGCCTGACGATCGCCCGGCTCGTGCAGGCCGTTCTCGGCGGCCTGACGGCGTTACTCGTCTATCAGGTAGGCGCCACGCTTTTCAACCGGGCCGCCGGGGCCGTTGCCGGCGTCATATTCTCACTCTTGAGCCTCGCCATATTCTTCACGGGGGAGCTCAACGAGACGACGCTCGTCGTCTTCCTTGTCGTCCTGAGTTCCTATTCGCTCATCAAGGCGAGAACAGGCCCGACATATGCGCTCTGCGGGCTCTCGGGCCTGCTTCTGGGGATGGCCTTTATCTCGAAGTTCACGGTGATCGTCGCGCTCATCGCCTGGGCCGTGCAGCTCCTCCTCGAGAGCAAGCCCCGGCTCCGGGCGGGCACGGTTCTTCTGGTCGTGGGTTTTCTCGTAGCGCCGATCTGCTATAATGCCCTGCTCCTGGACTCGAACGAGACAGCTGCCTTCCCGACCAGGGCGGGCTGGCACGCTTTTCTGGGTTCGAGTTCGACGGGCGGAATGGACAAGCGGCCCTATTACAGGATAACGCTGGGGGCCGAAGCCGGGGCTTCGCGCGCTTACGCCGAGACCGACCTGACCGATGGGGAGCGCGACGCCCTGCGCTTTGCGAAGATCGAAGGCGGCCAGCCGCTGGACAGGCGAGCGTCCGGCCGCTACTGGCTCGACCGCACCTTCGACGATTTCATAACGGCTCCCTCCGCCTTTCTGGGACACTATGCCGCTAAACTGGGCATCATCTGGGGGCGGTCCCTGCCGAGCTCCAATGTGGACTCCAGATTCGCGGCGAGATACTCGTTCCTCCTGAGAAACGTCATATTTCCTTTTGCCGGGCTTGCGGCACTCGGCCTGCTGGGGCTGCTCGTATTCACGAGGCGCGGCTCGTCTTCCATACTCCTCTTCGTGGTGCTCTACACGCTGGCGGCCGGCGGCTTCCTGGTGAGCGACTCCGACAAGATGCTGCTCGTTCCCTTCCTGGCGGTTTTCTGCGGGCAGCTGGTCTATGAGGTATTCGCGGGCTTCCGCCGCGGCAAGGCCGCTCGGAGCGTCCTCTACGCCGCCATCGGCATCGTGCTGGCCCTGGCGCTCACCAGGCTGCCGCACGTACCGGTGAACGAAGCCAGGCACTATATGATTCTCGGCGACATTTACTCGAATGAATCCCTGTTCGACAGGGCCGAGGAGTCCTACGGCCGGGCACTGGAAGTGAATCCGGATTTCAGCGACGCCGCCCTGGCGCTGGCGAGGCTTCACGCGACCACGGGAAAACCGGACGAAGCGCTTTCCGCGCTTGATGCGGCGATCAGCCGCGACGGCGACAACCCGAGGCTCCGCATAGAGAAAGCGTCGCTTCTCACCTATCTGGGAAAGCCCTCGGAGGCTATGGAAGAACTGGCCTCGGTCGAACGCTCGTATCCGTACGAACCCAGGCTTCACCAGTTCAAGGGCCTCGCCCTCCTGGAGCTCGACGAGCCGGAGGCGGCCGTTGAGGAGCTCAAGCTTGAGATCTCCTATGTCGGCGGCGACTTCGTCACGTTCTCATCCCTGGGCAGGGCCGAATACCGGCTTGAGAAGTACGAGGAAGCGGCCGGGGCCTTCGAGGTCGCCCTCAGTTCGAATCCCTACAGCGCCCCGATTGTCATGCAGCTGGCCGACTGTTACACCATGCTCGAGAGGTACGAGAACGCGGCCGAGATCCTCGCGAGAGTCGCATCCGTTGATCCGGGGAATGTCCGCCTCCGTTTCAAGCTCGGCAACGCGCTTTACAGGTCGGGCCGCTATAACGAAGCGCTCGGCAATTTCAAGGAGATAAGCAAGTTCGACCCGCGCAACACGGACATTCTCCTCAACATGGGAGTCGTCTACGCCGAGATGGACAGCCTCGATCAGGCGATAGACGTGTGGGAGAGGGTTCTGGAGCTGGAGCCCGGCAACGAAATCGCGCGCGACAACATAAGAACGGCAAGGGATTAGGTTGGAACAGCCCTTCACAATGATACTGGCCGGAGGAAGGAGCAGGCACCTGCCCATCCTCACCTCATACCGTTCAATCGGCGCCTTGCCTTACGGCGGCAAGTACAGGGTAATAGACTTCTGCCTCTCGAACTGCATGAACTCGGGAATCCGCGACGTCGGCATCCTGGCGCAGTACAACCCCACCTCCCTTATATCTCATATCGGCAACGGCGCGCCATGGGACCTGAGCGGCCGCAGGCACGGGGTGGTGATCCTGCAGCCCTACCGCGCGAGGAAGGAATCCAACTGGTACAGGGGCACCGCCGACGCCCTGTGGCAGAATCTGCGCTTCCTGAGGAACTCGCCGTCGGAACACGTTCTCGTACTGTCCGGCGATCATGTCTACAAGATGGATTACAGGCCCCTTATAGAGTTCCATTCGCGCTCCGGCGCCCACGCGACAATCGTAGCCAAGCCCACGGGGGGGGTGGTGCCGAGGCGCTACGGCGCACTGGTGCTGGACGAGCGCGGGGCCGTACGCGAGTTCGTAGAGAAGCCCGATACGGCCGGCTTCGATCACTTCTCGCTGGGAATATACGTCTTCAGGCGGGAAGTGCTCATAGAGCGGCTCAAGATCTGCAGGGAGAAGCGGTTCGACCTGGTGTTCGACGTGCTCATGCCGCTCATCGAGGAAGCCCGGGTCATGGCCTACCAGCACGAGGACTTCTGGGTCGACGTGGGATGGCTCGAGGAATACTACAGGTCCTCAATGGAGCTGATTGACAGGCCGGGCCGGATCAACCCCGGCGACCCGGCGTGGCCCATCTGCACAAGGGACCCGGTGCGGCGCCCTTCGTACGTGGGAAAATCGGCGTCAGCCGAATCCTCGCTCTTGGGAGGCGGCTGCAGGATTGAGGGGACCGTCAAGGCCTCCATTCTCTTCCCCGGAGTCCGGGTCGAACGCGGAGCCACGGTGGAAAACTCGATCGTGTTCTCGGACGCCCGCGTGGGCGAAGGGGCGACGCTGCGGTCGTGCATAATAGACAAGGAGGTCTCGGTGGGCCGAGGCTGCTTCATCGGATACGGCAGCCCCACCTGCTCCAATTCGCATTTCCCCGATAGCGCGAGTTTCGGGGTCAGCGTGGTCGGCAAGCGCACATCGATTCCAGATGGCGTGAGGATCGGCAGAAACTGCCTCATAGCGGCAGACCTATCCGAGAGGGAAATACCGCGGCGCGATATAGTCTGCGGGGAAATAGTCACCGGAGAGAGCAAGTGGGAAAGAATCTTGTCATAATCCTGGCCGGGGGCGCCGGGGAGCGGCTGCTCCTGCTGTCGGAGCACCGGGCGAAGCCGGCGGTCCCCTTCTGCGGCTCCTACAGGATCATCGACTTCGCCCTGTCGAACTGCGCCAACTCGGGCCTCAACGACATATTCGTGCTCAGCCAGTACAGGCCGCATTCACTGGTAAGACATATCGGCTCGGGGAGGGCCTGGGGCCTCGACCGGGACGACGGGGGCGTTGTCATCCTCCAGCCTTACGTCGGCAGCGAGACGCGCTGGTACAGCGGCAACGCCGACGCCGTGTTTCAGAACCTCCACTTCATCGAAGAACGATCGGCCGATAACGTACTCATCCTGGGCGGCGACCACGTCTACGCGATGGACTACAGGCCGCTTCTGGACTTCCACGCCAAAACGAACGCCGACGTCACCGTCGGCGTCAAGCAAGTCAGGGCGGAGGACACGCACAAGTTCGGAACATGCGTGCTGGACGAAGCCGGGCGCATAACGGACTTTATCGAGAAGGCGCCCGACGCCAGCAGCACTCTGGCCTCGATGGGAATATACGTCTTCAAAAGCGACCTTCTCTCGACCGCCCTTACCGCCGACTACCGGGACCCAGCCTCATCCCATGACTTCGGGAACGACATTATCCCGAGGCTCATCGGCAGCCGGCGGGTATTCGCCTACGAGTT
>CAZSBE010000017.1:0-8393 GCA_964604955.1 uncultured bacterium
ATGAGGACGGCAGCGGGGCCATGTGGGTCGGCACCGAAGGCCGCGGGCTGGCGAGGCTGGAAGGCGGGCGAATCACCGCCTTCACCACCGGCGACGGACTCTCTTCCGATGACATCACGGCCCTTATGGAAGACCGGTCCGGGACGCTCTGGATAGGGACGGCCCGGGGCCTCAACCGGCTCAAGGATGGCGGAATGAGGGCCTACGACAGGACGACCGATCTGGGGAGCTCCCATATAAGAACACTCTTCCAGAACGCCCGCGGCGTTCTTCACGTGGGCACGCGGGAAGGGCTCTTCAAGTTCTACGAGCACTCCCCCCTGCCGCTCTACCTGAACGAGGAGGGCATCGAACCCGACGTACTCTGCCTTCACGAAGACGCTGCCGGTGTGCTCTGGATAGGAACGGCGGGAAACGGGCTCATAAGGTACGAGGGTACCGAAGTAACCACTTACACGAAGAGCGAGGGGTTGCTCGACAATCACATTTTCAGCATAACCGGGGACTCGCGCGGGAGCCTGTGGATCAGCTCCTATGCAGGCGTATTCCGCATCCCCGCTGGCCAGCTGGAGGCGGTGCGCACGGGCGCGGCGCGGCGCTTCACCCCGGCGCTTTACGACGAAACAGAGGGCTTCCGGAACAGGCAGTGCACCTTCGAAGGCCAGCCCAGCGCCTGCAGCGGCGAAGGGGGGCGCCTCTACGTTTCCACCATCGATGGAGTAGCGGTGCTCGACCCCGGGAACCTGGAAGAGAGCGGCACGCCGCCGCGCCCCATCATAGAGGGGATGACGGCCGACAACATGCCGGTGAGCGGTGCCGTCAGGGACCTCAAGCGCGGCTCCCACGTCCTGCAGTTCCACTTCACGGCCCTGGACTTCCTGGCGCCGGAGAAACTGAGGTTCGAGTACATGCTGGAAGGGTACGACGAGAAGTGGAACAGCCTCAACTTCAAGAGCCTCCGCACGGCCTACTATTTCAATCTCGACGCGGGCGACTACGTCTTCAGGGTCAGGGCGGCCGGCAATGAAGGCGTGTGGAGCGAAGATGCGGCTTCGCTCCGGTTCCGCATCCTGAAACCGCTTTACAGGCGGCCGCAGTTCTATGCCCTGATCGCATCGCTCCTGGCCGTGGCGGCCGCATTCCTGGCGGCCCGCCGGCGGAAGAAGCAGGTCAAGCCCGAGAAGTACAGCACATCGGCCCTGGCGGACGAGAAGGTCGAGCAGGTCCTGCCCAAGCTCAGGCGCCTCATGGATGAGGAAAAGGTCTACCTGGACGCCGACCTGAACCTGCAGGGACTCGCCAGGAAGACCGGAATCCACTACAATTATCTCTCGCGCATCATAAACGAGAAGTTCGGCCTCAGCTACAACGACTACGTCAACGGTTACAGGATAGAAGAGGCCAAGCGCATGCTCGCCGACCCCGCCCTCGCCGGCAGGACCGTGCTCGACATAGCATATGATACGGGGTTCTACTCCAAGTCGGTCTTCAACACGGCCTTCAAGAAGCTGACGGGAATGACCCCATCCCGCTATAGGAAGCAGAGCATGAACAGGAATTCCTGACCGCCCGCGCGCCCGTTGCAAGAGGGTTTTTCCGGAATTATCCCGGGTTCCGCAGGCCGGCCCGCGCTTTCGCATGTTTCTTACAAAGTCTTTTAAATCAATGGATTACCTGCCGGCCGCCGTGGCCGCCCCGACCCTGAGACGTTCTGAATTGAAATTCCGAACGCCCCGGAGGGTTCTCGATATCAATGCCGGACGACAGCCACAGGCAAGAAGTAGTAAGGTTAGCGCGGGTTGAAGATGATGGAGAAGCAACCGGATGATGATGGCACGGCAAAAGGAGGGCAAGATGAAGATGCTGGTGCTGACTCTGGCAGTTGTGTTGCTCGCAGTGCCCGCCCACACAAAGGCGGATGTCGAGAGGAGCATCGAGGTCAAGAGCGGCCAGACACTCTACGTGGACCTCGAGACCGGCGGGAATATCGAGATTTCCGGCTGGGACAGGGAAGAAGTCAAGGTCACGGTCGACTACCACGGCAGCGCCGACCAGTACTTCGACGTCGAAATCGTCAAGACCGGCTCCGGCGTCGAGATTACGAGTGATCTGGACAGCCACGGGCACGGCAGCCACGGCGAGTCTCCCGACCTCAACGTCAAGGTCCCGGGGAAGTTCAACCTCGACCTCCAGACGATGGGCGGGTCCATACACATTGAAAGCGTCGAGGGCCAGTTCGAGGGCCTCACCATGGGAGGAAGCCTGAAGCTGTACAACCTCAAAGGGCAGGTCTCGCTCAAGACCATGGGCGGCAACATAACCTGCAAAGACTCCGAGCTCGACGGTCATGTCACGACGATGGGCGGAGAGGTCCTGATGGAGAACCTCCTCGGCAGCGTCAAGGGGTCGTCCATGGGGGGCGCCGTCATATACAAGAACGTTACCTCGCGCGACGGCAAATCCTCGGGGTCGGTCGTCGACATCTCCACGATGGGTGGAAGCATCAATGTGAGTGAGGCGCCGGAGGGCGCCAAGGTCCACACCATGGGCGGAGACATAAACATCAGGTCGGCCTCGGAGTTCGTGAAGGCAACCACCATGGGCGGAGATGTCGAGATCGAAGCCGTCGACGGCTGGGTGAAGGCAACCACCATGGGCGGAGATATCGACGTCCAGATGGTGGGAGACCCGGACAAGGGCGACCGCCACGTAACGCTGACGTCCATGTCGGGTGATATCGACCTCACCTTGCCGGCCGGCCTCTCGATGGAGTTCGACATCGAACTGGCCTATACGAAGGGCCATGAGGGCGACTATGACATACACAGCGACTTCGACTTCGAGCGGGAAGAAACGAAGGAGTGGGACAGGGATAACGGCTCCCCGCGGAAGTACATCTACGGGAAGGGCAGCGTGAAGGGCGGCAAGCACAGAATACGCATCAAGACCATAAATGGCGACATCTACTTGAACAAGGGCAAGTAGGTCAGCCGGAGGGGTCGGGTCGACAGACGACGGTTCCGAACGGCATCGCACCCACCAGAGAAGCCGACAGGCGACCTGACCCCTTCATCCCATCCTCACTCGAGAAGCAGCATCTTCTGGGTCTGCCGGACACCACCGGCCTTGAAGTTCAGGAAATAGAGGCCGGGCGCCAGAGCGTCCCCGTCTGCCGAGCGGCCTCCCCAGGTCACCTCATGAAGGCCCGGGCCCCGGGCGCCCTCGATGAGCGTCGCCACCAGGCGGCCTTTCACGTCATATACCGTGAGAGCGACTTCGGCCCTCTCGGCAAGGGCGAACCTGAGCGTGGTCGAGTGCCTGAAGGGATTGGGCGAGTTGGCGTAGAGGCATGTGAGTCCCGAAACCGCGGGGCCTCCGGGCAGGCCTGCCACCAGGTCGAAGAAGTTGGCCCATATGCGGTAGGAGCCGTAGCCGGCACCGGCCGTGAACGAAGAGTAGGTCATCAGGACCACGCCGACGGGGTTCGGGCAGAGGTCAGGCGTAAACTGGTTGTGACCGGCGCCTGAGACCTCGAAGCCGTCCGGATCGGTCACCGTCCCGGATGTTTCCGCGCGTGCCGCGTAGATATCGGTATCAAGGCCCCCGCGGCCGTCCTGCCATATCAGCACGTAGTTCCTGCCGTTAAACGCCATGGCCGGTTCTTGCTGGTCGCCCGCGGCGCCGCATACTATGACACCCGCCGGGTCGAGAACCAGACCGTCCGTATCGACCCTTGACATGTAAATGTCGTAGTCTGAATTGCTGCGCCTGTCCTGCCAGACGACCGAATACCGTTCGCCGTCATAGACCACATCGGCGTGCTCCTGCGCAAGCGGGGAGCCGGCGATCGATATCCCGAGCGTGTCCAATACCGCTCCGCCGGGGCCGATCCGCGCGCCGTAGATGTCGTCGTACACGTTGCGGGCGTCTTCCCAGACAGCCATGTAGTTCTGGCCGTCCGAGGCGACGGCCGGTCGGGCCTGGTCCCTGTAACCGTCCGATATCAGAAGCCCCCCGGCGTCAAACACGGAACCGCTGGTCGACACGCGGGCTCCGTAGATGTCGAAACCGCCGCTGCGCCTGTCCTGCCAGACGGCCAGGTACCTTGTTCCGTTAAACGCCAGCGCCGGACGCTCCTGCCGGTCGGCGGCGGTAGAGACAGGGAAATTCCCCGGGCTGAGCACGACGCCCGCGGGAGTGACCCGAGCGGCGTAGATGTCGGAGGTCCCGCTTCGGTAGTCCTGCCAGGCGATGAGGTAGTTGGAGCCGTCGAAGGCCACCGCCGGGTACATCGCGTCGCTCGAATGCGTGCACACGCCGATGCCGGCCGGATCGAGCACGGTGCCTGCGGGGGAGACGCGCGTGGCGCGTATGTCGTAGAGCGTCCCCTCGCGCCATTCATGCCAGACGACGAGGTAGTTGGAGCCGTCGAAGGCCATGGCGGGCTCGGCCTGGTCCACCGACGAGTTGCTTATGAGAAAGGCAGCGCCGTCCACGACGGAGCCGCCGGAGGAAACGCGTATCCCGAAGATGTCCTTATGATCGTTGCGGCTGTCATGCCAGGCTATGAGCCAGTTCGCGCCGTCGAAGGCGAGCGCGAATCCGAACTGCTGGCTCGCGTCGAGGCATACCGGCAGCCCTCCGGGGTCGAGCACGGTACCCGCGGAGTCGAGGCGGGCGGCATAAGCGTCCCAGGTGCCCCCGTTCCGGATGTCATGCCATACGACCAGATAGTTGGAGCCGTCGGCGGATGCGGATGGGTATCCCTGGTAGTCGGGATGATCGCAGACGGCGATACCGGCCGGGTCGAGAACCGTCCCCGCGGTGTCCACGCGCGTCCCGATTATGTCTCGGGACGTCGTTCCCCGGTCTTCGTCCCAGACGACCAGCCAGTCAACGCCGTTGGAGGTGACAGCCGGATACGTTTCATCGGAGGCCGTTGCCGCCATCGCTATTCCCGCCGGATCGAGCACGATGCCTCCCGCGCTCACCCTGGCACCGTAAACATCCGGCTGCGCATTGCGCCGGTCCTGCCACACCACCAGCCACCCCTCCCCATTTGAGCTCACGGCGGCCAGCTGCTGCTGGTTCGGGTCGTCGCATACGGCCAGTCCACCGGGGTCGAGGACGGTGACTCCGGCGTCGACCCGCGCCCCGTATATGTTCTGATTCACGTCCCGCGTGTCTGTCCAGACCACGAAGTAGTTGCTGCCCGAGAAGGCTATCATCGGGTCGGCCTGGGCTCCGGCCTCTGCGCATATGACCGCTCCATCCGGGTCGAGTACGTTTCCGGCCGGATCGACGCGGGAAGCGTAGATATCGTCCGAGCCGTTACGCGTATCCGTCCACACCACCAGGTAGTTTACGCCGTCAAATGCGACGGCCGGCGCCTCCTGGTGGCCTGCGGCCTCGGACACGATGAAGCCGCCCGCGTCTATGACGCTGCCGTCGGCGGCCACCCTGGCGCCGAATATGTCATACGATGATTTGCTCCGGTAGTCGCTCCAGACGACGAGGTAGTTGACACCATCGAATGCAACCGAGGCATCGATCTGGTACTCAAGCGCGGCGACGAGACCCAGGTCTCCGCCCGCATGGAAAGCCGGGCCCACGCTGTCGGTGGAGGCTGCCCCTTCCGCCAGGACGGGCGAGGGCGAGAAAGCGCAAAAAGCCATAAAAATCAGCAAAAAACCGCAATTTACGCCATTCCTCATAGGTGTACCTCCGGTCTATTATATCACATTTGGGGCACGATTGCGAAACCTTATCGGGTGATCATGACCGGGGAAATGCGGGACAACATGGGGCGGAACCGGGCTGAATGTGCAAACGCCGGGACATCCGGTATCAGCCGTACGTTCCCGGCGATTGCCGCAGCCCTCCCAACTTTCTGCAGTAAGTATAACACATACGCTTTACCCAGCCAAGTGCATTGTTTTGCGCACATTCCGGCCCGGATTAACCCCTTGACGATCCGGCAGTTGGTGGAGATAGTATGGACACAGGTTAACTGCTGGTTAAAATTACTACTGGTAGTTAAGGTCCACATGCCCGAGGGAGGTGGTGAAGATGAAAGCCGAAACAGGCCACGCCGAGGCTCCCAACCGCAGGGAGAGAGAAAGGGCTGCCCGGAAGAGGGAGATCCTCGATGCCGCGCAGGACCTTTTCTTCTCAAAGGGCTTCGACAACACCACCATGGACGAGATCGCGGAGAGAGCCGAGTTCGGCAAGCCGACGCTCTATACCTATTTCAGTAGCAAGGAGGAGATCCTCTTTCACATACACATGAGAGGGCATGCAGTCAAGATGCACATGCTCCGCGAAGCCATTGGAAAGGGCAGGAACGGCTACGAGAAATTCCGCGCCATGGGCTATGCCTACTTCGAATTCTATCAGCAGAATCCCGAATACCTTCGCATCCAGTCCCACTGGGACTACCGGGGCTACAACTTCGACAAGTTCAGCAACTCGTTCAGCCCGAGCTATCACGAATGGTACGCGTCTTTTGAGGAACTCTGCGGAGTCTACTCGGACGGCATAGAGGACGGAAGCCTGCGGGGTGACCTCGACGTTGAGAGAACGGTCGATCTGTTCTTCCTGACGCTGAGAACCACGGCCAACCAGGTGCTGCTTGTCAAGGACCCGGATGTGAGCCAGGTCAATGATACGGACGAGGGCCTGTACTTCGACTATCTCAAGCTGTTTCTGCGCTCGATCAAGCGCGGAGACTGAAAAAAGGGGCCGGTGAAACACAGGTCATGAATAGAACTCGCAGGGACTCCCCCCTGTTGTCTCTGCCACGAAACCAAACCGCGCATGGAGGACTCGTTATGTCCGGATCAAGTTTCAGCCGTGTTGTTACATTCGTCGCCAGCCTGGCAACGGTCGCCGTGGCGCTGCCCGCACTCAGCCGCGCCGAAGTCTCATTTACTGAAGCCACGGTGGATTCGGCCTTCGGCGGACCGGCCGGTGTATACGTGTCCGATGTAGACGGTGACGGGAACAATGATGTCCTCGGCGCGGCGGCCGACAGCGGGGACATCGCCTGGTGGAGAAACGACGGGGGCAGCCCGGTCGGTTGGACCAAGCAGACCGTGGCAGCCAGCTTCGGAGGCGCCATCTTCGTTTACGCCGAAGACGTGGACGGCGACCTGGACATGGACATATTGGGGGCGGGCTGGAACCGCGCCCAGATCGCCTGGTGGAGCAACGGGGGCCAGGATTCCATAGTGTGGACCAAGCAGGTCATAGCCAATGGCTTCACCCAGGCCCATGAAGTGTATGCATGCGACCTCGACAGGGACGGGGACATGGATGTTCTGGGCGCCAGCGCGGGCCTGAATGATATCACATGGTGGCGGAACGACGGCGGCGACCCTATCGTGTGGACGCCACAGACCATCGACTCGGCATGCCAGGGGGCCCGCTCGGTTCGCGCCGAGGATCTCGACGCGGATGGGGACATGGACGTTGCCAGCGCGGCGCTCGTGACCAACGAGGTATCCTGGTACCGCAATGACGGCGGCGACCCCATCGTCTGGACCGAGTTCGTTATCTCCAGCACCTTCACGTCGTCCCACATGGTGAGAATCGCCGACGTGGACGGCGACGATGACCCCGATATCGTGGGCACGGCATATGGGATCAACCAGATCGCCTACTGGGAAAACCAGGGGGGCGACCCCGTATTATGGGTGAAGCACATAGTGACGTCGGCGCTTGGCGGGGCCGTGACCGGCTACCCGGCCGACATCGACGGCGACGGCGACATCGACATTCTGGGAACGGGCCAGCCGTCCGGCGACGTCATCTGGTGGGAAAATCTGGGCGGCGCTCCGGCAGCGTGGAGGAGACACGATGTAGACTTGGACTTTGCCGGAGCGTGGCCCGCCTGTGCGGATGACGTCGACGGCGACGGTTGCGTGGACCTGGTGGTCGGCGGAAACGCCGCCAATACGATCAAGTGGTGGCGGAACGACTGCCTCGCCGGCGTCGGCGGCGCCGATGACGATGCGCCGGAGATGAATAAGGCCAGGCTCTTCCGGAATCGCCCCAACCCGTTCGGGCCCGCGACCGTCCTCAGCTTCGAGGTCGAGAGCGCATCGCATGCGCGCCTCGCCGTATATGACGCCATGGGCCGTCACGTAAGGACCCTGTTCGACGGCATAGCGGCGGGCCCGTGCAGCGTCGAGTGGGACGGGCGGGATGCGAGGGGAGAGGCCGTGAGCGCCGGAGTCTACTTCGCGAGAATCACGGTCGACGGCTTCAGCGCTACAAGGTCGATGACATTACTCAGATAGAAAAGGGACCGGGTCGGTTCCGGACACATCACTCAAGAGCCAACAGTCAACGTGAGAGTGTGGGACCGTCGACCCGGACCTTTCATAGACCCG
>CAZSBE010000017.1:8403-9781 GCA_964604955.1 uncultured bacterium
TACCAATCACCTTATCCGCTGCGACCGCCATATGCTAATATGTCGCGCGGCGGGGCCGGCTGAGAGGAAGGTGACCGGATGGACCAGGTTGACAGGTTCATTGAGGGCAATGAACAGCTTGTTGCAGCCCTCTTCGGCAGAATAGACGCTTCCGAGGAGGCCCTCGTCGCGAGGGTTCGCGAGATAGCCGAAATCCCCTCGCCTACCTGCGAAGAGGCCCGGAGAACGGATTACCTGCTGGCCGCTTTTCCGGAGGCCGGGCTAAAAGGCGTACACTCACTCGAGCTCGGCAGCGTCCTGGGTTTCACGCGGAGCCGGGAAGATGCAATCGACCTCCTGCTCGCGGCGCATATCGACACCGTCTTCCCGATGGACACCGATGTTTCCGCGCGGATTGAGGGGAACGCCCTCTGCGGACCGGGAACCGGAGACGATGCGGCCAACGTCGCCGCGATAGTCGCCCTCGCCGGGCTCTTCGGAGAGCTGGGTATCGAGCCCGCGGGCAACCTCGCCTTCTGCGGGACCGTGAGAGAGGAAGGCCTGGGCAACCTGGGCGGCATGGCGGAGGTCCTCACCGAAGTGGGGGCCCGCGTGAAGCAGGCCATCGCCGTCGACGGCGTGTCGCCAGGCATAACATACCGCTCGCAGGCTATAAGGCGTTACGCCGTTACGCTTAAGGGGCCGGGAGGGCATGCGTGGAATCACTTCGGTACTCCCAGCGCGGTGCACGAGATGGCCCGGATTGTTTCGGCCCTTTCCACTTTCGAGGTGCCGGCGAATCCTAAGACGACTTTCAATGTCGGCAGGATCCAGGGCGGCAGGTCCATCAACGCCATCGCGCAGGAGTGCTCAATTGAAGTAGACCTGCGCTCGCTGGATCAGGAGACGCTGGAGGAGCTCGAGAGGAAGTTTCTGAGCATGGTTGCGGAGATCCCCCGGGACGGCATCGAAGTCGAGACCCGGCTCATCGGCGGGAGGCCCGGCGCGCTCCTCGACCCCGACCACGATCTCTTGAAGATCGCAGCCGCCGCGGCCAGGCGCGTCGGGATCGAACCCGTTCTCAACGCCGCGTCAACGGATGCCGCGCTACCCCTTTCGAGGGGCATCCCGGCCATCTCATTCGGTACCTACAGGGGAGGGGGCACACATACTCTTGAAGAATACGTCGAACTCGATTCCCTTACGACCGGGCTCAAGTGGCTCGCGCTCACCGTCCTGGCGCTCGCGGGGGTCCAGAAGTAACAGGGGCCACATTGCCGAAACGCCGCGGTTTGGGTATAGTCCCGACAGCAGCGCCGCCGGTTTTCCGCCCCTGGAGAGGAGTGCCTTGTGAGGACCTCAGCACCGGGGCTGCGTCCGTATCTCGCTTTCGCCGCAG
>CAZSBE010000017.1:9791-19292 GCA_964604955.1 uncultured bacterium
CGCGCTGGCTCTTCCCCCGGCCGCGTCCGGACAGGAGCCCCGGGCGGACGGCGCTCCGGGCCGCGCCACCGGATTCGTCCCGCCGAGCGTTCACATTCCGCATGTCGAGAGGCAGGTCCCGCTTCAAAGGGTCGCCTCGCTTCCATCGAGATTCGACTGGCGGGAGCACGGCAAAGTGACCGGGGTCAGGGACCAGTCCGCGTGCGGGTCCTGCTACGCATTCGGCGCCATAGCGAGCATCGAAGCCGCTCTGCTCGTCGCCGGCGAACCCGAGTATGACTTCTCCGAGAACAACGTCAAGGAATGCGAGTGGTATGAGAGCAGCTGCTCCGGCGGCAACTTCTTCAGAGTGGCCAACTTCCTGTCCCAATACGGCACCGTCCGTGAGACCTGCGACCCCTACGTGGCAGCGCCGGTGGCGTGCAAGACGTCCTGCCCATACGTGATCACCCTTCTGGGCTGGAACCTGATCGTGGGCGATGCGATCCCCGACCCCGGACTCATCAAGTACTATATCTACACTCACGGCCCCCTCTATACCACCTTCTACGCAGGATCCGGAGACTCATGGGGATCGGAGTTCAGATACTACGACGGCTCCTACACGCTCTACCACGAGACCAATGACGAGCCCAACCACGCGGTACTCCTCATCGGCTGGGACGATGAACTCGTCCACTCAGGCGGCCAGGGCGCCTGGATCGTCAAGAACTCGTGGGGCGAGGATTGGGGAGGTCCCTGCGGTTACGGAAGTCACCGCGGGTTCTTCACCATGGGATACGGCTCGGCCAGAATGGGCTGGTATACATCATACATGTCCGATTGGCGGTATCACGACCCGGACGGCAGGCTTCTCTATTACGACGAGGGCGGCTACTCGGAGGACTCAGAGGGCTTCGGAAGCACCACGGGATGGGGGCTCTGCAGGTTCTACGCGGCTGAAAACACGCGGATCGAACGGGTCGAGTTCTGGACCACCGACGCCACTACCGACGTTGACGTCTATCTCTATGACGACTTCGCCGGCGGCGTGCCGGCCAACCTCCTGGGGAGCCGGCTCGATCAGTCCTTCGCCGAGCTCGGCTACCATTCGGTGGAGCTCCCCCAGCCCGTCGTAATAGAAGCCGGAGATGACGTCTGCGCCGTCGTCAGATTCACGAACGCCTCATTCGAGGCTCCCATTCCGCTCGACGACCAGGGGCCGCCCGAAACGGCGAGATGTTTCGTCAGCACGGACGGGAGCGCCTGGCAGGACATAAGGACACTGCCGGGGCATGCCGGGAGCGACGTGGGCATAAGGTTGCGCGGGACCGAGGTCGAGAACTCGCATACCTGGCGCGTGCCTGGAGATGCCGGGACCCTGGCGGAAGCCGTTTACCTTGCCGACGCCGGCGACACGGTGCTCGTCGCGCCGGGCACGCACGCGGTAACCGCTCTCGAGATAGACGAGGCCCTGGTCATAGTGAGCGAGGCGGGCCCCGGTAGCACCTTCATCGACGCAACATCCTCCGCTCTCGCTGCGCCCACCGAAGACGTAGTGACCTTTCGGGATGTGGGAAGCGCAGCCCTGCTCAGGGGCTTCACATTCACCGGGATAACAGGAGCAATCGGCGTATCCGCCATCGCCGTCGATAATGCCAGCCCCCGTATCGAGGACTGCATAATCGCAGGCATGTCGTCATCCGCGGGGATGGCCATTAATGTTGCGGGCGGGGCGCCGACCATCAGGAACTGCACGCTGCATGCCAATAATGTGTACGCGGCGGTCTACTTCGGGCAGTCGACTGCGGGCCATGTCGAAAGCTGCATTATCTCCTACACGTCCGGCGGCAAACCGATCGTCTGCGTGCTGGGAGCCGATCCCGTCGTCTCCTGTTCGGACCTCTACTGGAACTTCGGGGGTGACGAGATATGCGGCACCGACGGCGGAGGCAACTTCTCCGGGGACCCGCTATTCTGTGACCCCGAAAGCGGCGACCATTCGCTGCAGGACGCCTCGCCCTGCCTCGCAGCCGGCGGCTGCAGCCGCGTGGGCGCCCTGGGGCAGGGCTGCCCCACTCATGTCCCGGAACCGCTCGAGGCCTTAGCGGCCACAGCCGGGGACGAGTCTATTCTGCTCGCCTGGACGCTGCCCGGGCCACCCGTGCAGGGGGCGTACATGAGGTACTCGACCACCGGTTACCCCGGGGGCCCCGGGGAGGGTGAGGCGGTTGAAAACGGCAACGGGGGCTATTTCGCGGGTGACCCTTCTGCCGGGCACTCATTCTCGCATGCCGGTCTCGAAAACGGCTGCACTTACTACTACACGGCCTTTGCCTATAACGGCGACCTGCTCAGTGAGACCTCTCTCAACGCGGCCGCGACGCCGGAGGACACGGAGCCCCCGGGGGCGCCGGCGGACCTGGGAGCGGAGCCGGGCCTGGAGCAGGTTACGCTGACCTGGACTTATCCCGGCGATGCCGACCTCGAGGGAGTCATAGCGCGCTACTCGACGGTTTCCCATCCGGCGGCGCCAGGAGACGGCAACGCCGTCGAGAACGGGACCGGGGGGATATTCACGGGCGAACCGGGCACGGGCGCCTCATTCGTCCACACCGGCCTCACCGATGAGGTCGTCTATTACTACTCGCTTTTCGCGTTCGATGAAGTCCCCTTCTATTCGCAGCCGGCGCAGGCCAGCGCCACGCCGGGAGATGCCGAGCCGCCGGGGCCGGTTACGGGCTTCGTAATCGAACCGGGTGACAGCATGCTGACTCTAAGGTGGACCGGGCCGGCCGATTCGGACTGCGCGGGCACGCTCATAAGGTACTCGACGGTGTACGCGCCGCCCGGCCCAGCTGACGGAAGCCCGGTGCCCAACGGGACATCGGGCGTATTCTACGGCGAGGCGGCGGCTCCGGATTCATTCAGCCATGAGGGACTCTCCAATGGCCAGACTTACTATTACTCCGCCTTCGCTTTCGACGGGCGGCTCAACTACTCGGCGGGCGTCAGCGCGCATGCCGAGCCCGCCGACCTGGCGGCGCCGGGTTCGCCCGCGGCCTTCACCGCGGCGGCCGGGGATACCGCCGTCACGCTCAGGTGGACCAATCCCGCGGACCTGGATTACGATCACACGCTTATCAGGTACTCGACCGTCTCCTATCCTGCAACTATCCTTGACGGCGCGGCCGTCGAGAACGGGGCCGGCGGGGAGTTCCGCGGCGCCCGGGCGGGAGTCGATTCCTTCGTGCATTCCGGGCTCGACAACAATGTGACGTATTACTACGCGGCTTTCGCGGCCGATGAGGTACCCAACAGGTCGGCGCCGGCGCTTGCCAGCGCCGTCCCGGAAGACCTGCTCGCTCCGGGCGCCTTGATGGCCTTCGGCGCGACGGCCGGGGACGGTAGCATCAGGCTCAGGTGGACCGCTCCAGGTGACGCCGACGTCGAAGGCGTCGCCATTCGTTACTCCACCACCGGCTGCCCCACCGCCGCCGATCTCGGCCTGCCGGTCGAAAACGGCAGCGGGGGCCTGTTCCCGGCTTGTGCGGCGCAGGCGGACTCTTTCGACCATGCCGGGCTCGCAAATGAGACCAGGTACTATTACTCGATCTTCACCTGCGATGAGGTCCCCAATTACTCTCAGCGCGACACGATTTCGGTTGTCCCGTACGACCAGACCCCTCCCACCCTCTCGATCTCCGTGTTCCAGAACCCTTACATAACGAATCACATCGATGTTTTCGTGATAGCCTCCGAGGCGGTGAGCGATACAAGCCTGAGGTGCACCGCCGGCGGGACACCGATCGGCCTGGAGGTGTCGGATGAAGAAGAGTATGTTTGCCGGGGCGACTTCGACCTCTGCACCACGGGCAGTCTGGCGATAGAGGTATCCGCCAGGGACCTCCGGGGAAACTGGGCATCGGCGGCGCGCGGTTTTTCCTCAAATACCGTCATGGCATCCTCCGGCGGCACGGTGACGAGCGGGAACGGGAGATTCACCGCGGAACTCCCCGGGGGCATGCTGGACGGGGACGCATACGTGCTCGTTTTCGAGTCCGAGGCTGACCTCTCGCCCGGGCCCGGACGCGAGGCGATAGGTTCGGTGTATCGCATATCGCCCGCATCGTTTCAAACGGACGGCTTCTTCGAGATTTCCATTGAGTACGGCGAAGACATCGCCGGGCCCGAGTTCCTGACGCTTGCCCGAATCGAGGACGGGCGCATTGTCCCGGTCGACTCCTACCTCAAGCGAGACCGGGCCAGGGTAGCAGCCTTCGTCAGCACATTCGGTTCCTACGTTCTCCTCAGGAGGACCGGCGAGGTCACGCCGGACTATGGAGCCGGCAGGCTCCGCGTCCACCAGAACGCCCCCAACCCCTTTGCGCGCACCACCGCCATCGCCTTCGACCTCCCTATCCCGGACAGGGTCAGGGCCGACATAGTCACGGTCGAAGGCCGCCTGGTCAGGAGCCTTGCAGACGCCGTCTTCCCGCCGGGCAGGCACAACCTGGAGTGGGACGGCCGGGATTCGGCGGGAAGGCCGGTGGGAAGCGGGCTGTATCTTTACCGGGTGAGCACGCAGTCGGGGAGCGCGACGAGGAAGATGATTCTGCTGCGCTAGGCCGACCCGGACCGGTCCCGGGCGCATTCGAAATCATGAGCCCCATGGGGGGCGCAGGCCATCGCAGCGGCAAGGCGTCCTGTCCGCACAACGCATCCTCTTCGCGCTCAGATCTTCACTTTCTCGAGATCGATCTTCTCCAGGTCGATTTCCCCTACGCCATTGTCATAGGCGGCGCGCAGGTGAGGCACTTCGACGGCAGTGAGCGGCCGGCCTCCGAACGCATAGCGAGCCGTCACGACCGAGTCGAGCGCCAGAATATCGGTGCTCGCGAACATGCGGCCGTCCCTGGTTACGGGCCCCGGGCCCGTGGGGCCGCCGTCAAGGAGCACGCGGCTCGCGTCTATGATGTTGAGCCCAGGGCGGACAGCCAGCGCCAGGTCGCCGATGGCCCGTTGCAGGTCGAGCCTGGTGTGGAACTCCGAGCGGTTCCATATGACGCCCATCAGGTTCTTGACGGCCAGGCTGACCCGGGTGGCCGAGTGATTCTTGGCTGTGGCGACGTTTAAGACCAGGTCGGCGCCGGCGAGAGTCTTCAGGACATCCGTCTTCTTGAGCACCTTGCCTTCGACTTCCACCGGTTCGTAATGGCGTTGCTCATTGGCTATGATGACTTCCGCCCGCTCGTATTTACCGGCGACCCTGACTATGGCGTTTCCCTCAAACCGCTCCGCCTTCTGCAGCGTGTGGTCGGCCACCAGGATTCTCCTCACCTTTTGCCGCGTGAGATACGAGCACAGGGCGTCGATGAGCTCGGGCGAGGTGGTCGTCGCCGACTCGGGAGGATGGGGCAGGCAGATATTGGGCTTGAGGAGCACCGTCGCCCCTTCCACATCGCCCGCTATGAGCTTCTCGAGGCCGCCCAGGGACGAGAAGAGTCTGTCCACGGCGGCCGCCGGATCTCCTTCTATTTCCCAGACGACGGGCCTGCCCCCGGGCCTTACTTCCTCGGCGAACAGGCCGCCCCAGGGGAGAACGCTCGAGGCGGCCGCTGCGGCGCTCGCCTTAAGAAACTCTCTTCGATCCATAAGCCGAAACCTCTCTCGCCCTGCCCGTCTCCGGCAAGGCGTTCATTTCTTAAGGAAGTCTAGGCCAGGTCTATCTCATTCACCTCGATTTTGCCGAGGTCGATCTCGCCCAGGCCCATCTCGTGGCCGATCCTTATGTGCCCGATGTCCGCGCCTTTGAGGTCACGGCCGGTCACACGTCCGAAGAGCTCTGCGCCGTAGGAATCGACCGCAATGGGGTCGGTTCCGGCGATGACATGCCGCGCCAGGGCGACGTCGTCGGGCGTTCCCGCATTCGGGCCGTGCGCTTTGAGCACGCGGAACGCGTCGATAATCGTAAGGTGCGGAACGAGCACCGTGTTCACGTCGGCCAGCTTCTGGTCGAGACCCGGATGAATCGCGGAGCGGTTGCCGCCCAGGAGCCCCATGAGATTCTTCATGCCCATGGTGACCCTGGCCATGCTGTGATGTTTGAGTATCGGGACATTGATCAGCACGTCTGTCTCGAAGGCCTCCGTGTACATGTTCCAGGACTTGAGGTCCACGCCGGCTGGTATGGAGACATCTTTGAACTTGCGCTCGTCCATGAAGATGACATCGGCGCCCGCCCGCTTTGCGGCCTCCTCGATGCCGCTCATCTTGTACGTGCGCCCGGCGGGGTTGCATGGAGAGTCGAAGACCTTGACCTTCCTGGCGCCGGCGTCCACACACATCCGGACAACCTCCTCCACCACTGAGGGGTTGGTGTTTGCCGCCTGCTCGGGCGTCCGGTTCCACCCTATGTTGGGCTTTACTACGACCATGTCGCCGGCGCTCACAAACCTCTTCATGCCGCCCACCGCGTCCACGGCCGCCCTTACGAGCCCGGCCGGGTCGTCTCCCCCCCGTGCCACGCCGAGGCCGACGTTCTTTTCGAACCCGCCCTTCATGGCATAACCCGCGGCGCCTTCCGCGGCATCGCCCCCTCCCTCCTTCGCGCAACCCGCCAGGTCGAGGCAGGCAAACGATGCCCCGGCAAGTGCCATGTTCCTTAAGAAATCTCTCCGGTCCAGCCGCTTACCCGACATGGCTCACCTTCCTTGTCATGTCCTGTCTCCCTCACTGTCGTTGCTTCGTCCATGCCGCTCATTTCCCGCCGGCGACGATTCTCTAACGCCGCTGCCCTCGCCCCTACCCCGCTTTCCTACTGCTTCTCGCCGAGCGCCGCTGAAACATCCCGGAGTACCTCCCCCGCGGCCTCGCTCTCGAGGTCCCATACTCCGGCTATGAAACGGCCGCTCTGCGCGACGAGCCCGCCGGACTCATCGCCGGCATGCGCGCGGAAGGAGCCAAGGCCGGCCCGGGCCTCTTCCTCCGTACCATACTCTATCAATATAAGTGTAAATACGGCCCCGTCCCTCTCATACTGCGCGGCGGCGCCCTGCGCCCCCTCACCGAGCCGGAAAACGTTCTCGGCGCTTATGTAGCGGATGTTATTGAGGGCGATGGGGCGGGGGAAGTACTTCTCGCTCCGCGGCACCATGCCCTCCCGGGGCAGGAGCCCGAGGACGGCGGGCGGGGAACCGGCTCCCGTGATGTTTCCGGCGAGGGCCCTTCCGAGTTCCAGCATGACGGCCTGCGTCTCGGGCGCCGCATCGAAGGTCACCAGGCGGCAGTAGTACCTGCCCTTCCAGAAATCGAGGGACGAGGCCGACAGCATCCCCTCGTTTCCCACCGGGACGAAGTCGGCGCCGGCGTAACGCATATTGCTGTAAATGCCGAAGGCGCCCGCCGGGCTCTGCATGTCGTAAACGCTCACTTCCATCGTCCTGCCGGCGGCGGTCGTGTACTCGGCCGACGCTATCGAGACTATGCCGTAGTCGAAATAGAGCTCGGCGCCGCCGTCTAAGAAATCGTAGAGCGTCTCGTCTTCATACTCCGCGATGTCGCCCATGGCGCCCGCCCCGGCTACGGCTGCAGGGTCCGGGAGAAGCCCGGCAGGTCCGCTCCCTCCGCCACCGTCCCCGCATCCGGCCAGCGCCGGGCAGAGGGCCGCGAACAGCATGAGCGCATGTGCTTCCCTAAGGGGTTTCAGTTTGCGGTTCGACACCTCTTCCTCCTGAGTAGCGTCCGGGGTTACGGTCTTCGTTCCTCGCTGTGACCCGAATCCCCGGCTCGTCCTTCAAGGGGCACTTGTTTTCGCAGATGCCGCAGCCTATGCAGGTCTCTGTAACCACGTACGGCCTCTTCACCGTCACTATCCTGTTGGTTTCCTGTTCGAGCACTTCCACGTCCCAGAACTTTATGGACTTCTCGGGTGTCGGGCAGTGCTCCTCGCAGACGAGGCAGTTTATGTTCTCATTCCACGGGTAGCACTTGTCCTTGTTGAAGTAAGCCGTCCCGATCCTGGTCTCTTTCTTCTCTTCGAGAGTGAGCTCCGCTATGGCGCCCGTGGGGCATACCTGCCCGCAGGAATTGCACTCGTAGTCGCAGTGACCGAGCGAGGGTACCAGCTTCGGCGTGCCTATGCCTTCGAGGTCGGCCTCGAAGAGCGTCGGATGCAGCCCATTGGTCGGACACACTTTCATGCATTCCCCGCAGCGTATGCAACGGTCCAGGAAACTCTCCTCGGCGAGCGACCCCGGCGGGCGGATGAGCCACGGGTTGGGATCGCGGTCCGTGGTCCGGAGCTTGAGAAACGGAACCGTGACTGCGGCCACCAGGGCCGATTGCATGAAGCGGCGCCTGGATAGGCTCAAGCCCCCGGGAATGCTCGCGCGCTCCCGGGCTATGCTCGCGGCAGGGGACTGGAACTTGAGTTTGACGGCGCCCGTGGGGCACACGCCCTCGCAGTTGAAGCACTCCACGCATTCCTGCACCCAGTAGCCCTCGGCTCTGTCGGCGATCGCCGCGGTCTTGCACTCGACCACACACCGGTTGCAGCGGGTGCACTTTTCCGGGGCCACGGTCCATCTGAGGAGACTCGCCTTCGACAGGAGCCCGAGCAGCGCTCCGAGCGGGCAGACATAACGGCACCAGAACCTGGGATGCAGGAACGAGAGCGCCAGCACGCCGGCGAAGAAGGCGAAGGTGACGTGATGCAGCCAGGTGATTGTCTGGTAGCCGATGTCGGGGTTGGGGTAGAAGACATGCGCCTTCATGAACGTATAGAGCGGCTCGGACACCCGGCTCACCACCGGCACTTGCCACAGTGGAGAGAGAACCGTCTTCGCCACATACGTGAAGTACGGGTAAAGGGCAATGGCGTAACTCCGCGTCACCAGCGGGATCGGGTCGAGTATATGCGCTATCTGCGTGCTGAAAAGGGCCGCGAACAGAAAGAGCGCCAGTATGTAGTATTTGAGATTGCGGAGGGCGGGCGAATGCGCGATTCTCGGAGCCCGCGCCGTCCTGCGTCGGCCGCGTATCAGCCTGTCCCAGATATCGAGCGTCGTCCCAAGCGGGCAGACCCAGTTGCAGAAGAACCTTCCCAGGAGAACCGTGAGCACGGCGACCAGGATGGCCGCGCGGAACTTCGCGATGATGACGCCGGCGCTCCAGGAAGACAGCGCCGTCGACACGGCGGCGAGCGGGTCGAGATGCATGAAGAAGTCCGGCCTGACGGCGAACTCCACCGGCGAGACGGTCTGTATGAGCAACAGCAGGAAGAATGCAAAGACGGCAAGCTGGACTATGCGCCTTATGTTGCTCATACTACTCGGTCTTCCCGACGAGCCGCTGCATGCGTACCCTGGGCCTCATGATATCCCCCCGCGGCTTTCCCAAATGAGTGCGGTCTTCGGCACGAAGCTTCTCCCCTACTCTACATATACCCGAAAGCAGCTTACCTTTCAAGGAGTGGTGTCTACCCGGGCCGCCGGATTGTCAACCGGCGGAGCGCGGCGGCGC
>CAZSBE010000017.1:19392-39764 GCA_964604955.1 uncultured bacterium
CCGGGCTTGCCGGCTCTCATAACCTGTGGTAAAATACGCGATGGAGGCTGTATTTCCAAACGGCGCGGCCCGGATTGCGCGCACTGATTGAGCTGGGGCAGTAACCCAACAGAAGGGGGCAGACATTTTGAGACTGAAAGCGACAGGCGTATGTGTATCCATTTTGCTGCTGGCCGCGGCGGCCGGCGCCGGCCAGTCGGTTGATGAGAGCGCTCTCGGTCTCGCCCGGGCGGCGCTCGACCGCGCCGTGAGGGTCGGGACCGACGGGATCATTCCCAAGGCCGACCTCGTGAACGCGAGCCTGGACGAGGTCTTCTTCATCCACCACCCGGAATCCATGGAACCCGCATACGGACTCATACCCATTCGGGCGGGAGGCCGCGTAGTCGGACTCATAGGAGTGGATGCCGAGGCCACGAAATGTCTCTGGTACAACTTCCATTTCCCGTTTGACGAGTTTCCCCCGGTGTCCGCGGCCGAGGCCGGAGACAGGGTCGCGGCGACCCGCCGGGCGATGGGGCTTTACGGAGAGGTGCCCGAGGCCGTCATGATAGAGGGTTGTGACAGGCAGATCTACTGGAGATTCGCCTCGCCCACCGGGGAGTCGTGGCTCATCGACGCCGTGCGCCGGGAGGCGGACGTGCTGGGCACTCTCGACGGCTCGGCCGGGAGAGCGCTCGTTCCGCAAGCCGCAAGACCCGATATTGCCGGGCCCGGGCCGGATCTGGGGGCCGGGGCGTCCGAGAGCGAGCCCCAGCCGGTGCTCGGGGCCATGCCGGCATGTTACGACATACCGGGAGTCCCATATCATTTCCAGATAACGAGCTGGTACTGCGGCCCATCGTCGCTTCAGATGATCATGGATTACCACGGCGAGGAGATCGGGCAGCACAACATCGCCGATGTCGCGAATGATGTGGTCGGCTCCGGGACTTATTCGGACGACATGCGGCGTGCCGGCCATTTCAGCGGCATGAGCGTGGCAGTGCAGGACCCGGCGCTTCAGGGCTACACGCAGCGCAAGCTCGGCTACGCCTGCAACGACAATAACCTCTTCTCGAACGCGAGCCAGAAGCTCAAGAACGCCGTGTGGTCGCAGGTACCCGTGTTCGTGCTCACCTGGTTCAGCGGCACTCACACCTCCGGCCACTACCGCGTCGTAAAGGGCTATGACGACAGTCTCGGCGTTTTCATAATGCACGACCCCTGGTATTCGGGCAGCCTCTGCGGGCCCGACCTCATCGTCGACCAGGCCTTTTTCGTGGACGACCTCTGGGATTACAGCGGACACTGGGGGATGATGGCGAGCCCCTGGGTGCTCACGCCGGCCTTCGAGAACTCCGTAAGCGTCGGCGATACTTTCACGGTGGACCTCAAGGTTCTCTACCCTGGTCCCAACTGGTTCAGCGGCCTCTACCCGTGCACCGGCTGCGAGGCTACCATAAGCCTCTCGCCGGGCCTGAGCCTGGCCGGCGGCTCCGCCACGATAGCGCTTTCGGATATGTATTCCAACGACAGCACCACCGTATCATGGGACGTCGTGGCCGTGGGGCCGGCCGGCGAATTGGGCATGTCGTTCACGTCCCAGGGGATAGTGACGGCGGGCTGCGGGTCCTATCCGACTTATACGGACAGCATCGGCGGGCACGCCTATGAGACGGTGACCGTGGGAAGCGCGCTGCTCGCGGGCTGGCAGGCGGAGGAACGCCTGACATCGGGCGACGGGAGTTCGCAGACTTGCTTCCCGGGGGGGCGCGCGATGGTCACGGAAGGCGACGGCACGCTCCACCTCGTCTGGGCCGACACGAGGGACGATAACAGCGAGATCTATTACCGCAGGAGGTCCGGGGGCGCCTGGGAGACCGAGGTGAGGTTGACCCACGACCCCAGCCATTCCTTCGGGCCGTGCATAGCCGTCGGACCTGACGGCGGGCTCCATGTAGCCTGGGTCGACTGGCGCGACGGCAACGAGGAAGTGTATTACAAATCCTGGGACGAAGCAGGCGGCTGGTCCGCCGACGAGCGGGTCACGACCTATGGCGAAATAGACCGGAACCCCGTGCTGGCGGTCGGCGACACGGCCGTCTACCTGGCCTGGGAAAGCCGGCAGGGCGGCGCGTACAGGACGGCCGCGGTCGAGTTCGCCTACCGGACAGCCGCCGGTTGGTCCGCGCCGTTTGACGTGGACGCTTCCCCGGCAAGGGACTCCTACCGGCCGTCCATGACGCTTGGTGCCGACGGCCTGTTGCATCTCGTCTATGAGAGGCAGACCGCCAACAACCCTGACGAGATGGAGAAGATCGTGCACCAGAGCTATAACGGCCTGGTGTGGTCGGGGCGTACGGGGATTTCATCCGACTCCTCATTCTCGCGCAATCCCGTGATCGCCGCCGGGCCCGACTCTTCGCTGCATGTCGTGTGGCACGACGGTGAGGAGGTCAACACCGACATCTTCTACGCCAGGTATGACGGGGCCGCCTGGCAGCCGGTGGAGGAGATAGTCACGGGCGGTTTCGAGACGGCCACGCCGTCGGTGGCCGTCGACGGGACAGGGAAGGTACACGTGGCGTGGTCGGACCACCGGCACGTGGATACAGAGATTTACACCATGACAGAGGACGGCTCGACCTGGGGGGACGAGACCCGCATCACGAGGGCTGCGGAGCCCTCGGTGCTTCCCTGCGTGACTGCCGATGCCGCGGGTACTGTGTCTATAGTGTGGACCGACCAGCGGCACGGGCAGGCCGACCTCTACTTCATACAGACTGAATCGGACGCCGGCGTCCCGGTGGCCGGGCCTGTCGCGCCGGGCCCGGGCATGGTTTACCTGGCCCGGCCCTACCCCATGCCGTTCACCTCCGAGACCCGCATGACCTTCTCGCTGGGCGAGGCCGCGGACGTCTCGCTTGAGGTATTCGACGTGAAGGGCCGGCTCGTAAGGACCCTGGCCGAGGGCCCCTATGCGGCGGGGCGGCACAGCGTCACCTGGGACGGACTCGACGCGAGGGGCGCGGGAGCGGCTCCGGGGGTTTACTTCGTACGCTGCGCAAGCGCGGCCGAACATCAGGTGAGACGGGTGGTGCTCGTCCGGTAACCGGGCGGCAGGGCGGGTCAGCCGCCCACCACGGCGAGCGCCCTTCGAGCGTCCTCGTTGTCGGGATCGATGACGAGTACTCGCTGCCAGCAGGCCATTGAAGCGTCGCGGTCCCCGAGCGCCCACATGACCGCGCCGAGGCGGAGCCAGTATACTACGTTGGCGGGTTCGAGTTCTGTGGCCCGCCTGTAGGACTCCGATGCTTTCACGAGGTAATCGTCGGCCGCGGCCTTATGCCCGCCCGCGCTGGATTGCCCTTCACCACCCGCCTCGGCCTTCGCGGCTTCATCCTTCGCGAGCGAGTAGAGGAGCCCGCCCCTGATATCATGTATCCCCACGCTCTCGTAGCCGCGCACCAGGGCGGAATCGAGCACAGCGAGGGCCGCGGCGAGCTCCCCGATGTCCCGGTAGAGCACCGCCAGGTTCTCGACATCGGCGTCGCGCGGCTCGGAGAAACTCAACGCTTCCGTGTACCCCTGCAGGATGTTCTGGATCTGCTTTCTCCGGTCCTCGCCGAAAGGCGTGTTCCGCGCCTCCAGGTATAGCCGCTCCGCATACCCGGTCATGATCCTCCCGAGAGATACCGATATGTCCTCATCCTCTTTCCAATCGTTCCGCTTGGCCTTGTAAACGGGGTGTTTCCAGGGGTCTTCAGACGAGTCCGTGTAGACGAATTCCATGAAGGTGCGCCGGTTATCCTCGTATAGAGCGAGCCGCGCCCTCACCTCCGGGTCGCCCGCGTCCCGGGCATCCAGAAGCGCGAGCGCCGGCCTCGACAGCGCGGCCAGCTCGCGGTGAAGCTCGTCAAGCACGCTTGCGTACATCTCCCGCGATGCGTAGTACTCCAGGAAGGCGCTGTCGTCGGTCACGAGCCTCCCGTCCGCGGCGTAATTCCAGAGGTCGATGTCGGAGGCGACGAAACGCCTGAGGAACGAGTAAGCTGACATATAGCCGTCGCTGCGGAAGTAGTTTCTTATGCCGTAGTCCGATATGGCCCGGTCTATTTCCGCAAGGCTCACGACGGGCTGATCGTCAGAGCCCACGAGGAGAAAGTCCCCTCCGGTGATGTTTACCCACCACAGGGACGTGTGCGGGAACACCGTGGCGAACGTCTTGACTACGGATTTGAAAGTCCGGGGACTCAGCCTGTAGCCGTGCAGCCACTGACAGCAGATTCCCCCCTCCCTGAGCCGCCCGCGCAGGGCATTGAAGTACTCTTCGGTAAAGAGGTTACCCATCCCGCTCAGCCAGGGATTGGAGGGCTCCGCAACTATTACGTCATATTCGCCTCGAGTGAAGAACAAGACGCTCCGGCCGTCGGCTGCAATCACCTCTCCCCTGGGGTCGCTCATCCGTGTACTGTCATAGGCCGTGTTGAAGAAGCGCGAAGCTTCGATGACCTCTCTGGATATCTCCACGCACTCGACCCTGCGGGCGGGATACCCCAGCGCACTCGCGTATGTCGTTCCCGTACCGAGCCCGATTATGAGGACGTCACGTGGAGCCCCATGGAGAACCAGGGGAAGATGGGCGAGCATCGACTGGGTCGTCATGTCCGATGGTTCGTTCGACCCGTCGGTCTTGCCGTCAATAGCGAGGAAGGTCGTGGCGCCGTCGGAGGAACGGCTCACGGTTACCGTTCCGCCGGGACCGTCTTTGTGGTAGAGAAGCGTCCGCATCTCGACGGGGAGGTGATCTCCCGGGGCGTCCCGGTACTGCCAGAAGTAGATGTAACTGCCCCCGTACAGGACCCGCGGATCGGCGGCGGGGCGAATCAGGAGTATCAGGACGGCGGCCAGCGGCACCGGAAGAACATAGGCCACCCACCTTGAGCCCCTGGCCCTCCCGACGATGTAAAGCCCGAGAGCGAGCTCCAGCATGATGACGGGCAGGGCGGCCCGATGCGCGCCAATGGCGGGTAGCAACAGGAAGCCGGCTGCAAGGGAGCCCGCGATCGAGCCCACCCCGTTTGCAGCGTAGAGCCTGCCTATGCGCTCCGAGAGCCGGCTCGAGTCGGGCACATAGGCGGAAGCCGCCGCCGGGAAGAGCGCCCCCGAGAACACCGTAAGCGGCAGGATCACGGCGCCGGCAAGCAAATACTTGATCGCGACAACGGCCCCGAAACTCTCCTGGTTCTCTGCGATCAGCCTGGATGCGAGTTGCGGCAGGCCCGGAAGCGCGAGGGCTGCGAATGTCGCCGCGAGCCCGGTTAGGATAAGCAGTGCGCCGCATGAGAAGACCTTGTCCTCTATCCGGCGCGACAGGGCCGCATATGCCGAGCTCCCCAGGGCCAGGCCCAGGATGAAGCATGAAAGCACCGTGGCGAAGGAGTATGAAGCCGGGCCCAGGCTCGAGACCAGGAGCCGCGTCCAGATGATCTCGTAACACAGGGCGCAGAAGCCGGATATGGCGAAGGCCGCCAGGATGTATCTTCGTGTGGCAAGCGCCTGCTTGACTTCCGCTGCGGCGCGGGCGGCGGCCCTTGCGGACCAGGGGAAACAGCCCAGGGCCAGGTACCCGGCGAGCGCGACGCCGAGGTTGATGGCCACGCCGACGAGCGTGGACCTCCAGGTCCCGAGCCGCGGGAGTAGTGCGAACCCCGCGACCGTGGCGCCGAGAGCCGCGCCGGCGCTGTTGACGCCGTATAGAAACCCGGCCTTCCGGCTCAGGCCGCTGTGGGACCGGGTGAGCGCCTCGATGAGCAGCGGCAGGGTCATGCCCATCAGCACGGCGGGCGGGAGCATGAGGAGAGCCGAGAGAAGGATGCGAAGCGCATGATAGACGAACTGGTAGTCGTACGTACCGCGGTATATGACGCCGAACAGCGGCCTGACGGCGGTGAAGAGCCACGGGATCAGAAGCGCGACAAGACCTATGAGGAGTTCCAGGTTGAAATAGACCAGGACGAGGTCGCCGCTCCGCCTGGCGACCCGGCCCGAGAGGTAGCTTCCGAGCGCGAGCCCGCCCATGAATATCGCGACAACCGTCGCCGCCGCGTAAGCCGTGCTCTCGAAATAGAGGCCGGCCAGCCTGAGCCAGCTCACCTCATAGACAAGCGCCGCGAATCCGCTCAGGAAGAAACACGCCAGCACCAGGTGCTCTATTCTGTGTTTCAGTGGCTCGGCCAGGCGCGCGACCTCCTTCCGTGAACTCCCTTTGATTATGGTCGCAGGGGCCGCATGTGTCAATACGTGCGGCAGACGCCGGCTCGATTGTGCAATTCAAGACCTGACCCCTGTTGGTGTTTGATTTCGCCATCCGATGCTGTTAAGATTCTCCTTACCGATTTTACAGACAACTTAACGGCCTCAAGCCTACTCAGAAGGAGACAGACGAGATGCCGAGCACAGAACAGGTCCTCGAGAATACCGTCAAGAGATGCCGCGAGAGGAACATCATCATCCCGACCTACGAGCAGATGCGGGACCCCGGGAAGATCCCGGCCGGAATAGTCAAGGAGCTCGAGGGCATAGGCCTCTGGGACCTTCACCCCAGGAACCTGTTCAGGATCACCTGGAAGAACGAGCCCGTCAAGCAGGGCGGCGGTTTCGGCGGCGTCAACTACTTCGAGATACCCAGTGAGCTGAGCGGGGTCAGCGCGAGGATCTTCGTGCTCCTGGGCAAGTTCTTCCCCACCGGCGCGCATAAGGTGGGCGCGACGTTCGGGCCGCTCGTCGAGAAGCTTGTGCGCGGCGAGTTCGACCCCACGACGCAGAAGGCTCTGTGGCCGTCCACGGGTAACTACTGCCGCGGCGGCGCTTATGATTCCTACCTGCTGGCCTGCACCTCCATCGCCGTGCTGCCGGAGGGCATGTCGGAGGAGAGGTTCGAGTACCTCAGGATGGTGGGCTCGGAAATTCACGCGACACCCGGAACCGAGAGCAATGTCAAAGAGGTTTATGACAAGACCCATGAGCTCAAGAATGCAAGACCCGACGAGGTAGTAGTGCTGAACCAGTTCGACGAGTTCGGAAACTCCATATGGCATTACGCGGTGACCGGGCCGGCCATGGAAGAAGTCTACGCAAGCGAGGCGAAGGACGGCCAGAGGCTTACCGCGATCTTCCTGACTCAGGGCTCGGCCGGAACGCTGGGCTGCACCGATTACATCCGCGAGAAGTTCCCCCAGGTCAAGGTATGCGCGGGCGAGGCCGTGCAGTGCCCCACACTGCTCTACAATGGCTACGGCGAGCACCGGATAGAGGGGATCGGCGACAAGCACGTTCCCTGGATTCACAACATCAGGAACATGGACATGGTCGCGGGCATCGATGATGAGGATTGCGTGCGCCTCATTCGCCTGTTCAACGAGGAAGCCGGGAAGGCGTACCTCCGGGAGGCCGGGGTGCCGGAGGGGCTCGCCGGCAGACTTGACCTCTTCGGCATCTCATCGGTCGCGAACCTGCTCGGCGCCATCAAGATGGCCAAGTACTATGAGATGAATGAGAACGACTGTATCTTCACGGTCGCCACGGACTCGATGGAGCTCTACCAGTCGAGGCTCCGCGAGATGCGCAACGAATACGGGGAGTATTCCGAGATTGACGCGGCGAAGGACTTCGAAGCGTGTCTGATGGGACAGGGTCTCGACCATATGCTGGAGCTTACCTACTGGGAGCGCAAGCGCGTGCATAACCTCAAGTATTTCACCTGGATCGAGCAGCAGGGCAAGACAGTCGAGGAGCTCAACGCCCAGTGGTACTCCGATGACTACTGGAAGAGCAGAATGAACTCATACCGCGAATGGGACGGACGTATCCGGGAGTTCAACGAGAGAACCGGGCTGCTCAAGGCCTACGAATAGGCCGACCGGTTGGCCGAATCCGCTCATATTGTGCATTTTAAGACCTGACCCCATCTTCTTTGCCCTGTTTTTGACCCCTAGCGGATACCGGAAACTTGGGTATAGTTGACGGGAAGGGGATAGAGTGCGACTCATTATGCAGACCACAATACTACGTGCGCGAGGAGGTGATGCCGGCTGATCACGTGTTTCCCGCATGCCACGGAGGGGAAACCGGTTACAACCTGTCCGACGACAACCGACAACTCATGATCAGGCTTCCCCTGTAGGCCTTTTGCCTGTCGGCACCGACGAGCATCAGGCTTGTTACTCTTGGAGGTGACACTATGAAGCTTTCAGTTGCTGTGCTGGTGGCAGCGGGCATGCTGATTGGCTGCTTTGCCACGTCCTCTTTCGCAATGAGAGAGTCCGTGGGGCCTTACCGGCCACCGGATTACGCAGTCGGCCGACTGCAGAACAACGCACCGTTTGTGATCCTTCAGGCTGGAGATACGACCTGGGTCCAGGTCCATAACAACGACTCATACTGTCCGGGCGACCCGCTTGGAGGCCACGGCGGTGAGGCCGAGGGCGGACCAGCGGGCAGCGAGACATGGTGCTGGGAACAGAACTGGCCCTACGGTGACTCCTGCGGGACCAATGCGCCGTGGGACACCAGGTGCTTCTGGCACTACGACATCTTCTCGCTTCCCTCCCAGACCGGTATCAACTTCTGGCACATGGACACGTACCGGTGTAATCAGCGCTCGTATTGCGGTGACTCGGCGCTGTGGTGCGGGACCGACAGCCTGTGGGAGGGCAAACCGGTTGAGTGCGGGACATGGCTCAACCAGATCGGCTATGGTAACCGGTGGAACTGCGTGGCCAAGCTCGACCTGCCGGGCTCATTCAGTATAGCTAATGGCTGTACGATATACTTCGATCCCAGGTACGATACGGAGTGCAAGTACGACTATTTCTATATTGACTTCTTCGATGGCACGCAGTGGCAGACTCTTGGAACTTTCAACGCTACAAGCAACAACCCGGGCGGTCAGTGCGGGGATCCCCAGGGCCTGGGTAACCCCGATTACTGGGGAAATACCGACGTCAACAACCTGGTGAACTGTAACTGGCAGCAGAGGTCCGACCCGGCCTGGCCGGCTTTCAAGGCTGAGATCGCGTCGTCGGAATACTCCATGACGAGCGCTCCGCAGTTCAGGTGGCGCTTCGTATCCGACCCCAACTGGAGTGACATGGACGGCAGGGGCCAGACCGACGGTGCAGCGTTCGTCGACAACGTCATCGTCAGGGGCGACATCGGCCACGTTTACAGCCAGGACTTCGAGAGCGGGCTCGACGCTTACTGGAGCTTCCCGAATCCCGACGGCATCATCGACCAGTGGCACATGGTCCACGACCCCGACCCGCCGTATGAAGGCGGGGACGGCGGCGACCGCACCACGTGTACGCTGGACTCATCGGTGGTTTACAGGGGAAGGCCGGAGGGCGGCTACCCGGTCGGCGTGCCGTGGAGAAACGGGTGGCTGTACAGGCTCGTGACTCCGAGCATGCCGCTTCTGCAGACGGGCTGCGTCGTGCAGTACGACCAGTATATGTGTGCACGCGACATCACGTGTGACTACACTGACACCAGGGTCAGGTTCTACGACACGGGTAATGCCACCTGGTGCCCGTGGATCAATATCGATGATCTCGTTCTGACGGGCGGGTGCTTCTTCTGGAACTTCGACTTTGAAGAGGACGTTACCCCGTTCTACGGCACGTCCCATGACTCGATGCAGTTCGGCTTCGACATGCTCGACCAGTCGGGCTTCGGAGACTTCTGCCGCGGCAAGCACGCAGGCACCGAAAACCTGATCGACAACGTCTCGATCGGTTTCTTCGATGGAAACGCGTCAGTGTTTACGGCCCGGAACATGGACCTGCTGCACGACTCGTTCCTGGATCTCGACCTCTGTGCCTATAATTCGGCGTTCGACGCCTACGATGCCGACACCATCAACTACTACACCGGGTCGGTGCCTATAAGGGCCGATAACCAGTGTTACGTCGAGGTGACGGACAAGGATTATGTGGCTGCAGTGGAGCTTATCGGCAGCATCGACGAGGGCGCGACCTGGGTGACCGTGTCCATGACCCAGTACCAGCCGTTTGACCCGCTGGATCCGGACATCGGCGGCGAGTACTACGCCACCTTCGTCCCCTCTGACTTCAGCATGACCGAGTGGGAACCGGGGACCGAAGTCTGGTACTACGTGCTCTGCACGGATCAGCTGAGTAACGAGGAGTATTTCCCGACCACGGCGGACCCGGCGGATCCGGACCGCGAGGGTAACGGCAATGATTACTTCACGTTCTCCATCATGCCAATGTACCCGCCTGAATACGACGGCGTGAAGATCCTCCTGGTCGACGGATACGGCCGCAGGAACTACAACTACGCGCAGTGCTTCGCCGCGGACGACAACATCGAGCCGCTCGAAGACATCTACGAGGCGACGCTGCGTGACGCGGGCTACTGCTTTGACAAGTTCGATATTCTGGGTGGCGGAAGCAGTCTCCATATTCACTACCTCTGCACCTGGAACACCGACTACGATGCGGTGGTCTGGTTCACCGGTCCCTACTTCGACGGCAACCTGTTTGACGTCGAAGCGCAGAACGAGATGCGGAACTACCTGGCCGGCGGAGGGAAAGTGCTCCTCTGCGGCGACAGGACCGCATACAGCGCCGCGCCGGAGGTCGAAGGCGGTAACGGCGAGGACTCGCTGGGCGGTGAGTTCCTGAGCGGTATCATGGGTTGTGACTACCTGAGCGAAGTCCAGTCGGCGTTCAACAAGCCTTACATCTACGCCGCCGGTGTCCCGTCGGTGACGGTGTTCGGCACGCCTACGCCGCTCGATCTCGACACCATGCTGGTGTACCGCGAGTGCCCTTATCTCAAGGACATGAGCTGGGTCAAGACCGAGGCCGCGCCTCCCGCGGGCTACGTCGCCCAGCGCCTCATGACGGTGCTGAATCCCGACGTAGCTCAGGCCGACATGGCCATTTATGTCGAGTACCAGGGCGTGGGCCAGTCGGTGCTGGTCAACTTCGATCAGTCGGCCAGTATCAACCACACAAAGCAGTACTGCTCGGGCGCCGTGCCTTCCGGGCGGACGCCTTATGTCCCGGGTAACTACGAAGGCAGGGTCGATCTCTTCCGGACCGTCCTCGAGGACATTTTCGGACTGCCTTCGACCGGTGCTGGAACGGGCGGTACGAGCGACATCCCGGACCAGCAGGTGTTCAAGTGGGCACTGCACCAGAACGCACCCAACCCGGTTGCGGCCGGGACCGAGATCCGCTACGAGGTGGCCCGCACAAGCGATGTGAGCATCAAGGTTTACAACGCAATGGGCCAGCTGGTGCGGACCGTGGTAAACGAGCAAGTGGAACCGGGCCGCTATGCAGCGACCTGGGACGCGAAGAACATCCAGGGTGAGAAAGTCGCTGCCGGCGTCTATTTCTACAAGATGAGCGCCGGCCAGTACTCGGCCACCAAGAAGATGCTCGTTGTAAGGTAGTTCTGTTCGGTCTTCAGTATCCGGGGCCCTCCCGAGAGGGCCCCGGTTTTCATTGGGGTCAGGTCTTGAAATGCACAATCGGCATCGCGCCCTGCCGCTCGCCGTTTCTTCTGGATTTCCCCCGCCCTCCCAGCTAGAATAATGGCCGCATGCGAGGGGGCATGAATGGATTTCATAGCAGACCTGATGGAGCTGGCCCTTGCCACCCGTCTCAAGAGGCTCAGCGATAGGCTCATGAGGGACGTGTCGCAGGTTTACCGTGACATGGGAATCGACTTCAAAGCCAACTGGTTCTCGATTCTCTACGCCCTGGGCCGGGAATCCACGATGTCAGTTACCGAACTTGCCAGGATGCTCGGTCTTTCGCATCCGGCCATCAACCAGATAGCGTCCCAGCTGATCGCTCGGGGCCTCGTGATTCAGAGCAAGGACCCGAGTGACGAGCGCAAGAGGCTCCTCCATCTTTCCGGCAGGGGCAAGCGGTTCATCGAGGAGCTGGAGCCGGTCTGGAGCGAGATAAGGACGGCCAACCGCGGGCTGCTCAGAGAGGCGGGCGTCGACCTCCTGAAGGACCTGGCGCGGCTGGAGGCCGCCCTCGACGACAACTCGATGGCGAACCGGGTCAACAAGCGGCTGGGTCTGCCGACCGTACCGCGAGTGAAAATCGTGGACTACCGGCCGGCATACAAGAAGCATTTCATCGCCCTCAATATCGAATGGCTCGAGAAGTACTTCACGGTCGAAGAGACCGACATCAGCATCCTGAGCGATCCCAATCGCAGGATCATCAAGAAAGGCGGGTCCATACTCTTCGCGCTCATGGACGGCGAGGTCGTCGGCACATGCGCCCTGATCAGGCATGGCGAGGGCGTGATGGAGCTCGCCAAGATGGGCGTTACCCCCGGGGCCCAGGGCCACGGAGTCGGAACGGCCCTCGCCGAAGCCATCATCAGGCGCGCCAGGGCCTCGGGCGCGAAACGGCTTTACCTGCATACGAGCCCGGTTCTCAAGAAGGCCTGCAGGCTCTACCGCAGGCTGGGTTTCCGCAAGGTCAAACGCTCTCCGGTCCCCGGTGACGACGCCAAGCGCTACCGGCGCTGCAGCATAGCCATGTCGCTGAAACTCCGCTAGAGGCCGTTTCAGAGCCCCCCGATCCCGCGTTTTTTCGGGCAACGGGGCCATGCTATCTAGTATAATGATGCGGACAATCTCAACTGCAGGAGGGCTGAGTATGGCTTACGAATTCTCCGGCGTTTCGAACAGGATCTTCAGATCCGAGATCAGGGAGATCCTCAAGTGGTCGCGCAAGCCCGGCGTCATCTCTTTCGGTGGAGGGCTGCCGCATCCTTCGCTCTTCCCTGTCGACGAGATCGCGGACATCACCGTGGAAGTGCTCAAGGAAAAAGGCTACCTGGCGCTTCAGTACGGTCCCACGAGGGGCGAAGACGAGATGCTGGACGCCCTCATCGCTCATATGCACGATTTCGGCGATGAGGCCGTGACAGAACAGGTATGCGTAACATCGTCCTCCCAGCAGGGACTGGACCTGCTCACGTTGCTCTTCCTGGATGAGGGCTCCGCAGTCATCATGGAGAAGCCGTCTTATCTCGGAGCCATCCAGGCTTTCGCCCGCTCAGGCGCCGACATGCGGGGTATCCCGCTGGACGATGGGGGCATTGACCCCGGCCGGCTCCTGGAGGCTCTGAAGGACCTCGACGGCGAAGGCAGGAAACCGCGGTTCATCTATGTTATTCCCGACTTCCAGAACCCCAGCGGCGTGTCCATGACGCTCGAGCGGAGGAAAGAGTTTTTAGGGATCGCAAATGAATGGGGAGTTCCGATAATAGAGGACTCGCCTTATCGCGAACTCAGTTTCGCGGGTGAAATCCTGCCCAGTCTCTGGACGCTTGCAGGCGGAAAGGGCGTCATCATGATGAAGACGTTCTCCAAGGTGCTCTTTCCCGGCATGAGGATGGGCTGGCTCGTGGGCGAAGAGGCCGTGATCGATAAGATCATATTGCTCAAGCAGTCCGTGGACCTGTGCACGCCCTCCTTTACGCAGCTCATACTCGCGGAGTACCTGAGGCGCGGCAAGATGAAGGAGTCGATAGAGAGGGCCATCGAGTGCTACAGGCCCAAGCTCGACGCCATGCTCAGGGCGCTCGAGGCCCACATGCCCGAGGGGGTATCGTGGTCGAAGCCCACCGGGGGCATGTTCATCTGGCTCACACTCCCGGAGCGCATCGACACCAAGGAGATATTCATGACGGCCATCGAGCACAACGTGGCCTATGTCATCGGTCGGCCGTTCCACTGTGATCACACGGGGGGCAATACGATGAGGCTCAATTACTCATTCGCCTCCGTGGACCAGATCGAAACGGGAATCAAGTATCTCGCGGACGCGGTCAGGGAGGTGCTGTAGCAGGCCCGAGGCCCTATTCGGAGACGCGCACGACTTGCTCGATCTCAACCGGCGCTCTCAGCATCTGGCCGTCCGCGGGTTGGGCCTGGATGGCCCTGACCACGTCAATGCCCGAGACCACCTTGCCGAAGGCAGCGAAGCCCTGGCCGTCGGGATTGCGCCTCCCGCCGTAATCGAGCTCGGGCTGGTCGCCGATCGAGATGAATATCTCGGAACTTGCCGTGCCGGGTGAAGACCTCGCCATCGATACCGTGCCGTCCTCGTGGAGCACTCCCGTATCGGCTGTTGTCTCATGCTCTATGGGCGGCAGACCCAATCCGTTCGGGTCATCCCCGAGCCCGCCCTGGATGACCTCTATCTTGAATTCACTGTCGGGCTGGTTGTATATCGTGACCGTCCTGTAGAAGGCGGCCCCGCGAAAGCGGTTCTCGTCCACGGACCTCAAGAAGTTCGCCGCCGTGACCGGAGCCCTGTCGGTAAAGACCTCGATCCTGATGTCCCCGAGAGCCGTTCTCAAGAGGACCTCTGGATTGGAATCCTGCTTCCCGGCCCCGCCGCAGCCTGCGAATATCATCGCCGCCGGGGGCATGATGAGGAGAAGCAGTAGTGCCGGCCTGATCATACCTCACCTCCGCATTATTATGACCCCGGGGGGATGAAGATGGCGCCGGAGTAAGCCGGCAGCGTGACGTTGAGAACCCGCCCCCCCTCAGCCGGATTCGTGGCGACTGTCCTCTTCTTGAGCACGTCCTCGAGAGCCGTTACGGACGAATCCACCGGGAGGCTGACGGTTTCATCATCCCCCCCGGCGTTTATCAGCACGAACACCTGTTCATGTCTCGAGTAACGCCGGTAGGCGTAGACCATGTCGCGGGCGAGCAGTGTCTCGAAACTGCCGAGCGCCAGGCATATATGCGCCCTGCGCACCGCCGCGAGCTCGCGCACGAAAGCATGCGTTTCCGCTCTCTTCTTCTCGCCGGGCCACTTCCAGTGAAAAGGCCTCCGGCAGTCGGGGTCCCCCCCGCCCTCCATGGCTATTTCGTCGCCGTAGTAGATGGTCGGAGCTCCCACGTACGTCATTGAAAACAGCATGGCCAGTTTGTACCTGCGGACGTCCCTGCCGGCGGCTGTCAGAAAGCGCTCCGTGTCATGGCTGTCGATCAGGTTCATCATGGCCCTCACGCCTTCATCGGGATAGATCAGCCGCCCGGGGGCCAGCGCCCTGTCGAACTCGGCCGCCGTCATCTCACCCTTGCCGATAAACGCCATGACGGGGTCACGGAAGAACTTGTAATTCATCACCGCGTCAAAATAACGGCCGTTGACCCACTCGGGCGACTCGCCCCAGAGCTCCCCGACTATGTAGGCCCCGGGCTTGGCGTCCTTGACCCTGTCGCGGAACAGCTCCCAGAACCAGAAGGGGACATCCGACGCGACGTCGAGCCGGTATCCGTCGACATCCATCTCGGCCAGCCAGAACCGGGTGACGTCGAGCAGATGGTTGACCACGGGCCAGTTGGGCCTGGCGTCGTCTATGTCGACAGCGTTCTGCTCCTCCGCGTTCGCCCGCGACAGGTCGAAGTTGAGATTGGGCATCTGTCCGAATCCCCACCAGCAGTCATAGTAGTCGGAGGCATTGTAGGGCGTATGCACCCGGTCCCCGGGTACGGGCCACTTCTTGAACTCGTACCAGTCCCAGTACTCGGACCCGACTCCCTTCTCCCGCGCGTCTACGAATTCGCGGAAGGTGTGCCCCGTGTGATTGAAAGCCAGGTCGATCACGACGTGTATGCCGCACTCGTGGCAGTCCCGGACGAACGCCTTGAAGTCCTCGTTGGTGCCGAAATGCGGGTCCACTTTCATATAGGTCGCGGCGTCGTACTTGTGGTTGCTCTTTGCCTCGAAGACGGGATTGAAGTAGATGCAGGTGACGCCCAGGTCCCTGAGGTAGTCCAGGTTCTGCCTTACGCCCTCGAAGTCCCCGCCGTAGAAAGAGTTCCAGTCCGGCTTGCCGTCGGTCTTATAAGGGCTCTCCACGAGGCCCGCCACGTCATACCAGTCCTCGACGAGATGGAAGTACTCCTCATTGGTCTTGCCGGTCGGCGGCAGGCTGGTCAGCCCCTCGTAATACCACTCCGAGAAATCCGGGTCGTTCTCCGGGTCGCCGTTGGCGAAGCGCTCGGGGAATATCTGGTAGATGACCGCCTCTTTCACCCAGTCAGGGGTCTCAAAGGCGGCGGTTTCAGAGGCGCTGAAACTGAAGCAGTCGATCTCGGCCGGCATGCCGCTCAGAGGTCCGCTGCGGTCTATTATCAGCTCCGCATCTCCGTCCCTGAGCCGGAAGAAATACGTGAACTCCGGGACGTATAAATCGGCCTCATAGTAGTCGAAAGTGCCGTCGCTGTCGAAGCGCTTCATAGCGAGGCAGTCTTCGGCGGGCTCAACGAGGCAGACCTCAACCCTTTCCACGTCTCCCGCATAAGCGCGCAAACGCAACGTGACGGTGCCGTCAGCGTTCAGGGTCCTCTCCCGGGCGCTCTCCCGGTGGCCGAGGCCGGCGGTCACTATGGAGCCGTCGCCGCGCACCATGACGACGCCTTCGTAGGCCTCATCCACGATAACGACCGAGTTCTGCCCGCCGTAGCCATCCGGGTTGAACTTCTCAGCTGTGCGGTCGGTGATCCAGTTGCCGTCGGCCACGAACTTGTACTGGTATTCCCCTGTGGGCATGAGCAACATTGTGGTCCACTTCCCGCCCTCCAGCCGCATGGGCGTTGCGTCCGTGCTCCAGCCGTTGAAAGTGCCCGCAAGCACCACCTTCTGATGCGGCCCGGCTGGAACATACGTAAAATGGACTTTCTTAAGCGGCGCCGGGGCCCGCCCGTCCCCTGCGGCCGCCGCCGGCGCCGTCGAGGCTGTGGCAAGCAGTACCGCGAGAAGCGCTATCGAGAGCATCCTCATCCGGTGCATGGGATTCCTCCGGTGCAAGGTTGAAATGCCGGACACCGCACGGTGGGCGTCCGGTAGTCTATTCATAACACAGCCTTCGGGCCGGGTAAAGCGTCTTGAAGGCGCCGCGGATTTGGTTTAAGCTCCCGGCCGGAAGCGGGCGTGTCTCCTGCCACTCGAACTTAAGGGCCTGCAAGGAGGATGCTGATGGACGCCGGTCGGAAGCACCTGCTGCATGCGGTAGTATTCTGTCTACTCCTCACCACTGCACTGTCATGCGGTGGCGCGGGGCCTGATCTCAACACCGGCATCGCCCCCGAGAAGATAATCGCCGCGATCGAAGAAAACCTCCCGATGTTGATGGACGAAGCCGGCATTCCGGGCCTTTCGATCGCGCTTATCAGGGGCGGTGAGATTGTCTGGTCCGGGGCCTATGGAGTCAAGAACGCCGTGACGGGCGAGCCGGTCACCCATACGACGGTCTTCGAAGCGGCCTCCCTGACCAAGCCGTTCTTCGCGTTTTTCGTCATGAAGATGGTCGAACAGGGTGAACTGGACCTCGACAGGCCCCTCTTCGAGTACGTGCCGGTCGATTATCTGGAGGCGGAGTGTATAGGCCATGCCATCGACCGCGAGGGCTTCAATGCGGGCTGGTTCAGGACCATCACGGCGCGCATGGTGCTGAGCCACTCTTCCGGGCTCCCCCACGGCGGCCCCAGGGATCCGCTGCCCATAAGATTCGAGCCGGGAACCGAATACAGCTACTCAGCCGACGGCTACAGATACCTGCAGGCGGTGGTGGAGTACCTGCGGGGCGAGCCGCTGGACGAGATCATGCGGAAGGAAGTAATCGAGCCCCTCGGTATGGAAAGCAGCAGCATGGTCTGGCAGGACAGATACGAGACAACGGCGGCCGTGGGGCACGACATAGCCGGCGAGACCGACGGCGAGTTCAGAAAACGCACGAGAGCGCACGCAGCAGCTACCCTCTATACGACAGCCGTGGACTATGCCAGATTCATATGCGCCGTCATCAACAGCACGGGGCTCGACAGCGCGACAGTGGATGTCATGCTGAGTCCCCAGATCGAAGTCAAACCCGGATTGCACTGGAGCCTGGGCTTCGGCCTCGACGAAGCGCCGTGCGGCACCGGCTTCTGGCAGTGGGGGGACTTCGGGACCTTCAGATGCTTCTCCATAGCCTACAGGACCGAGCGCATAGGGGTCGTGTACCTGACCAACTCCTTCAATGGCCTGAGTATCCGCAACGAGATCATCCGTCTAGCCGTGGCGGGCGGCGACCATCCGGTCTTCTCCTACCCCCCCCACGCGCAATACAACACGCCCGCCTCGCGCATCACCCAGGCGGCGTTGAGACAGGGCGTCGGTGCGGCCATAGACCTGTATGAGCAGCTCTACGCAGGAAACCCCGAGGGTCTGACCTGGGAAGTGCTCAACGAAAGCGGCAATGCGCTTCTTCGCAGCAGGAGGATCGAGGCAGCTATCGCGCTGCTTGAGGTCAACGCCGAGACCTATCCCGACTCATCCAGGTCTTTCCTGAGCCTCGGTGAAGCCTATTACGGGAACGCGCAGTATGCAGCAGCGCTGGAGAGTTTCGAAAGGGACCTGGAGATGGACCCGGAGGACGAAGCAGCCGTGCTGTGGAGAGACCGGGCTGGACTGATGTGGACGGTCACCGCGAAGAGCCCGGAGGCCGGCCTCGAGTACCTTGACCGGCTCATCGAGGACGGTCCCGCGACAAACTGGGAGGCCCACATCAACGCCCACGGATACGATCTGCTGTTCGGCGGCCGGACGCTGGAGGCCATCGCGATTTTCAAATTCAATGCTGGCGCCTTTCCCGAATCCTGGAATGTGTACGACAGCCTGGCTGAGGCCTACATGGAGAACGGCGACAGGGAACTCGCGATCTACTACTATCTTGAATCCCTGAAGCGCAATCCCGAAAACACCAACGCCGCAGAGAGGCTGCGGAAACTCAAGGAGGAAACAGCGGCCTGAGGACCGGGGCCCCCGAATTTAGGGGTATGGCCCGGCGGGGGTTTTGGGTATAGTAGAGGCAAGCGGTGCCAATCAGATCCGGAGAAGTACTCGATCCAGTCGGTTCATCCCCCAAAAGTCCCTGTTGACCGGAGAGTAGCATGGAAAACAAGCGTTACGTGACTATCGCCCTGATCTCGACAACACTGCTCGGCCTGGAGCTCGTGTGGACGAGGATATTCTCGGCCGAGTACTTCTATGCCTTCGCTTTCCTTACGCTGTCGCTGGCGATACTTGGCCTCGGCCTGGGCGCGCTTTCGCTGCGTCTCGTCAGGGCACTCAACCGGAGGGAAACCCTCGGAGCCGCCCTCACCCTGACCGGCCTCATGGCGCTCGTGGGCCCCCCCCTGGTGGTCCACCTGGGGCTGAACTTCGGCCTCATAGCCAATAACTGGGCCATGTTCGGGAAGTTCGTACTCACGCTCCTGCTGCTGGGCTCGAGCTTCTTCTTCGGCGGAATCGCGGTCGCCCTCATGTTCAAGCGCTACCATGAGAACATCCCGGGCCTGTACATGGCGGACCTGCTGGGAGCGGCAGCGGGCGTGCTCCTGGCAATATTGCTCATGAACGGCGCGGGTACGCCCGGCGCCGCCACACTCTCTGCGCTCCCGGTGCTGGTCGCGGCAGCTTTCCTGGAGTGCCGCACCTGGCGGAAGGTCTTCCCGGCTGCTGTGATTATTCTGCTGTTCGCTATCTTGCCGCGGGCCGAGACCCTGCTGGAGCCCGAGCGCCAGGAGCGCGCACCGGTCATATACAAACACTGGGACGCAATGGCCAAAATAAAAATGTACGACTTCGGGGGATACTACCGGGGCATAAACGTCGACAATGTCTCCAACTCGCCCGTGATTCCGTTCGACGGGATCTGGGATGACGAGGATTCCGGCGGCGCCGACTGGGACATAAACGTGAAGTACCTCGTGGGGCTCTTCGATTCCTGCACGTTTCTCTCACTTGGGTCCGGGGGCGGCGGAGACGTGCTCCAGGCCCTGGACCACGGGTGCACCGAGATCCACGCGGTGGAGGTCAACGGCCACATCAACAAGATGATGGTCTACGGGGATTCGAGCGGTTACATAGACTACGCGCCTCCCGAAGAGGAGCCGGCGGAGGAGCCCGCCGAGGCGGAAGAGCCGGAAAAAGCGGAGGCCGGTTCGGGTGAGACGACCGAAGTGCCAGCGGCCGATACCGCGGCCAAGGGCGAGGCCAGCGAGGAGCCCCCACCTCCCCCGCAGCCGCCTCCGATGCCGCCGCCCGTTATCCGGGATTCGACGGGCAAGATCATCACGTTGCCGGAGTACTCGGGCTACATCTTCCGGGATCCCAGGGTGAAGGTAGTCACAGAGGACGCGAGAACATACGTCAAGCGCCACAGGGGCGAGTTCGACATCATATATTCGCTGAGTTCCAATACATGGGCCGCGCTGGGCTCCGGCTCCTTCGCGCTGGCCGAGAACTACCTCTTCACCA